>JBATRI010000265.1:0-18945 GCA_049292515.1 Geminicoccaceae bacterium
GCGCGGGACGTGCCCACCGGCCACGCTCGGCCGGCAGCAAATCACCGATGATCGCCCATTCCTCGTCCGTCAGATCGCCACGCATCCGCTGATCTCCGCCATGAACAGCGTTGGATCACGCCAGAAGTGTTCTGGAAATCCCTTTTGTCAACAGAGCCTAGACGGGAACAGAATGTGGACGCCGGTCATGCCGCTAGCAGCGATATCTTGGCAACATCAGTCGTCGCCCTACACGTAAGGGGGCGACTTCTTGGGTAGGCTACAAGACGCATCTGACCGAGAGTTGCGACGCAGGTTATCACCCACGTGCAGACATCAGCAGCTTCTGCCGCCGCCGCCCAAGTGACGCTGCCAACGCACGCGGCTCTGGTAGACAAGGGTCTGCCGCCCGCGCAGCATCTGGTCGACACCGGCTAACTTGATGCCGGCATCCTGGTCGAGTCCGCACAGCGGTTTGATATCGAACGGATTGGCCCGGTCCGCCGTGACCTGCGCTGGCTGGCCAAGGCCAAGACCGGGTTTGCTGCCGAGGCATTTGCCATCGATTGGAAGCAGCAGCGCATGATCTGTCCCATGGGAGCCTGCAGCAGTAGCTGGACCAAGGCGATCGACAATCGCTCGACCGCGGTGATCAAGTTGAAGTTCTCGCGCAAGGTATGCGGCGCTTGCGCTTGCCGTGTGGTCTGTGCCGGGTCAAACGCGCAATGCAGCCTGATGACCTTTCGGACCAGGGATCAGCATTTAGCCTTGACCGCGTCGCGTCAGCGCCAGCGGGAGCCGGTGTTTACCGCGCTCTACGCCTCGCCGGCGAGTGTCGAGGCAACGATCTCGCAGGCGATTCGCGGCTTCGGCCTGCGACGTGCGCGCTAAGAGCGCCTAACAGAACCATCGCTCGATGAATTTGCAGCAGATCATGGCGGTGGCGAGATGGTGGAAGGCTTCGAAGATGTCGGCTCGTCGCTCGTAGCGGACGACGAGGCGGCGGAAACGGGCGAACCAGGCGAAGGTTCGCTCGACCACCCAGCGGTGCCGGCCGAGGCGCTCGCTGGTGTCGAGGCCGCGTCTGGCGATGCGTGGGACGATGCGGCGCTCGCGGCAGGCCCGGCGGCAGCGCGGAAAATCGTCGGCCTTGTCGGCGTGCAGCTTGCCCGGTCGTCGGCGGGGCGGACCCCGGCATTGGCGGATCGGCGCCACCGCGTCGAGCACCGGCTCCAGCATCCGGCTGTCGTGGACGTTGGCTGGGGTCAGGGCAACGGCGAGGGGAATGCCGCCGGCATCGACGAGCTGGTGGCGCTTGCTGCCCGGCCTGCCGCGATCGGTCGGGTTCGGGCCGGTGCGTTCGCCCCCCTTTTTGCCGGGACGCTCGCCGCATCGAGCGAGCACCGGCGCCAGTCGATCGCGTTGGCCCGGCCGAGCCGATCGAGCAGGACGCGATGCAGCCGTGCCCAGACCCCCGCCTGCTGCCAGTCGCGCACGCGGCGCCAGCAGGTCATGCCCGAGCCGCAGCCCATCTCCCGGGGCAGCATCTCCCAAGGCAGGCCGGACCGGAGCACGAACAGGATGCCCGTGAGCACGGCCCGGTCGGGAAGCCGCGGCCGCCCACCCTTCGGGCGCGGCGGCGGCGGTGGCAACAAGGGCTCGAGCTCGGCCCACAAGGCGTCGGGAAGTAGAGGTCTGGCCATGCCCAACCAACCCTATGCGCCCGATACGGGTTCCAAGTTTTGTTAGGCGCTCTAAGTACCAAATTATGGTCTCGGTACCGGCACATGAAACTTGGAACGAAAAAGGGATCGCGCCCAACTAAAACACTATCGTCTTACACTCAGCATTTTGACCTCAAATTGACTCGGCTGCTGTAGGCGCGTCAGACTGGTGTAATGTTTCATTTCACTCTGTACGGTAGCGTACAAACTTGTGGGTCTCGATGACTGTAATCCGCCGGGGCGGCTGTGCTACGCTTGGCCGCTAGGCGTTGATGGCATGTATTGCTCGGGAGCAGCGTGCTCCCGAGAAACGGTAGGTAAGCATGGCGCGGGTGGAAAAGGCGGCCAAGGAGGCGCGGCAGGCGTTGCCGGGCGCGCGCGAGCGCATTCTGGACGCGGCATACGAGCTGTTTTCACGACACGGTGTCGGCGCCGTCGGCGTCGACACCGTGATCGCCCGCTCGTGCACCGCCAAGATGAGCCTCTATCGCCACTTCCAGTCGAAAGAGGAACTCGTCCTTGCGTTTCTGGCTCAACGCGAGAGCCAATGGACGTATCAATGGCTGGAGACGGCCATCAAGGAGCGTACCGCGGACCCGGAAGCACGGCTGCTGGCGATCTTCGACGTCTTCGATCAGTGGTTCCAGGAGCCGGATTTCGAGGGTTGCTCCTTCATCAACGTGCTCCTGGAGTCGCCCCCGGGAAGCACGATCCGGCTGGCGGCGGCAGCGCATCTGGCTGAAATCCGCAGAATTCTGGCAGACTTGGCGAGCGAGGCCTGGTTGGCCGAGGTAGAGCGCTTCGCCCGCACCTGGCACTTTTTGATGAAGGGCAGCATCATCACCGCGCAGGAAGGCCATCGCGAGGCAGCCCGGGAGGCCCGTCAGGCAGGTGAAATCATCTTGCGCAGTTGGCCTAGGCGGCCGTCGTCTTGAACGCATGCCTTCGGCCAATCACTGGCCTTCTCGATGTCTCGCACTCGCGGCTCTGGCGCTTGCGGGCTACAGCACGCCTGCACAGTCAGCGACGGGGATTTCCGGCCGCGAGGTGCGCTGTCTGGCCCTGATCGCCTATACCGAAGCCGCAGTCGACGGACCCGATGGCATGGCGGCAGTCATCCATGTCGTACGCAATCGCATGGCTGATCCGCGATTTCCCGATGATGCCTGTGCCGTGGTCGCCCAATATGCGCAGTTCCAGCCGGTGGCGCAATCTGAGGTGCTGCAGAAGGTCGTGCGCGATCCCGAGGGCTATAGTATCCCGCAAGTGCTGAAATTGCGCTCTCCCGCTAGCCGTCGGCTGTTTGCAATGGCCCATGAGCTGGCCCGAGCACCCCGCCGCGAGCCGGACCCGACGGGCCATGCTCTCTACTTCGTCAATCCAGAGTTGATGGAGCTGGAGCGGTGTCCCTGGTTTGCGGCGTTGAAGCGGACAGTACGGATCGGCGGCCATGTGTTCATGACCGATTACCGTCCGGGTGAACCCCGCCGCGCACCAGCACTCGACTGCGGATCAGCAAGCGCTGCCGCCATGCCGTGACTTACCCTCGGCAGGCGGCGGCGTAGTTGCGCAGCACGTCGCGCACTGCCTCGATCATCAGCTCCCGCGGCACCGGCTGCACCGTTCCTTCCATCACCCGCGGGTAGAGCGTCGGCAGGAACTGGCTGATCAGCGTCTCGGGTATTGGGCGGGCGGTCAGATCGGTAAGGAGCCGTTCGACCGCCGTCTGGGCATCGGGCGCTGGCCAATAATAACGGATACGATCGCTGTAACTGTAGTGGCGGAGCAGACGCTGCTCCACAGACGTGCCAGGATAATGCGACTGCCAGTAACGCGGGTCGGCCAGCATCACCCGCTCCATCGCCGCCGGCAGGGAGTGCCTGGCCCAGGTCGGGTCGAGCGCCAGGGCGATCTGGTCCAGCGCATAGAGCGCCTCACGCAGTGCGAACGTGAGGCCGGGGCCGACCTTCAGGATGGCAAAGCCATGCTGCACCAGGGCCTGAAGGCTCGCCGGAGGCTGATAGTCGGTGGAGTGGGCCTCGAACACGAGGCCGGGCAGACCACCCAGGGCAGCGCTGAGCGCCCGAGCGCGCAGCGGCTCGTAGACCACGACATTCTCATGGCCGAACTCGACCCCAGGCTGGACAACAAGGGCGATCACCCGCTCCAGTGCCGCCTCGAGCCCCAACACGGCGAAGGCCTCCCGATGCACGTCGTAGGTGCGGGCGGCAGCCGTTGGCGACGTGACCACCATATGGTCGATCGCCTCGAGCGCACCACCGGGCGTCGGGACCTCGGTGCCGATGATGTAGAACGGGGCCGGCAATCCTGCCCTGGACGCCGTGTCTTCGGCTACCCGGGCGAGACGGGCGGCCCGCGCAGCAGTATCCCCATCCGCCAGTGCGAGGGGCTCGCCGGCACAGCCCATGCTGGTATCGAGGTGAATCTTGACATAGCCGGCGGCGACGAACGCCTCGACCATCACCTCGGCCCGCTGCAGCGCCTCTTCGGCCTCGAGATCCTTCCATGGATTGGGGCCGAGATGGTCGCCGCCCAGGATGATCCGATCGCGAGCGAACTCCACCCGGTCCGCTATGGCAAAGACGGCGTCGCGGAAGTCGGCCGGCGTCATGCCGGTATAGCCGCCTTCCTGGTTGACCTGATTGCACGTCGCCTCGATCAGTGCCGGCGTGCCGTCGGCCTCCGCTTGGAGCAGTGCCGCCTCGATGACCAGCGGATGCGCGGAGCAGACCGAGGTGATTCCGTGGGCGTGGCCGGCGGCGCGCTCCGGCGCCAGGGCGGCCAGGGGATGGACGTCGTTCATGGCCGTGCTCCCGCAGCGGATATCAAGGCATCGAGCTCCGCGAAGGTCGAGGTGCCCTCCATCGGGCCACGCACCCCCACCGCCAAGGCACCGCTGGCATTGGCATAGCGGAGCGATTCGACCACACCGCGCCCTTGCGCGCGGCAGGTGACGAAAGTGGCGCCGAAGCAGTCTCCGGCCCCGGTGGGGTCGACTTCCCGAGCCGGGAAGGCCGCGATGTGGACGTCGCCGGACGCGTCGTGGTAGGTCGCACCTTGGGCCCCGTGCTTCACCACGATCGCTGACACACCGAAGCTCAGAACCTCGTGGATGGCCGCTTCCTCCGTGCAGGCTTCGGTGAGCAGCGTCAGTTCGGAGCCACTGGGGAGGAACAGGTCGCAAGAGCGCAGCATGAATTCCAGCGCCGCCCGCATCTCCGGCAGCGCCAGCATCTCCTTGCGCACGTTGGGGTCGAAGGAGACCGTGCCACCTTTGGCCTTGACCATGACGATGGCGCGCTTGATCTCCCCGATGACCCGGGCAGAGGCCAGGGACGAGCCCATGACGTGGAAGTGGCTGCAATCCCCCAGCAGATCGATGGCGGCGTCGGTCAGCGCCGTGTGCCCACTGGCGGAGTGCTTGATGTTGAAGACGAAGTCGCGCTCGCCGTCCGGCCGATAGCGGACGAAGGCGCTGCCGGTGACCTGATCCGGGTGAACCCGGATGGCCGAGACGTCGACCCCATCGCCGCGCAGCCGCTCGATGTTGAGCCAGCCGAAATCGTCGTCGCCGACACAGCTGATCATGCCACAGGGCTGGCCCAGCTTCGCCACCTGATCGATGAAGATAGCAGGTGCCCCGCTCGGGTAGGGGCCTACCAGCCGCAGGGGCTCGCGAAAGCCCTGGCCGGGCTCCTCGGCCATGAGCTCGACCAGAATCTCGCCCAGGGTGACGATCTTTTTCACGGCGCTGCTTCCCTCCCTGGATCGGGCAGCGGCTGCCGGCCCGAGCCGCCGTGTTCTCCCGCTACCGCGGCTTGGCCGCAAGATGCAACTTGGCGCTCGGCGGTACTGTATTTGCCGGCACCATGCCTATCTGAAGGCTGGTACCGTTCGTTCGGATGAACCTGATGAGCACTGGCTACCATCTCGTCTGCCCCACCTGCGCCACCGTGAACCGGGTGCCGCGCGAGCGTCCGGCCGCGGCCGCAAAGTGCGGCAAGTGCGGTCAGCCCCTGTTCCAGGGGCAGCCGATCGAACTGACGGCGGCGAGCTTCGACCGGCACCTGCGCGAGGATGGCGTGCCGCTGCTGGTGGACTTCTGGGCCATCTGGTGCGGGCCGTGCAAGGCGATGGCACCAGTACTGCAATCGGCGGCGCGGGAACTGGAGCCGCAGCTCAGGATCGCCAAGCTCGATACCGACGCCGTGCCCGAGGTGGCAGCACGCTACGGGATCCGTAGCATCCCGACCCTGATCCTGTTCCGAGGCGGCAGCGAGGTGGCGCGCGTTGCCGGAGCCATGCCGCTGGGGCAGCTCAAGACCTGGTTGACGCCACAGCTGACACCCGCGTGAGCGGTAGCGATCGGGCCAAATGGGAGGCGCGCTGGCAGGCACGTGCCGGCGACGCCGGCGAGCCCGAGCGGTTCCTGGTCCAAAAGGCGGCATCCCTACCCCCCGGGTCCGTTCTTGACGTGGCCGCTGGTGACGGCCGGAATGCGCTCTGGCTCGCGGTGCATGGATTTGCCGTCAGCGCGGTCGATATCTCCGCCACGGCCGTCATGATGTTGACGCGAAGCGCGTCGAGTCGGGGATTGAGCATTGTGACCCGGGTGGCCGATCTGGATGAACCGACGGCTTTGAGCGGCCTTGGCCCGTTCGACCTTGTCGTGGTGCTGCGATACCGGCCGTCTGCATCACAATGGCCTGGGTTGGTTGCAGCGCTACGGCCCGGCGGGCAGATGCTGTTATGCTCGTTCGCACCGGGGCAGCACGAACGGCATGGCTTCCCACTCGAGTTCTGCCTCGACCGCCAAGTGCTCGAGGCAGAACTGGGGCCCCTGCTAAAGCTGCAGGAATGGACCGACCTGCAGGAGGACGGCCATTTCCTCGCCGGCTCTGTCTGGCTCAAACCGACGAAGTGACGCTGCCGGCAGCGCCGACGCTACCGCGCGATGGGTGCCTCCTCCAGCTTCGGCCGGCAGATGCTGGCGTTGAGCTCCGCCAGCAGCGCCTGCTCGCTCTCGCCAGCCCGGGCCGACGGCCAGGGTGACGGCACGTCCATGCCGGCAAGCTGGGTCATCCGGTCCCAGGCGTCCTCGGCCAGGGTCTTCTTCGGCAGCACGGAGATGTTGGCCATCATCCCGGCATCCTCATGCCCGACGATGTGGCAGTGGTAGACGAACTCGCCGACCATGACGGGGTTGGTGAAGGGGATGATGAGCTCGGCCACGCCGGGCTTGCCGCCTTTGGCATAAGGGATGTTGATCACGTCGCGCATCCCCAGACCCAGCGTCTGGTCCGGGGTGCCGGAGAACTTGTCGACCAGGAACTCGGTCTGGTGCAGGTGGAAGACATGCATCTCGCCCGAGAAATTGCGGACGATCCAGCGCTCCGTCTCGCCGAGACGGACGGTCGTGTCGACCCGGTTCTCGTTGTAGGTCTTGTTGTTGATGAAGAACGTGTCGCCGTTGGCCGTCTCGGAAAAGTCGACGTAGCGCGTGCGGCTGATCTTTGCCTTGCTAAGCTCGATCGGGCTCGGCTGGATCCCGGCCTTGTCGACCGGACCTTTGCGCAGCCGCGCCAGGATTGCTCCGCCGCCACCGGCAGGCTTGCCATCGACGATGAAGGTGCCGATCAGAACATTGGGGTTTGGATCGCCCTGGGGTCCGGTGTCGACGTTGAGGGAACGCAAGGGATAGCGGCCCGGGGTGTCGGAAGCCTCGACCACGACCGTGGCACGCGCGCCGGGCGGCAGAAACAGATGACTCTGCTGCACCGGCTTCAACAGCAGGTTGCCGTCGCGCTCGATGACCCAGAACGTGTGCCCGGCGAGGGCCAGGTCGAACATGGCATCGGCGCCGAGATTGCCGATCTCCCAGACCTGGAATTGGCCCGGCCGGCTGCGGATGGGCGGGTTGGCATAGCCATTCAGCGACTTTGGCCGGGCCTGGCCGTCCTTGAAGCCGGGAAAGGTTAGGTCCTTCAGATCCATCACCCGCTGCCGCAGGCCCTTCAGCTCCGGGTACTGGTCCTCAATGAACCCGTCGACGATCAGCATCCCGGAGACGCCGGAGGTAATCTGATCCTCGACGAAATGATGGACGTGGGCATGGTACCAGTGCAGGCCTTGCGGATGGTCTGTCGGGATGTAGACGCCGTAGCGGAAGTCTTTCTTCGGCTCGATGCGGATGAACACACTGTCACCGGGCGGGATCGGCGACACATCCATGCCGTGATAGTGGATATTGGTGGGCTGCGGCCCGTCGATCGCCACCTGCGCCTTGGCGATGCGATTCACCGCCTCGAGCTTGATGGTATCGCCGCGTCGGACACGCAGCGTCGGAGCGACAAAGCTCCCATTGATGACATTGCTGACGACCGTGCGGCCACGCACCTTGACCTTGGCCGGGGCGACGGTCAGCGTCCCCTTCAGAACGCCTCCCTTGCTGACCAGTTCGGGCGGGTTCGGCAAATCGTCGATTGTCTCCGGCAGGGCTGCTTGATCGGTGTCGGTCGCGACCGCGGGCCAGGGCCCAAGCAGTGCCGCAGCTGCCACGGCCGTCATGGTGAATAGAGCCCGCCAGCCAACCGTGCGTCGCATGATTGCCCCCTCGCAGCCCGACCGAGCACGCCTTTGCCTCGTTATGGCATAACGGCAGATTTACGGAAATAATAGCAAGACGCCAGAAAAATTATCGCCCAGACCGCCTACCACTTCATGAGCCATTAAATGCGACACTGTCAATGCGCACTGAAATCAGTCGAAAGCAACCTTCCCTTGAGCCAACGTTAAGTGCACGACGATCAGCTCTACTGCCAATATCCTTGGACCACGGATCATCAATATCTGGTTGAGAGCATTGTTATTTCAAGCATTCCGCAAGCATTGATCTGCTCATAGTCTGAGCGGTGCCCATCGGCCAGACATTGGCTGAATTGGTACAGGTCGCAATGGACAAGATGTTACCAGTGGAGCATTCTACAGATTGTCTGTGGTTCAAGGCAGCGCCGGAGATTTGCGATGTCCGCCTCGGTCATGTGTCGCTGGATCTGCAGATGGCAGCTGGCTCTATTGCTCGCGGTACCCCCAGCCCTGGCCCACGACCCGGCCCATCCGCCCTATCCCGGGTGGGAAAACATCAAATGTGCCTGCCGTGCCAACGGGCAAAGCTACGAATTGGGTCAGCGGGTATGTCTCAGTACGCCCAAGGGCTACCGCGTCGCCGAGTGCCGGATGTCGCAGAACGTGACGACGTGGGCGCTGCAGAGCGAGGCGTGCGACGTGACGGCGCAGACCACCGCCACGCCGATCCAGGGCTGGCTCCACGCGCCGCGTGGTCCAATGCCGTCTTCCCGCAACGGATAATGGCTCAAGCCGCCGGCAGCCGGGCCGTGGCCTCGATCTCGATCCGCATGCGCGGATCGGCAAGCCCGGCTTGTAGCATCGTGGCGGCCGGCCGGATTGTTTCCAGCCAGTGGCGCAGCACCGGCCAGCAGGCCGGGAAGTCGGCGGCGTCCGGCAGGATGTAGCGTACCCGGACCAGATCGGTCATGGCGGCCTCGGCCTCTCGCAGAGCTTCCTCGATGTTGCGCAGCGCCTGATCGCACTGGGTGGCGACATCGGAGTCGATGGTCATGGTACGGTAGTCGAACCCCGTCGTGCCCGCAACGAATACCCAGCCACCGTCGACCACCGCGCGCGAATAGCCGATCACGGCCTCAAATGAAGAGCCCGACGAGATGAGCCGACGGGACATGGCTGATCCTTTCCAAAGCCGGCGACGCGCGCGACCCGTCGTGGCAAGAAGCCGAGCCGAGCAGGAGGAATTAGACATGCTGATCGAGGCGATCAAGGCGGACCGGTTGCAGGCGCTGAAAGCCCGCGAGGAACTCAAGAAGAATCTGCTGGGCACGCTCTATGCCGCCGCCACCAAGGACACCAAGCTTCCGGATGATGCGGCCGTCGTGAAGACAGTTCGCTCGTTCCTGAAGTCGACCGAGGAAACGATCGGGCTGCTCGAAGGCAAGGGGCTCGACGCCACGGCCGCCCGGGCCGAGCGCGTGATCCTGGAGTCCTACCTGCCGCGCACCCTTGCGGATGCGGAACTGCGGGCGAGCGTCGAGGAACTGGTCGCGGCGCTGTCCGAGCGCTCGCCCAAGGCCATGGGGCAGATCATGGCCGCCCTCAAGGCCAAGCACGGGGATATGCTCGACAGCCGTGCGGCCAGTGCCGCGGTCAAGGCGGCGCTGGCATAACCTCAAGCTGAAACGATGCGTGATGATGGCGGATGAAGTTCTGCTGCCAAATGGCTGTGCAAAACCGCAACAGTTCTCACGCAGCAGTTGACACGATCAAATTCGACCCTTAGTGCGATTAATTAGCCACGTCCGTTCAGGACGGGTCTCGTGCTTGCCCCACGATAAACCTCTCAAAGAGGTAACGATGCCTGAACAAGCCACCCACGGCCGCCTTGCCCGGCGGCGTTTCGTGCTGAGTCTCGCTGCCCCGATCACGCTTGCTGTCGCGGGAATGACACCCCGCGAAGCCGAAGCTGCAACCCGCGAGCGGTCCGTGCAGCTTCACCATTGTCACACCGGCGAAGTCTTCGACACGGTCTACTTCGCCGACGGCCGCTATCTGCCGGAGGCGCTACGCGCAGCGACCCGCCATCTGCGCGACTGGCGGGACAACACGACCCACCCGATCGATCCGCAGCTGCTCGACGTGCTCTGGTCGCTGCGTCGGAGCCTGAACTCGACGGCACCCGTGCAGGTGTTCTGCGGCTACCGGTCGCCCAGCACCAATGCCATGCTGCGCCGTCAGCACTTTGGCGCTGCCCGCAACAGCTTGCACATGCAGGCCATGGCGGTCGACCTGTACATCCCCAATCGTCCATTGCGACAGGTACGGAGCGCCGCCGTGCGTCTGAAAGCCGGGGGAGTCGGCTACTATCCCCGCTCCGGCTTCGTCCATGTGGATACCGGCAACATCCGCTACTGGTAAAAATCCGGACACGCTGAGCGCGCTCCGGTCAAGGGCGAGCGTGCTGTCGCGAGCACGCTCGCACCGCCGCCAGCATCACCACTGTGCGGCCGGGTTGACGGCAAGCGATCGCCTGTGAATAAAGCGCTGTCTCGCAAGTGCGAGAGCAGATTTGGCGTTTGGCCGCGATTCAAACTATCCTAAGCCTTCCCGACCATGGATGCCGTCGCAGCAAGTGTGCAAGCTGGCGCGATAACGCAGGGTCGGCACGCCACGCAACCTCAGGAACATCGGTATGAACCATCTGGACGCGTTGGAAGCAGAAAGTATCTACATCCTGCGCGAAGCGTTCGCCAAGCTGGACAAGCTGGCCATCCTCTGGTCGCTCGGAAAGGATAGCAACGTCGTTCTTTGGCTGGTCCGCAAGGCGTTCTTCGGCCATGTGCCATTTCCGGTGATGCATGTCGACACCGAGCGCAAGTTCCCGGAGATGTACGCGTTCAGGGACCGCTACGAGAAAGAGTGGAACCTGAATTTCATCCGTGAGGTCTGCCCGCCGATCGAGGCCACCGACCCGAGCCTGCCGCCGGCCGCCCGCTCCGCCGCCCGCAAGACCCTGGGCCTGAAGGACGCCGTCGCCAAGCATGGATTCAACGGCCTGATCCTGGGCATCCGACGCGACGAGGAGGCGATCCGCGCCAAGGAGCGCTACTTCAGCCCTCGTGGCGAGGACAGCAGCTGGAACCTGAAGGACCAGCCGCCGGAGTTCTGGAACCAGTACATGACCAGCTTCCCGGAGGGCACCCACGTGCGGGTGCATCCGCTGCTGCACTGGACCGAGGTCGACATCTGGAAGTACACCAAACGCGAGAACATCCCGGTCATCGACCTGTACTTCGCCAAGAACGGCAAGCGCTACCGTTCGCTCGGCGATCACGACATCACCTCGCCGATCGAGAGCGACGCCTCCACGCTCGACGAGATCATCCTGGAACTCGAGACCACGCGGGTGCCCGAGCGTGCGGGCCGGGCGATGGACCACGAGTCCGAAGACGCGTTCGAGCGGCTGCGTGCCGCCGGCTACATGTAAGGCCAGGCCAGCAGTCATGACCGAGACCCCCCGCGAGACCCGCCAGCTCAAGATCGTCATCGTCGGCCATGTCGACCACGGCAAGTCGACCCTGGTCGGGCGCCTGATCTACGAGACCGGCTCCCTGCCCGACGGCAAGCTCGACGCCATCAAGGCCATGTCCGAGAAGCGCGGCATGCCGTTCGAGTGGGCGTTCCTGATGGACGCCATCCAGGCCGAGCGCGATCAGGGCATCACGATCGACACCACCCAGATCTGGTTCCACACCAAGCAGCGGCCCTACGTCATCATCGATGCGCCGGGCCACAAGGAATTCCTCAAGAACATGGTGACCGGCGCCGCCTCCTCCGAGGCGGCACTGCTTCTGATCGACGCCCACGAGGGCGTACAGGAGCAGTCGCGTCGCCACGGCTATCTGCTGCATCTGCTGGGCGTCAAGCAGGTGGCGGTGCTGGTCAACAAGATGGACCTGGTGGGCTACTCCGCCGACCGGTTCGGCCAGGTGGCCGAGGAATACCGCACCTATCTCCGCGGCCTGGGCGTCCAGCCCACCTGCATCATCCCGATCTCCGCCCGCGAGGGGGACAACATGGTCGAGCATTCGCCGACCATGCCCTGGTACCAGGGGCCGACCGTGCTGCAGGCCTTGGATGCCTTCCACTACACGGAGCTGCCGACGCAGCGGCCGCTGCGCATGCCGGTGCAGGACGTCTACAAGTTCGACCAGCGGCGGATCATCGCCGGCCGGATCGAGAGCGGCACCTTGCGGGTCGGCGACGAGGTGATCTTCTCACCCTCCAACAAGGGGGCCAAGATCAAGTCGATCGAGGCTTGGCACGTGCCCGACGCGCCGGAAATGGCGCAGGCCGGCCAGAGCATCGGCGTGACCCTGACCGAGCAGATCTTCGTCGAGCGCGGCGAGGTGATGAGCCACCTCGAGCACGCGCCCATCGAAAGCAACGTCTTCAAGGCGCGGCTGTTCTGGCTGGGCACCAAGCCGCTCATGGTGGGCAACACCTACAAGCTCAAGCTCGGCCCGCTCGAAGCGCCGGTCACGGTCGAGGCGATCGAGCGTGTCATCGACACGTCGGACCTGTCGAGCAAGGGTGCCGAACGCCTCGAGCGCAATGGCGCCGGCGAGGTGGTGCTGCGCACCAAGCGGATGCTGGCGCTGGACGAGCATCTGCAGAACCCGATCACCGGCCGGTTCGTCCTCGTCGAGGACTACATGCCGATGGGCGGCGGCATCATCTCGATGGACGGCTACCCCGACCAGCGCGAGCTGATCACCGTCCGCTCGACCAACATCACCGCGGTCGGCCACGCCGTCACCCGCGACGCCCGCTCGGCGCGCAACGGCCACAAGGGTGCCGTGCTCTGGTTCACCGGTCTGTCCGGCGCCGGCAAGTCGACCCTGGCGCTGGCGCTCGAGCGCGAGCTGTTCGCCAAGGGCTTCCAGGTCTACGTCCTCGACGGCGACAACATCCGCGGCGGCCTCAACGCCAATCTGGGCTTCAGCCCCGAGGATCGTGCGGAGAACATCCGCCGAGTGGGCGAAGTGGCGTCCCTGTTCGCCGACGCGGGCTTCATCGTCATCAGCTCGTTCATCTCGCCCTACCGCTCGGATCGCGAGCGTGCCCGGGAGGCGGTGAAGGACGCGTTCCACGAGGTCTACGTCAAGGCGTCGCTGGCCGCCTGCGAGGATCGCGATCCCAAGGGGCTCTACAAGCGCGCCCGTACGGGCGAGATCGCCGACTTCACTGGCATCAGCAGCCCCTACGAGGCACCGGAACATCCCGATCTGCTGGTGCCGACCGACGAGCTGCCGATAGAAGAGTGCCTGGCGGTACTGATCAGGTACGTCGAGGCTCGTCTACAGGCCTGATCCGAGCGCAAGCCAGACCCACGTGACGCCGAACGGCCCGGGCTTGCCCGGGCCGTTCGCGTTTCAGGACGCCTCCTGGCTGTTGGCCACCGTCTGGATGACCTCGAAGCCCTCGAAGACCGGGTGACCCTGATAGAGCGGTGCATTGCCGCCAGCGCCCTTGTGGGCGGCACGAAAGGCCTCCGACCGCGTCCAGGCCTCGAAGGCGCCGTGGGAACGCCAGATCGTGTGCGACGCATAGAGGACGTGATCCTCGCGCTCCGGACCCTTCAGCAGATGGAACTCGACGAAGCCGGGCACGCTGTCGAGGTGGCTGTCGCGGCCCAGCCAGACCGCCTCGAAGTCGGCCTCGCAGCCTTTGCGGACTGAAAAGCGGTTCATGGCGATGTACATGACGATTTCTCCTCCTGGCCAGTAGTGTGACGTCGTGCGGCCGGGCCGTTTCGGCAATGGCGGCACGGGCAAACCTCGGTCAGGCGCCGGCGATCGGCTCGATCCCCTGCCCCTCGACGAATACCGCCTCGAGCCGGCCGCTCGCATCGAGCACGACGATGTCGGCGGCAGCGCCGGGCACGAGACGGCCGCGCTCACCCAGCCCCAGATACTCGGCCGGCAGGGTGCTGCAGCGTTTTGCGGCTTCGGCCAGCGGAATACCCAGGGCTAGCAGATTGCCGAACGCCCGGTCCATCGTCAGCACGCTGCCGGCAAGGTTGCCGTCGGCGAGCCTGACTGTGTCCCCTTGCTTGACGATCGCGTGCGCGCCCAAATGATATTGCCCGTCCGGCATGCCGGCGGCGGCCACGGCGTCGGTCACGCAATGGAGCTTCGGGATCGCGCGCAGCGCGGCGAGTGCCGCGCCCTCGTCGACATGCTGGAAGTCGAGGATGATCTCGGCCGACGGCGCCAGCGCCAGCGCCGCCCCGACGGCCCCGGCTGCGCGGTGGTGCAGGCGGGACATGGCGTTGTAAAGGTGCGTGAACCCTGCGGCACCGTCCGCCAGGGCCGCACGGGCCTGTGCGTAGTCGCATGTGGTGTGGCCGATCTGGGCACGCGCGCCGAGCCGACGAAAAGCGCCCAGGAGCATGCCGTCGGGGTCGATCTCCGGCGCGTAGGTGGCGACACGGATCGGAGCCAGGGCTGCCAGCTCCTCCAGGAGGGCGATATCCGGAGCGATCGCGAACGGCGGCTGGGCACCCAATGCCTGCGGGCTGATGAAGGGGCCTTCGAGGTGGGCACCCAGGATCCGTGCGCCCACGCCGCGCGGCTCACCCATCGACGCGCCAATGCCGCACATGGCGGTGCGCAGGTCGGCGGCGGCAGCGGTGACCGTGGTCGCGAGCAGGGCCGTGGTGCCGTGCGTGGCATGAAACCGCGCCATGTGCCGCACCGCGTCGGCGCCGTCCATGCAGTCGGCACCGTGACCGCCATGCACGTGCAGGTCGATGAAGCCCGGCACGATGAACCGGTCGCCCGGCGCCGGGCCGGGGCAGATCTCCAGGATCTGAGCCGTGCAACGGAGGGTACCGGCGATCCAGCCGACCGGGGTCAGGATGCGGCCGGCGAGTGTGGTCTGGTCCAAAGAAGGCTCCTTGCGGCTCAGCCGCGGCGCATCTCGGCCACGAAGTCGTAGCGGTCGCCACGATAGACCGAGCGCGTGAACTCCACCGGGCGGCCGTCGCCGAGATAGCCGTAGCGGACCGTGGCCATCACCGGGCTGCCGGCGGGAATGCCCAGATGCTCGGCGTCGGCAGCGTTGACCGCCGCTGCCCGCAGGTGCTGCAGGGCTCGAACCGGCTCCAGCCCGCGCTCGCGCAGCGCCGCATAGAGCGAATTCCCGACCGAGGCCGGCTCCGGCAGATGACGGGCGGCAATGGCGGCGCGCTCCAGCGCCAAAGGCTCATCGTCGGCGAGGCGCACGCGGACGAAGCGTGAAACCTGCTCGCCGCTGGTCAGGGCCAGGGCGATCAGCTCTTCCGGCGACGGCGCGAAGACGCCGCGCTCGACCCAGACGAACCCGGGGCGGCGGCCGCGGGCACGCATGTCCTCGCTGAAGCTCGACAACCGGGCCAAGGGCTGCTCGAGCCTGGCGGCGACGAAGTTCCCCGAGCCGTGCCTGGAGGTCACGAGACCGCGCGCGATCAGCTCATCCAGCGCCTTGCGCACGGTCGTGCGCGAGACCTCGAGCCGTTCGGACAGCGTGCGCTCCGGCAGCAGCGCCTCGCCATCCTTGAGCCGGCCGCAGGTGATGGCCGCGGAAATCCGCTCGACGATCTGCAGGTACAGCGGCGACGCGGCCGTCGGGTCGGGCCGCAGCTCGTCCAGCTCCCACGTCGCCACGGCCGGCGACGTTCCGGCTTCGGCGACGTCCAGCATCGCTGGTGCCCTCACGCGGCCAGACGCCGGTGGTCGGCGCTGCTGAACAGATGCGCCGCACCCGCCTTGACGGTGAGGCCGACATCCGTGCCGGCCGGCAGATGCAGGTCCGGCGAGACCTCGACGACGGCCGTGCCCCCATCGTCCAGATCGAGATGCAGGTAGGATTCGCGCCCCAGATACTCGTTGAGGACGATCCGGCCGCGCAGCGAGGCGGCGGCAGGCTCGGTCACCGCGAAACCGTCGGGGCGGACGCCGAGGACGATCTCCCCCTGGTTCGCCGGCGTCGGCAGGTCACCGATGTTCAGGTCGGCACCGCCAGCCAGTCGGACCTGCCCGCCCCCGGCCCACTCGCCCTTGAGGAAGTTCATCTTGGGCGAGCCGATGAAGCCCGCCACGAACAGGTTGCCCGGCCGGCGATAGAGCTCCTCGGGCGAGCCCACCTGCTGCACGACGCCCTTGTCCATAACCACGATCCGGTCGGCCAGCGTCATCGCCTCGACCTGGTCGTGGGTGACGTAGACCATGGTCGCACCCAGCTGCTTGTGCAGGCGGGCGATCTCGAAGCGGACGGTGGAGCGCAAGGCGGCGTCGAGGTTGGAGAGCGGCTCGTCGAACAGGAAGACCTGCGGGTGGCGGACGATGGCGCGGCCGATGGCGACGCGCTGGCGCTGACCGCCGGACAGCTCCGACGGCTTGCGCTGCAGCAGATTCTCCATGGCCAGGATCCGCGCCGCCTCCTTGGTGCGTTCCGCGATCAGCTGCGACGTCTCGCCGGCCTGCTTCAGGCCCATGGCCCAGTTCCCGGCCACGTCGAGATGCGGGTAGAGTGCGTAGCTCTGGAACACCATGGCGATGCCCCGCTTGGCGGGCGGCAGGTTGTCGACGACCCGGCCGCCGATGCTGATGTGCCCGGAGGTCTGAATCTCCAGGCCGGCGATGATCCGCAGCAGCGTGGACTTGCCGCAGCCGGAGGCACCGAGCAGCACGATGAACTCGCCGTCGGCAATGTCGAGGTCGATCCCCTTCAGCACATCGACCTTGCCGAAGGACTTGCGAACCTGGTCGATCTTGAGCTGGGCCATGGTGGCAGTCCTTACTTGACGGCGCCGGAGGTGATGCCGCGGATCAGCTGGCGGCTGAAGACGAGATAGAGCAGCAGTACCGGGATGATCGCGAGTGAGAGGGCGGCGAGCACGGCGTTCCAGTCGGTGACGAACTGGCCGACGAACACCTGGGCACCCAAGGTGATCGTCTTCGTGGCCTCGCCCGGCGCCAGGATCAGCGGGAACCAGAGGTCGTTCCAGACGGGGATCATCGTGAACACGGCCACGGTCGCCATCGGCGGCCGCATCAACGGCAGCACGACGCTGAAGAAGATCCGGTACTCCGACAGCCCGTCGATCCGGCCGGCATCCTTCAGGTCCTTGGACATACCACGCATGAACTCGGCCAGGATGAAGATCGCCAGCGGCAATCCCTGTGCCGTGTAGACCAGGATCAGCGCCGTGCGCGTGTTGACCAGATTCACGCTGACCATCAGCTCGAGGATGCCCACGGTGCCGAGGCGGATCGGGATCATGATCCCCAATGCCATGAACAGGCCGAGCAGCGTGTTGCCGGGGAACTGGTACTCGGCCAGCGCGAACGCGGCCATGGCACCGAACAGCAGGATCAACGCCAGAGAGACCACGGTGACGGTCAGGCTGTTGCCGAAATAGAGCGTGAAGTCGCCCTGGGCGAGGACGGTCTGAAAACCGACCAGGGTGAAGGTATCGGGCGTCGGCAGTGCCAATGGCGCGCCGAAGATCGCCTTCTTGTTCTTGATCGCATTCATCAGCACGAGGACGATTGGGAACAAGGCAATGATTGTGTAGAGAATCAGGATCAGGTGGGCCGTGGCCTGGCCAAGAAGATCGCGACGGATGGCAGTCATCTCGGCCTCCTAGAACTGGTAACGCGTCATGCGGCGCTGGATTCCCAGCAGGTAGATCATCACGCCGACCAGGATGATCAGGAACATCACCGTGGCGATGGCCGCACCCATGTGCGGGTCGCCGGTCTGGATCTGGAAGCCGAAGAACACCCGGTAGAGCAACGTGCCCAAAAGGTCGGTCGAGAAGTTGGGGCCGGCCAAGCCGCCTTGCGTTGCATAGATCAGATCGAAGGCGTTGAAGTTGCCGATGAAGGTCAGGATCGAGATGATGCCGATCGAGGGCAGGATCAGCGGCAGCTTGACCTTGAAGAACAGAGTCGGCCCACGCACGCCGTCGAGATCCGCGGCCTCGATCACTTCGTTGGGAATGTTGAGTAGTGCCGCGTAGATTAGCATCATCGGGATGCCGACATATTGCCAGACCGAGATCAGCGCCAGCGCCGTCAGCGCGTACTCCTCCTTGCCGAGCCAGGGCGCGTAGAGCCATTTCAGGCCGACGGCACCCAGCATCGAGGACGACACACCCCAGATCGGGCTCAAGATCAGCTTCCAGGCGAAACCGATGATCACCACCGAGAGCATGGTCGGAATGAAGATGGCGGTACGGTAGAAGGTTCGCCCTGGCAGATGCGCCATGGACAGGACGGCGGCGAGAGCCACGCCGATCGGGTTCTGCACCAACATGTGGATGACGAAGAAATAGAGATTGTTCCAGAGCGCGTTCCAGAACTGCCCCGACCAGCGCTCGTCGAACATCAGAACCTTGAAGTTCTGCAGGCCGACGAAGAACTCCGGCCCGCCGGGGGTGCGGTTGAAGAACGACATCCGCAGCGTCTCGGCCAGCGGCAGGATCATCACCAGCGTGTAGATGACCACCGCCGGGGCCAGGAACACGATGATGTGCCACGGGAAGGCGCGCCGCAGCGCCGGGGCGGCGGCAGCGGCTGCACCC
>JBATRI010000266.1:0-2345 GCA_049292515.1 Geminicoccaceae bacterium
CGCATAGACAATGGCGCAGCCGTTCTCGTAGGCCCGCGCCGGCAGCACCACCTCACCCACGATGGCGGCATCGGGACCGTGCGCGGCCAGCACCAGGAGGCTGTCGGCGCCGGCCAGCGCCAGCGCCCGCGCCGGTTCGGGAACCTCGATGTCGGGGCCGATCAGCAGCCCGAGCTTGCGGCCGGCGAACGGCACCACGGTGAGCCAATGGCCCTCGGCCAGCAGGTCCGGCTCCCGGTCGGGCACGAAATGGGTGCGGCGATAGTTGGCCAGGGCACAGCCGCGATGGTCGACGAACAGCGCCGAGTCATGAAAACGACCGGAGCACTGCTCCACATAGCCGCAGGCGATCGCCACGCCATGGCGCCGCGCGATCGAAGCCAGCGCCACCAGCTCGGGCCCATCGGACAGCAGCGCACCCTGTCCCGCCCTATCGACGCCGCCGATGCCGTCGGTGAGGAAAGCCTGCGGCAGGACCAGGAGTCGGGCTTGCATCGCCGTCGCGCCGGCAGCCCAGCCATCGATCGTGTCGAGGCTCGCGGCGGGCGTCGTCGGTCGGGCGGCCGTCGGCGGTACGGCCGCCCGGATCGATTCCAGAATTTCCATTCACGCTCCGCTCACGAGGCTGCGATGTGGCAAGACCCTAGCCTGAACATCATGTCATGAACGCGCAAAGTGAGGGTCATCTTCGTAATATATATCCAGGCACATCAAACAACGCGCCGTCGCGGCGACCTGATCGTTGGACAGCATGGAGTCCCAGATGCCAATCGTCGATCGCTTTTCAAACTCCGACAAGATCTTGCGCCTGGTACGGGCGAGAAATCTCGCAGCCGCCGCTATGGTAGCATTGCTGGCCGGTGGCACGGCGATCTCTTTCGCCACTGAGACGCCGCCGCCCGCCAATGCCAGCCTGACGACGACTTACGCCAATGCGGGCTATGCCGACTTGGTGGCTGCGGTCAAGCCCGCCGTGGTCAATGTGCGCGTCGAGCGCACCGCGGCACCGGAAGAGGCGATGGGCGGTCCGGGTGGTCAAGGTGGCCCCAATATGGACCCCGAGATGCGCCGCTTCTTCGAGCGCTTCTTCGGCGAGCAGGGCCAAGGCCCCATGCAGGCGCCGCGGCCGCCGCAGCATGAGCGCGGTGAGGGTTCGGGCTTCGTTGTCGATGCCAGCGGCCTGATCGTCACCAACGCGCATGTCGCCGGCGGTGCCGACAAGATCACCGTGCTGCTCGACGATGGTACCGAGCTCGACGCCAAGCTCCAGGGCATCGACCAGAAGACCGATCTCGCCCTGTTGAAGGTCGAGGCCGGCAAGCCCCTGCCCTACGTCACCTTCGGCGACAGCAGCAAGGTCCGGGTCGGCGACGCCGTGGTGGCCGTGGGCAATCCCTTCGGTCTGGGCGGCACCGTGACCTCGGGCATCGTGTCGGCCACCGGCCGCGAGATCGGCAGCGGCCCCTACGACGATTTCCTGCAGATCGACGCCCCGATCAATCGCGGCAATTCCGGTGGCCCGACCTTCAACCTCAAGGGTGAGGTGGTCGGCGTGAACTCGGCGATCTTCTCCCCGTCCGGGGGCAGCGTCGGCATTGGCTTCGCGATCGCCTCCAACCTGGTCAAGCAGGTCATCGACGACCTGAAGGACGACGGCCGGGTCGAGCGCGGTTGGCTCGGTGTGCAGATCCAGGGCCTGGATGAGGATCTGGCCTCGAATCTCGAGCTCGGCAAGCCGCATGGGGCACTGGTCAGCGAGGTCCAGCCGGGCAGCCCGGCCGAGGCCGCGGGCGTGAAGCAGGGCGACGTCGTGATCTCCTTCGCCGGCAAGCCCATCGACAAGGTCGGCCAGCTGAGCCGTGCCGTGGCCGTGGTGGCGCCTGGAAGCAAGGAAGAGCTCGTGGTCTGGCGGGACGGCAAGGAGAAGACCCTGGAGGCGGTGATCACCGCCATGCCGAACCAGGAGCAGGTCGCCAGCAACGAAACCACCAAGCAGGGTGCCGATCAGCCCAAGCTGGGCCTGGCCCTGGCTGCCTTGACGCCCGAGCAGCGCCAGCAGATGGGCCTCGACAACGACGTGCAGGGCGTGCTGGTGAGCCAGGTGCAGCCGGGCGGCCCAGCCGAGGCCAAGGGGATTCAGCCCGGCGACATCATCGTCTCGATCGACCGCAAGCCCGTGCACGAGCCCAAGGAAGTCGTGGCGGCGATTCGCAAGGCGCATGAGAGCGGCGCCAAGTCGGTGCTGCTCTACGTCTCGCGCGACGGCAATGAGCGGTTCGAGGCGGTGCCCCTGGCCACCTCGTAAGACTTGTGACCCGTCGGGCGTCCGGCCCCCAGGATTGGGT
>JBATRI010000267.1:0-3806 GCA_049292515.1 Geminicoccaceae bacterium
CGCCACCATCGGCAGCAAGGATGTGTGGCAGAGCGTTCACAGCATCCGGCTCTACGTCAACGCCAAGGAGGCCGGCGAGCGCTACCAGCAGGCGCTGGCGGCACGTGCCGCCGAGCTCGGCTACGCCGTTGTGCCCAGCCGCAACGGCACCTTCGAGCTGGATGGCGTGCCGCGCGAGGTGAGCCTGCTGTTCAGCAGCCGGGCCAAGGCCGTCGAGGCTCGCCTGGCCGAGCAGGGCCTGACGCGGGCGAGCGCCACCCTGGCGCAGCGCGAGGAGGCCACCTTGCGCACGCGCGGGGCCAAGCCGGAGATCGATCGGACCCTGCAACACAGCCAGGACCGGGCACTGGCGCGCCAGCACGGACTCGATCCGGAGCGCTTCGTGGCTGAAGCCAAACAGCGCAGCCAGGAGCTGGAAAGCACCCTCGGCCGCGGCCGTGAGCATGCGCCGAGCCAGGAGCGCACGATGGAACGGCAACCTGTTCTGGCATCCGAGCCGGCGCTGCGCGCGGTGCGCGAGGCGGCAGCGATCCTCACCGAGCGCGATGCCGCATTCACCGCCAAGAGCCTGGAGCAGCGCGCGCGGCAGATGACGCTGGGCACGACGCGGGCCGAGCAGATCGACCAGGCGGTGGCGCAGCTGCAGAGCCGTGGCGAGCTGGTGGAGCGGCAGGTCCGCGCCATCGATCCGGTGACCAGGCACCCGACCCTGATGCCAGGCTTCACCACTGCCGGGATGATCCATACCGAGCGGCGGATGCTGGCGCTGGAGCATGCCGGGCGCGGCGCGGTGGACCGCTTCATGCACCGCCTGGACGCGCAAGCGCTGGTCGGTCAGGCGCGTGCCCTGGCCGAGGAGTGCTGCTTCAGCTGGACGCATGGCCAGGCCGAAGCCACCAAAGGTGTGCTGACCACCAGTTCGCGGGTGCTCGGCATCCAGGGCTATGCCGGCACCGCCAAGACCACGACCGTGCTCGCCACCGTTGCCGAGGCCGCGCGTCAGCAGGGCTACACCGTCAAGGGCATGGCGCCGACCACCGAAGCCACCTTGGGCCTGGCACAGGCGATCGGCGGCGAGGCCGTCACCGTGCAGCGCCAGGTGGCCGAGCTCGAACGCGGCGGCGAGAGCAGGGGATCCGGCAGCAGCTCCGGCAAGCAGCTGTGGATCGTCGACGAAGCCTCGCTGGTCGGCACACGTGCGATGCACACGCTGCTGGCCGGAGCCACGCTGCAGGACGCCCGCGTGCTGCTGGTCGGCGACGAGAAGCAGCTCGGTTCGGTCGAGGCTGGCCGCGCCTTTGCCCAGCTGCAGGAGGCCGGCATGCCGACCTTCAAGCTCACGGAGATCGTGCGTCAGAGCAACGAGGCCACCAAGGAGGCGGTCTATGCCGCCCTTCAAGCCGATGCCGCCAAGGCGCTGCAGGCGATCGAGCGCGGTGGCGGCGAGGTGGTCGAGATCAAGGGCAAGTCACACGAAGAGGACGCGCACGACCGGCGCGCCTTCCTTGCCCAGTGCTATGTTGAGCTCACGCCCGACGAGCGCGCCAGGACGGTGCTGGCCGATCCCTCGCGCGAGGGTCGCAAGGAGCTGAACGCGCAGGTGCGCGCGGCCTTGCAGGCGCGTGGTGAGCTGCAGGGGCCGAAGCTCGCCCTCGACATCCTGGTGCCCAAGGGCCTGACCCCGGGTGAGCAGAAGCAGCCGGTGTTCTACGAGAGCGGCGATGTGGTCAGCTTCCGCCGCGAGCTGGCGCCACACCAGCAGGACCGGCTGGAGAAGGACACGCCCTACCGGGTGGTCGGCACCGACCAGCATGGCGGCCGGCTGCAGCTGCAAAAGGAGGACGGCAGCTTCGTGATCTGGCGACCCGGCAGCCATGGTGCGCGTGACGCCGAGGTCTACCGGCTCGAGCAGCGCGAGCTCGCCGCCGGTGACCGCATCGCCTGGACGAAAAACCTGCCGGCGATCGGCGTCGCCAACGGCCAGACCGCCACCGTCACCGCGGTCGATGCGCAGAAAGGCAGCTTCACCGTTCAGCAGAACGGCCGCCAGACCACGCTGGAAGCCAGCTCAGCCGAGGCCCGACATCTCGAGCATGGCTACGCGCAGACGGCGCAGAAGCTGCAGGGCCAGACCGCCGTCCGGGCCCTGATCCATGCCGAGCACTGGCGGCTCAATCTCACCCACCAACGCAGCTTCTACGTGCTGGTCTCCCGCGCCAAGGACGGCGTGACCATCGCCACCAGCGATAGGACAGGCCTCATCGACGCCATTCGTGAGCGCTCGGGCGAGCAGCAGGCGGCCCTGGACCAGCTCGAGGCCAGCCAGGCACCGGAGATCGCCCGAACGGCGATGCAGGAGGTCACCCAGGAGCGCGAACGGCAACGCCAGCAGGAACGTGAGCAGCAGCAACAGCGTGAGCGTGCCCTGCAACAGCAGCGAGAGCGCACCGACGACGACACGCGCAAGCCCAAGCCCGGCGGCCGTGACGCCGATCTCGGCCAGGAGCGTGACGGTCCCGCCACCAGCCGGCAGCAGGAGCGCGATTACGACGACGACATGGGCTACTGAGCCGGACCGATGCTCAGGAGCGACGGCAACGGCGCGCGCCGCGCACAAGAAAAAGGCCCCGAGCGAACGGCTCGGGGCCCAGTCTGGCCGGTGCCCCCAGGGAGGTGAAAGGGCACGCGGCAGGCTCGAGGTGGAGGACGCAACAAGAAAGTAGCCCAGCCAGGAAGGATGCCGGCCGATCTCCACCTCGAGCGGAAACTCTGCTGGTCAGGCGGCGAGGGCCTTCAGCTCGGTGATGGCGGCCTGCGTGCGCTGGGTCAGCAGCTCGGCGACACGCTTCTGCGCGGCCACGGCGAGCTCGACGACTTCCTTGGCGACCGCGGTGACCTTCTCGCCGGTGGCCTTGACGGTCTCGGCCTTGGGCAGCTCCTTGCTCTGGGCTGCGGCCTTGGCCTCGGCAAAGGCACCCGCGACATAGCCGTACTGGAGCCTGGCGATCGCCTCGGCGGCACCGAAGAGCACGGTCTGCGCCTCGTGCACGGTGGCCAGATTGGCCTTCTGTGCGGCGAACAGCGCCACGACATCGATCTTGGGCAGCTTCAGCTCGGGAAACTTGAATGCGGTGGGGGCGGAAACGACGGCGGTCTTGGCCATGGAAGCTATCCTTCATGCTGCACTGCACAATAAGTGGCGTGAAGCATAGAAAATGCAAAGGATCAACAATGCTGCGATGCAATATTCTTGTTGCCGGCCATTCACGGTCTCAACCGTGGCTGGTGTCGTCTCCTGGCTGCAAGAGGGTCGGAACCCCCGCGGGTGCAGGTTGTCTGCGCTGATCATGTGAACGGGCTTTCGGGTGCGACTTCTCGCTCAGCTGGGCTCGGCCAAGCCGGGCTGACGGCTGCGGCCGCCATGCGGCCGGACCAGCTGACCTGAGCGTCGGGCCGCACCAAGTGCGTGTAGCGCCAACAGCTTACGGTGGCCGTTGCCGCGCGCTTCCCCAGGAACATCCTCAGCCTTGTCCCGCGAACTGTGGACAAGTCCTGGGCGGCCATTCGCACCGAGTAGACGGCCAACCGGCGCCATTCGGCTAGTTGCCGGTCGTCTGCCGTGACCGGTTGTGTCGCCGCCCCGGCCCGAGCTTGCGCACCTCGACGTTGCGGAACGGCCGGCGCTCCTCCCGCTCCCCGCCGCTACTCCGCCAGGCAGCCTCGCGGCGGCGGGGTGGTGGCGCATCCGGCATCGGATCGGGGCTGGCCTCCGGCAGCGCTGCCTTGGGCCGCAGCTTCCACACGAC
>JBATRI010000268.1:0-2675 GCA_049292515.1 Geminicoccaceae bacterium
CGTCCGGGCAGAGCCGCCGCTCGGCGGCGAGGTCGCTCCGTGGGCCAGCCTCGACCGCGGGACCGAAGGCGGCCCGCGCGCAGAGCTGCCAGCCACCCTGCTCGACGTGGAAGCTGATCAGATTGCCGATGACGGTCTGCACGCGCAGCGGATGCGGAACCTCGATCGGTGCCAGCAGCTCGACGTTGGCGAGGGCACCGGTCCTGCCGGCGGCCTGAGCTGCCGCTTGCAGGCGGAGCAACAGGGCCGCCGCCGGCAGTAGTGGCCGGCCATGGACCGTATGTTGCGCGATCACCGGCGAGGTCGGCCAGAGCAGCGTCTCCAGCACCAGCTCGCCGGTGGCGGAGGCTACCGGCCGACCTGCCTCGGAAGACGGCCCGTCCAGCCAATG
This sequence comes from Geminicoccaceae bacterium, assembly GCA_049292515.1. Taxonomy (GTDB): domain Bacteria; phylum Pseudomonadota; class Alphaproteobacteria; order Geminicoccales; family Geminicoccaceae; genus Benzoatithermus. The sequence continues at coordinate 392 of JBATRI010000268.1, forward strand.
TCGTTGGCGCTCGAACGGGTAGAGCGGCAATGGCACTCGCCGGCCCGGCTGTGGTCCCGGATCGGGATGCGGTCCGTGCTGCGGCTCGGCGGTCGCCAGTGCGTCGGGTCGCTCGACACACACCCACCAGGGCAGCCGGGCACGGCTGGCGGCGGCGTTGTGGCACAGATCGTGGAACAGGCCGGGCTCGGCTTCGAGCAGCCGGCCATACTGGCCGACCAGCTCGCGAAGTGCCTCGGGCGTGCGGGCCGAGATCAGCAGCCGTGGGGCACCTACTGCGGGTTCGGTCGACATGGCGCCCGGGGCCGGTGGGGCCCTGGTCACGACCAGATGCGCGTTGGTGCCGCTAAAGCCGAAGCTGCTGACGCCAATCGCACGGGGTGCAGCTGGCAGCAACTCCGTCGGCACGCGAATGTCGACATCCTGCAGCTCGACATGCGGGTTGAGCCGGTCGAAATGCAGCGAGGACGGAATTGCCCCGTGCTCGACCATGAGGGCCGCCTTGATCAGCCCGGCAACCCCGGCCGCAGCCTCGGCATGGCCGATATTGCTCTTGACCGAGCCCACCCATAGTGGGCGGCCACGCTCCTTGAACACGTTTACCAGGGCGTGCATCTCGATCGGGTCGCCGAGCGCCGTACCGGTACCGTGCGCCTCGATCGCATCGATCTCGTCGGGCTGCAGGCCGGCATTGGCCAGGGATGCGCGGATCACCGTTTCCTGCGCCGGCCGGGAGGGAGCGGTCAGGCCGGCGGAGTGGCCATCCTGGCCCGTGGCGCTGCCACGAATCACGGCGCGGACGGTGTCGCCCTGGCGCACCGCGTCGGACAGCCGCTTCAGGACCAGGATGCCGCAGCCTTCGCCGCGGACGAAACCGTCGGCGCGTGCATCGAACGCCTTGCAGCGTCCGTCCGGCGCCAGCATCTGCATCCGGCCGAGCGTCAGGGCCCCGAACGGGGCCAGGGTCAGGTTGACGCCGCCGGCCAGCGCCAGATCGCACTCGCCGGCGCGAAGTGCCTGCACCGCCAAGTGGGTGGCGACGAGTGAGGACGAGCAGGCGGTATCGACGACCAACGCGGGGCCGGTGAGCCCCAGCACATAGGCGAGCCGGCCAGCGGCCACACCCGGCGCCCCGCCGGTGGCGGCGTAGCCGTCCTCGCTGCGGCTCTGCGGGTCGCCTAGACGGCCGTAATCAGCGGTGCAGATGCCGAGATAGACCCCGGCCGGGCTGCCCGTCAGCCGGTCGGCGGCGATGCCGGCATCCTCCAGCGCGTGCCAGGCCACCTCCAGCACCAGCCGTTGCTGCGGGTCCATCGAAGCGGCTTCGCGCGGGCTGATACCGAAGAAATCGGCGTCGAACAGCTCGACCCCGTCCAGAAAGCCGCCGAACCGCGCCGGTGAGGCCGGATCGTCCAGGCGCCAGCGCTCGGGCGGCGCCTCGCGTACCAGGTCACGACCCTCGCTCAGCGCCTGCCAGAAGGCTGCCGGTGTATCGGCACCTGGATAGCGCAGCCCCATCCCGACGATGGCGATCGGCTCACGCTGCCTGGCTTCGGCTGCCTCGACGCGCGCCTGCATCCGCGACAGCAGACGCAGCGTCTGCTCCTTCAGCGTGCGCTCCTGGCCCGTCGTCAAGCGTCGGCCCCCTGCAGCAGCCGCTCGAACCCGGCCAGCGCCGCGTCGAGCTCGAGATCGCTCATGGCGGTGGGGTCGGTGTCGGGCAATCCCTCCGGGAGCGGCGCGGGTGCGGCAGCAGCGGTCGGTGCAGCTGCCAGGAGTTCCAGATGATCGGTGCCGAGATGGGTCACCAGCGCATCCACGCTCGGATGGTCGAACAGCAGCGTGGCCGAAAGGCGGACGCCGACGATCTGGCTCAGGCGGTTGCGCAGCTCCAAGGCGCCGAGACTATCGAGGCCCTGGTCGGTGAGGGCGAGGCGCGCGTCGAGCGGGCGACCGGGTGGCAGCAGCTTGGTGCAGGCCTGCGCCACCTGCTCGCGCAACGCGTCGATGCCATCGATCGTGATCGGCTCGCCCACGGTCGCCGTCGGTGCAGCGGCCGGGGTCCCGGCTTCGTCGACGATCAACTCGGTGAGGACCGCAGGCATGCGCGTGGCGGCGGCACGGAAGCTCGCCCGATCGATCGGCAGGACCACGAGACGGTCGAGATCGCCTGCCAGCGCCCGATCGAGTGCGCGGAAGGCGGTTTCCCGCGTGATGGTCCCGACACCGATCGCGGCCAGCCGCGCATCCGCGCCGCGCGCCACGGCCGCACCCCGGTCGGCCC
>JBATRI010000269.1:0-4256 GCA_049292515.1 Geminicoccaceae bacterium
GGCCGGCTGGGACTGGAACTGGGAGCTGATCGGCCAGGCCGGCGAGTTCGGCCACGGCGACATCCGCGCCTGGAGCGTCGCGTCGGACACCGGCTACACGTGGCGCGGGGTCGCCCTGACCCCGCGGCTGGGCCTGTCCGCCAACATCGCCAGCGGCGACGAGAATCCCGACAATGTGGACCTGCAGACCTTCAACCCGCTCTTTCCGCGCGGCAGCTACTTCTCCGAGGTGGCGCTGCTGGGTCCGCGCAACTTCTACAACCTGCACCCCTTCCTGACCCTCAACCCGACCGAGCGGACCTCGATCACCACCGACGTCGACTTCTTCTGGCGGCTGCAGACCGAAGATGGGATCTACTCGCCCAGCGGGCAGCTGCTGCGCTCTGGTGCCGGCAGCGACGCCCGCTATGTCGGCACGGAGATCTCGCTGAACGCCTCCTGGCAGGTCACCGATCGTCTGGCGCTGACCGGCGTCTACGCGCATTTCTTCCCCGGAAGCTTCATCGAGGAGACGGGGTCGTCGAAGGACATCGACTACTTCGAGCTGACCCTGAAGTTCCAGTTCTGACCAGTCCAGGAGGACGCTTCCAGCATGACGCCCAGTAACGCGGCCGCGGCCGGGACCTCCGCCTGGGCACCCTTGCGCGAGCGGGCGTTCGCGCTGATCTGGACCGCCGCCGTAGTGTCGAACATCGGCACCTGGATGCACGACGTGGCGGCAGCCTGGCTGATGACCACGCTCTCGCCCGAGCCCTTGATGGTGGCCCTGGTCCAGGCCGCGACCAGCCTGCCGATCTTCCTGTTCGCCCTGCCGGCCGGGGCGCTGGCGGACCTGCTCGACCGCCGCCGCCTGCTCCTGGTCCTCCAGGTCTGCGCCGGCTCGATCGCGGTGCTGCTGGCGCTGGTCGTGGCCAGCGGCGGCATCTCGCCGCCCTTGCTGCTGCTGTTCACCTTCCTGCTCGGCACCACGGCGGCACTGGGCGCCCCGGCGTGGCAGGCCATGACGCCGGATCTCGTGCCCAAGCCGCTGCTGGCGCAGGCGGTGGCACTCAACGGGGTCGGGATCAACATCGCCCGCGCCATCGGGCCGGCGCTCGGTGGCCTCGTCATCACCGCCCTGGGCCTGGTCTGGCCGTTCATCTTCAACGCGCTGAGCTTCGTCGTCGTGATCCTGGCCCTGTGGCTGTGGCGGCGCGAGGCCAGGCCGGCCTCGGCACTGCCGTCCGAGCGGTTCGTCGCCGCCATCCGCTCGGGCGTGCGCTACGCCCGCAGCAGCGCTCCCTTGCGTGCCACCATGGCCCGCTCCGCCGGCTTCTTCCTGTTCGGCAGTGCCCTCTGGGCGCTGCTGCCGCTGGTGACGCGCGGGCCGCTGGCGGGCGGCCCCGGCCTCTACGGCACGCTGCTCACCGGCATCGGCGCCGGTGCCGTGGCCGGGGCGCTGCTGCTGCCGCCGCTGAAGGCGCGGCTCGGCGCCGATCTGACCGTGGCCCTGGGCACCGCGTCCCTGGCGCTGGTGATGGGGCTGCTGGCGCTCTTTCCCGTGGTGGCCGTGGCGCTGCCGGCCTGCGTGCTGGCCGGGCTCGCCTGGATCGCCGTGCTGTCCAGCCTCAACGTCTCCGCCCAGATGGCACTGCCGGCCTGGGTCCGCTCGCGCGGGCTCGCGGTCAACCTCGCCGTTTTCTTCGGCAGCATGGCGCTGGGCAGCATCGTCTGGGGCTGGCTCGCCGGCCATCTCGGGCTCGCCGGCACGCTGCTGATCGCCGCCGCGGGCGCGCTTGCCGGGATCGCCGTGACCTGGCGCTGGAAGCTGCTCGGCAGCGGCACGCTGGATCTCTCGCCTTCCGCGCACTGGCCGGCCCCGATCGTGGCCGAGCCGCTGGCCGGCCATGCCGGGCCCGTCCTGGTCACCGTCGAGTACGAGATCGATGCCGCCGACCTCGCCGCGTTCAAGGCTGCGGTGACGCTGCTCGGCCATGAGCGCCGGCGGGACGGCGCCTTCTTCTGGCAGGTATTCACCGATGCCGAGAACCCGAGCCGGCAGGTCGAGACCTTCATGCTGGAAAGCTGGCTCGACCATCTACGCCAGCACGAGCGCGTCACCGAGGCCGACCGGCTGGTGCAGCAGGCGGTGCATGGCTTCCATCGCGGCCCGGTTCCGCCCAAGGTGACCCATCTGCTCGCGACGGGCTGACAACGGGTCCGCGATCCTAAATCGGGATCCGCGTCGATTCCTTGACCTCCTCCATGACCACCAGCGTCTTGGAATTGCGCACTCCGGGCAGGTGCCGCACCAACTCGCCCAGGAGGCTGCGGTGGGCGTGCATGTCCGGGATGCGCGCCTTGACCAGGTAGTCGAAGTCGCCCGAGACCAAATGACACTCCAGGATCGCCGGCTGGCGCAGGATGGCGCGCTTGAAATCGGCGAAGATCTCCGGGGAGGTGTAGGTCAGGCTGAGTTCGATGAACACCAGGAGTCCGCTACCGACCGCCTGCGGCTCGATCACGGCCGTATAACCCTTGATCACCCCGGCACGCTCCAGCCGGCGCACGCGCTCGAGACAGGGTGAGGTGGTGAGCCCGACTTTGGGAGCGAGGTCCGTGTAGGACATTCGCCCGTCGGCCTGCAGCTCTTTCAGAATCCGTCTGTCGATCGAATCCAGCTTGAGATTCAAGGCCTTGGTGGTGCTCACAGAAGATTTTGCCGTTTCGGCCGCAGAACGCGGGCCGGCATGCTGAAGTCTCCCTTACTTCACGAACATTTCCTGGCCGAGCCGTATAAAATCAGCATCACTTTCCGGCGGCAAGTGAGAGATGCAGGGCCAACCTGCCCACCGAATGCCCGCGAACTGCTGGCATGGAAGTTGCGCCGGATCCACTGGCTACATTTGGGAGGCTCGGCTCATGCGCGTGATCGTGCTCGGCAGCGGCGTCATCGGCGTGACGTCCGCCCATTACCTGGCGGAAGCAGGGCACGAGGTCGTCGTCCTGGACCGCCAGGACGGCCCGGCGCTGGAGACCAGCTTTGCCAATGCCGGTGAGATCTCGCCCGGCTATGCCTCGCCGTGGGCGGCGCCCGGCATCCCGCTCAAGGCGCTGAAGTGGCTGTTCATGCGCCACCGGCCCTTGTTCATCTGGCCGAAGCCCGACCCGGACCTGATCCGCTGGGGCCTGCGGATGCTGATGAACTGCACCGCCGCCCGCTACGAGATCAACAAGGGCCGGATGGTGCCGCTGGCCGAGTACAGCCGCGACCGGCTGCGGGAACTGCGCCTCCGGCATGGCATCGCCTACGACGAGCGCAGCCAGGGTACCTTGCAGCTGTTCCGGACCCAGAAGATGCTGGACGGGACCGCCAAGGACATCGCCATCCTCGAGAAATACGGTGTGCCCTTTGAGCTGCTCGACGTCGACGGCTGCATCCGCGTCGAGCCGGCGCTGGGGCGGGTCCGCGACAAGCTCGCGGGCGGCCTGCGCCTGCCCGGCGACGAGACCGGCGACTGCTTCAAGTTCACCGGCGCCCTGGCTGCGGTCTGCCGCCAGCAGGGCGTCGAGTTCCGCAACGGCACCCGCATCGAAGGCATCCTGACCGAGGCCGGCAAGGTCACCGGCATCGCCACCGACAAGGGCACCGTCACCGGCGACGTCTACGTCATGGCGCTGGGCAGCTACTCGCCGCTGCTGCTGCGCAAGATCGGCATCGATCTGCCGGTCTACCCGGTCAAGGGCTACTCGCTGACCATCCCGATCGGCGACCCGGCGGGAGCGCCGGAATCGACGGTGATGGACGAGACCCACAAGGTGGCGATCACCCGGCTGGGCGACCGGATCCGCGTCGGCGGCATGGCCGAACTCGACGGCTACAGCAGCAAACTGCGCCCGGCCCGCCGCGCCACGCTGGAGCATGTGGTGACCGATCTCTACCCGAACGGCGGTGACGTGCCCAACGCCAGCTTCTGGTGTGGCCTGCGCCCGATGACCCCCGACGGCCCGCCGGTGATCGGCCGCGAGCGTTACGCCAATCTCTATCTCAACACCGGCCACGGCACGCTGGGCTGGACCATGGCCTGCGGCTCGGGCCGCGTGCTGTCCGACCTGATCTCGGGGCGGGAACCCGAGATCGCCACGGCCGAGCTGTCGCTGGCGCGCTACGGGCGGACGGCCTGAGATGCGCCCCGCAACGGTCACCATCGACCTCGGCGCCCTGCGCCACAATCTGGCCGTGGCGCGCCGGCGGGCGCCGGCGGCCAGGCTCGTGG
>JBATRI010000270.1:0-4443 GCA_049292515.1 Geminicoccaceae bacterium
GGGCGATCTCGCGCCGCAACAGCGCCGCGTAGGCCCGCACCGGCGCCTCGCGCGCCGCCAGCTTCATGTTGCAGGCGCAGTACCAGCAGACCTGCCTGCAGAACGGCACGTGCAGGTACAGCCCCACCACCGTGTCGGGCGCCAGCTCTGCCAGCCAGCCGCCATAGCGCGTGCCGTCGACCTCCGGCCCGAACCGTGGCGCCGGCGGATAGCTGGTGTAGCGCGGCACGCGCAACTCGGCATAGCGGGCGATGGTCTGATCCATGCGCCGGAGCCTAGCGCCGCGCCAGGGGCCGGGCATTGACGTGGATCAAAAGGCCCCCTTGGTCACCGGCTGGGGACGTGGTTCAGTGGCTCAGGCAGCGGAGGCGGGCATGATCGCGTTGTACTCCTATCCCGAGCTCTTCGGCGTCGCCGACAACAACCCGTTCGGCCTCAAGGTGTTCGCGTACCTGAAGCTGTGCGGGCTGGCGTTCGAGCACGACCACATCTTCGATTCGCGCACCGCCCCGCGCGGCCAGCTGCCCTATATCGTCGACGACGGCGAGGTGGTGGGCGACAGCGACGCCATCATCGCCCATCTCGGCCGCAAGTACCGCCCGGGCTTCGATGCGGCGCTGACGCCGGCCCAGCTGCATACCGGCCTGCTGATCCGCCGCATGCTGGAAGACCTCTACTGGATCATGTCCTATTCGCGCTGGGCCGACGAGCGCTACTGGCCGCTGTTCAAGGCGGCGATCCTGGCGACCCATCCACAGGTCACCGAGACCGCCATGGACGCGGCCAGGGACTACAACGCCAAGCGCTACTACTACCAGGGCATCGGCCGCTACACGCCGGAGCAGGTCTATGCGCGAGGGCTGGCCGACCTCGAGGTGCTGGCCTCCATGCTCGGGCCGGACGGCTGCCTGTTCGGCCCCGGCCCGTCGAGCGTCGATGCCGGAATCTACGGCTTCCTCGCCAACATCCACTTCTACCCGATCGACACGCCGCTCAAGCAGTACCTGACCGCCCACCCCAATCTGGTCGGCCACACCGAGCGCCTCCACGCCCTGGTGATGCGGTGAGCATCCCCCGGTCGCGTTTGGCGGATCGCCTGCCTATGCTGGCCGCATTTCGACGAAGGGGAGACTGACCCATGGCCAAAGCCTACTGGATCGCCTCGGTCGACGTCACCGATCCGGAAGCCTACAAGGCCTATATCGCGGCCAACGCCGCACCGTTCGCCAAGTACGGTGCCCGGTTCTTGGTGCGGGGCGCCAGCCCCGAGACGGTCGAGGGCGGGTTCCGGGGGCGCGTCGTGGTGATCGAGTTCGAGGACCTGGCCACCGCCCGGGCCTGCTACCGCTCACCCGAGTATCAGGCGGCGCTGGCGCTGCGGGCGTCGGCCAGCACGGCCGACGTCATCATCATCGACGGCTATGACGGCCCGCAGCCGGGCCAGTGAGCGTTACTGCGAGCGGCGGTCGAAGGAGATGGCGTAGGCGTCGACGCGGGTCTGGATCAGCGGGTCGTCCGAGGCCTCGATGCCGTCGGTGAGGTTGGTCGGCATGAACAGGAGCTCCTTCTCGGCCGCCGCGCTGTCGGCCACGGGCTTGGTCAGCGTGATGGTGCCGAGATCGACCATCCGCCGCTCGGCCGGCCAGGGCTTGGTCGCGTCGTCGAGCGGGTCGCCGGCCTCGGCCAGCTGCGCCAGTAGCCGGAACTGCGCCGGCTCCCTGGCCAGCCGTGCCGGCAGCTCGGTCATCAGGAAGTCCGGCGCCTGCTTGGCCGCGTCCTCGGCACTCAGATGCTCGGCCCCGGCCACCGGGGCGATCTGGAAGCGGAATGGCTGCCGCTTGTCGGCCGCGTCGACGAACACGAAGGCGTTGACGCCGTTGTAGGTCTCGCGGGCGAAGCTGGTGGGCGTGGCGAGGATGCCGACCGCTGCCGGGACGGACGGATGGGCCGCCACGAAGCGCTCGAGGGGCGTGGGCTTGGCAGCATCCGGGCCACTCATCGAGGCTGCCTGCAGCAGGTCGCGGAACTCCTCGCCGGTCGCTACCGGGAAGAACGGCAGCGAGTTAGCGACGATGTCCATCTCGCCGCCGTCGGTCAGGTGGAAGCGGACCGCCATGCCGTGCGGGTTGGCGTTGGGGTCGCCGTCGGGGAGCGTGGGCACGCCGGTCGCATCGGAGAAGCGCACGGTCACCGGGATCGTCGCGCCCTGGAACAGCACCGCACGGCTCAGCTTGCCGCCCTCGGCGGAGGGCTGGAAGCTACCCTCGACCACGACCCCCTTGGCATGATTGGCGCGGATGCCGGGATGCCGGCCAAAGAGCAGGTTCATGGTGTCGACGATCTGCTCCGGCACCGAGCTCTCGTCGGCAAAGGCGCCGACCGGCAGCGCGCAGGCCGCGGCCAGGGCCAGGATCGGCAGGATTCGGATCGAGCGCATGGTCACCTCGCCATTGGACATCGCACCATGGCCATACCGCTCGGGCAGCGTCCTGATAAGCCGCCACCTCGCCTGGCGGCGTACCTCACGCGCATGGGAAGGGCAGGTGCTGCCGTCCCCCTCTGCAAAACGGTCGCCTGCATCGCCATCTGCACGACTAACCGTCGATGCGGAGGAAGCCATGGCACTCAAGATTGATCCCTGGTCGTTTCCCGATCCCGAGCGGGACCTGCCGCCCGGGATCGGCCCGGCGACGCTGGTCCTGGCCGGTGGCTGCTTCTGGTGCACGGAGGCCGTCTACAGCCAGCTCGATGGCGTGACGGCAGTCCGCCCGGGCTATGCCGGCGGCACGCGCGAGACGGCCGACTACCGCACCGTCTGCGGTGGCGCCACCGACCATGCCGAGGCGATCGAGATCAGCTACGACCCGGCGCGGATCGGCATGGGCCAGATCTTGAAGATGTTCTTCTCGATCGCCCACGACCCGACCCAGAAGGACCGCCAGGGCCACGATGTCGGCCGCCAGTACCGCTCGGCCATCTTCTACGCCGACGACGCCCAGCGCGAGGTGGCCGAGGCCTATATCCGCCAGATCGACGCCGCCGGGATCTTCGAGGGCAAGGTGCAGACCACCCTCGAGCCGCTGACCGAGTTCTTCCCGGCCGAGGCCTATCATCACGGCTACGCTGCGCGGAATCCCGAGCAGCCCTATATCCGTGCCGTGGCAGCACCCAAGGTGAAGAAGCTGCGGGAGGTCCACGGCGATCGGCTCAAGGGCGCTGCGACGCGCCGCGCCGGCTAGCTTCAAAGGAGCGTTCGAGCATGCCCGATTCCGTCGCCGACGGCTTCGCTCTCACGCCGCCCACGGCCGAGCAGCGCCGCTCGCTCGAGGCGGCGCTCTCCCGCGAGGAGCGCCACGTCCTGCTCAGCCACGGCACCGAGGCGCCGTTCTGCGGCACGCTGCTGGGCAACAAGCAGGCCGGCACCTATTGCTGCAGGCTGTGCGGGCTGCCGCTGTTCGCCGCCAACCACAAGTTTGAGAGCGGCACCGGCTGGCCCAGCTTCACCGTGCCCTACGCGGAGAGCCACGTGCGCCTGGTCCGCGACACGAGCTACGGCATGGTGCGGATCGAGACGCTGTGCGCGCGCTGCGGCAGCCACCAGGGCCACGTCTTCCCCGACGGCCCGCCACCGTCCGGGCAGCGCTACTGCATCAACTCCGTGGCCCTGGAATTCGTGCCGCTCGACAAGCCACTGCCGGACAAGCTGGGGCGCGGCGAGGGCCAGCTCGCTGCATCGGCAGATGCAGGCGCCGCCTAGCTCGGCCGTCAGGTGAAGTGGGCCAGGTTTCCGGGTGGGCGGTGGGATCGCCGATGCGAACGGCTCGCGAGAGCTGAAGCGACCCGCTCAGCGCACGAAGTGCCCCGGCGCCGGCCCGAACATGCGGTTCTTGACCCGCTCGGCGTAACCTACGGTCCCGGGCACCGCGATGCTCAGGACGTCGGTGCCGACCCGCATGGCGTTCCAGTTGCTGAACCACCACCGCCCCAGCGCCAGCATGCAGCGTTGCCGCTCAGCGGCGCTCAGCGGCTCTTGCTGCAGCATGCGTAGATACTGACCGTAGAGGTACAGCGTGGGCATCATGGCGGTGCGCCTAGCGCTGCTGTTGTGCCACAACCTTCGGGTGCGTGCGTCGCCTTTGTTGCGGGTGTAGCGGCTCTGATGCTCGCGCATCTGCACCAGCGGCTGCGGCAGCTGCAGCAGCCGCCCGCGCAATGCCATTTGAACCAGGAACGCCCGATCGGCGCCGTGGAAGCTCGCGTGCAGCAGGGAGCCCACCATCGCCTCACGGCGAATCATGCCGAAGAAGTCGACGCAGGAATGGGAACGCAGCACCATGCCGGCGAAGCGCTGCGACGGCGAGCCGGCGCCGGCCTCGCCGAGGACGCTGCGATAATGCGCGAAGATCGTGCCCGTATCGTCGATGTAGTCGACCACGGTGTTGC
>JBATRI010000271.1:0-4837 GCA_049292515.1 Geminicoccaceae bacterium
CGGCTGCACAAGGTGCGCAACGCCAGCGGCAGCCAGGGTGCCGCCGCCATCCGTACGGCGATGCAGCGCACCATGCAGCGCTACGCCACCGTGTTCCGCGAGGGGCCGATGCTGGCCGAGGGCTGCCAGAAGATCGGCGAGGTGGCGGACAGCCTGGCCGAGCTGCGCGTCGAGGACCGCTCGAAGGTCTGGAACAGCGACGTGGTCGAGGCCCTGGAGCTGCAGAACCTGATGGTGCTGGCGGTGGCGACGATGCACTCGGCCGAGTTCCGCACCGAGAGCCGTGGCGCCCATGCGCGCGAGGACTATCCCGAGCGCGACGACGTGAACTGGATGAAGCACACCACGGTCTGGGTCGATCCCGGCTACGAGACCAGCCTCGGCAACCGGCCGGTGCACATGAATACGCTGACCAACGAGGTCGAGCCGGTCCCGCCGGCCAAGCGCGTCTACTGAGCGGCACGCTGCGGAGCCTGGGGCGGACGGGAAGGAAACGAGAGAGCCATGGTCGAATTCGCACTGCCGAAAAACTCGCGGGTGCAGCAAGGCAAGTCCTACCCGGCCAAGGCCGGGGCCAAGCAGCCGCGCGCCTTCAAGATCTACCGCTACGATCCGGAGGGTAAGGAGAACCCGCGCGTCGACACCTACGAGGTCGACCTCGCCGACTGCGGCCCGATGGTCCTGGACGCCCTGATCAAGATCAAGGGCGAGCAGGACAGCTCGCTGACCTTCCGCCGCTCCTGCCGCGAGGGCATCTGCGGCTCGTGCGCGATGAACATCGACGGCCGCAACACGCTGGCCTGCACCCAGGCGATCGCCGACGTCGACGGGCCGGTGGCGATCTACCCGCTGCCGCACATGTCGGTGATCCGCGACCTGGTGGTCGATTTCACCCAGTTCTGGGCGCAGTACGAGTGGACCCAGCCCTGGCTGCAGACCTACAGCCTGCCGCCGGAGAAGGAGCGCAGCCAGTCGGTCGCCGACCGCTCCAAGCTGGACGGCCTCTACGAGTGCATCCTCTGCGCCTGCTGCACCACCTCCTGTCCGTCCTACTGGTGGAACGGCGACAAGTATCTGGGGCCGGCGGCATTGCTGCAGTCCTATCGCTGGCTCATCGACAGCCGCGACGAGGCCACCGGGCAGCGGCTGGACGCGCTCGAGGACCCGTACAAGCTGTACCGCTGCCACACGATCATGAACTGCACCAATACCTGCCCCAAGGGTCTCAATCCCGCCAAGGCGATCGCCGAGGTGAAGAAAATGGTGGTTGAGCGCAAGCTGTGATCTTCGCGGAATTGGAGCCTAGCGGCTGGGCAATTTCTGGTTAAGATGTGTCCATAACGAGGCGCAAGCCCACACACGCAGGTCCGATCTGAAAAGGAGGTTTACGCCTCCTTTTTTCTTGTCCTGAATTCGGCTCAGTGCGCTTCGGCGGTGACGGCTTGCGTCAGCGCGCCCGGCGCGGGCTCACGGGCCGCGGCGTAAGACGCCGCCAGCTGGCCCGCCAGCTCGTCGCGCAGCTGGCGTCCCAGCACCTTACGGCTCTGCACCGACCAGGACAGCACCGGCTCGTGGATGCTGACCTGCAGCTCGACGCCGGTCATCTGCAGCACGTTCCACAGATGCGGCAGTAGCTCGGCGTCGCCGTGCCAAGCGTAGAGATCGCAGTTGGACGGATTCACCGGCGTGCCGTCGGCCAGCCGCACATAGGCCAGGGTGACACCCTGCACCGCCACCGGGCAATCCAGGATCCAGGGCTCGGCCACGCTGAGCAGGCTGGTCTTCAGCCGATGTACCGTCAGGCCGTCGGTGCTGGTGCCTTCGGCGAACAGCACGAAGCTCTCGTCGGCGCGCATCCGGGCGGCGAGGTCGTTGCGCTGGATGCGCGCCTGCCGCCAGTGGCGGCGGACGAAGAAGGTGCGGGTGAGCCGCCCGAGCTGCCCGAACAGCGGCCAGCCCGCCACCTCGGCCTTGGCGATGAAGGTGCCGTCGAGGATCGCACCCAGGGCCACGATGTCGATGTAGGAGACGTGGTTGGCGACGAACAGGGTCGGGCAGTCGGTGAACGGCCGGCCGCTGCAGCCGATGCGCACGCCGAGCAGCCAGCAGGTCCCGCCGCACCAGGCCCGGCGCACCCGCGCCGTGACGCGGCGCCCGAACAGCATGGCCGTCAGGTAGATCACCAGCAGCACGGCCGTGAGCAGCAGGAACGCGGCACCCCGGGCCGCACCGCGCCAGCGGTTCTTCTCCATGGCCGATCAGGCGGCGGCGGCCGCCGGCACCCGCTGCTGACGGTAGTGGCGCAGATAGTTGGCGCGGACCTTCTCCGTCGGCAGGACGAGGCAGACGTCGATGGTATTGAACTGGCGGTCGATCACCGCCCCGTCGCCGATCATCCCACCCATCCGCAGATAGGCCTTGAGCAGCGGCGGCAGCAGCCTGAGCGCGGCGCGGGAATCGATCGCCTCCACGGGCAGCCGGTCGATGCGCACGTAGCGGTCGGCGACCGCGCGGGGCCGCAGCTCCGGCGGGGCCAGGACATGATGGTGCAGGAAGCTCAGCGCCGGGGCCACGGAGTCCGGGTCGGTGCCCGGCAGGCTGGCGCAGCCCAGCATCAGGCCGACGCCGTGGCGGTCGAGATAGTCGGCGATGCCCCGCCAGAGCAGCTGCATCACGGCACCGGTGCGGTATTCCGGTGCGACGCACGAGCGGCCGAGCTCCATGATCTCGCCGTAGGGCGCGCGCACGGCGCCGAGGTCGAACTCGCCAGCGGTGTAGAAGCCGCCCTGGTCACGCGCCACCGATTCACGCAGTACCCGGTAGCAGCCGACGATCTCCGGCCGCCGCTCGGTCGAGCGGTCGAGATCGACGACCACGAGATGGTCCGCCACCGCGTCGAAGCGATCGGCATCGAGGCGCGTCGTGCGCATCGCGGCGGTCGGGACCGCACCCATCTCCTCGTAGAAGACCTGGTACCGCAGCCGCTGCGCCGCGGCGATGGCGGGCTCGTCTCGGGTCAGGCGCAGCTCGAGCTGCTGGACGCGGGCGATGGTCGTCATGCTGGCTCCAACGGCGGCATGCGTCCGCCATGGCGCGGACGATATGCCGGCTTGGCGATAGGACCGGGACGGGACGATGACGGTTTTACGACCTGTCCATGCCGCGGCCACAAAGTGGCAGCGGCGGCTTAAGACTGCCTTAACGTCCGGCGGCCTAGGCTCCTCGTGTCGCGGGCGCCGTCGTCCCGCTGCGCTCAGAGGGTCAAGGCCATGATGCAGATCGCCTCTTCGTCGCGGACGCTGGATGCCGGTGCTGCCCTGCCCGAGCCGGTCGTCGACGACCGCCTCCCGACCCCGCAGGCGGCCCTGATCGTGGTCTCCATGTCCTTGGGCTTGTGGACCTGCATCGGGCTGCTGGCGCGCTGGCTGATCGGCTGAACCCGAATCTTCCTGCAGGGAACGGGCTGTCGCCGCGCGCGGCCCCACGCTAGACCATGGAGCGGCCGCCGTGGCCGTCCGCACCATGGTCCCCGATGCAAGCCTTTCGCGAATCCTGGCGGCTCGCCTGGCCGCTGATCCTGTCCAACCTCTCGGTCCCGCTGCTGGGTCTGGTCGACACCGCCGTGGTCGGCCACCTGCCCTCGCCCGACTATCTGGGTGCCGTGGCGCTGGGCTCGATGCTGATCGGGGTGATCTACTTCCTGTTCGGCTTCCTGCGGATGGGCACCACGGCGCTGACCTCCCAGGCCTTCGGCGCCGGCGACGGGGTCGAGCTGCGCACCACGCTGGTCCGCGCCCTGCTCATCGGGGCAGGCCTCGGCGTCCTGGTGCTGGTGCTGGGCCCCCTGCTGACGACGCTGGGCGGCCGGCTGTTCGCGCCGGCCCCGGCGATCCTGGAGCAGTTTCGGCTCTATGTCGGCGTCCGCCTGTTCGGAGCACCCGCCGCGCTCGGCAATTTCGTGCTGTTCGGCTGGTTCCTGGGCCTGCAGGATTCGCGCCGGCCACTGCTGCTGATGGTGGCCACCAACGCCCTCAACGCGGTGCTGGCGGTCACCTTCGTGTTCGGGCTCGGCATGGCCACGGGCGGCGTCGCCATCGCCACGGTGATCGCCGAGTATGCCGGCTTCGGCCTCGGCCTGCTCATCCTAACCGGCACCTGGCGCCGCCGCGGCGGCTGGCCGGGCTGGCCCGCGGTGCTGGTGCTCGACCGCTTCCGGCGGCTGCTCGTCGTCAACCGCGACATCTTCCTGCGCAGCCTAATGCTGGAGGCGGCGTTCCTTGTCTTCACCGCCCTGGGCTCCCGCCAGGGCACGCTGATCCTGGCCGCCAACGCCATCCTGATGAACTTCTTCACCGCCGCGGCCTATGGCCTGGACGGCTTCGCCCATGCCGCCGAGGCCATGATCGGCCGCACCGTGGGCGCCCGCGACCGGGCAGGCTTCATGGCCGCGGCCCGGGCCGGCTTCGGCAACGCAGCGCTGCTGGCGGTCATCATGACCATCCTGTTCTGGCTGGCGGGGCCGACCCTGATCTGGCTGCTGACCGACCTCGCCCCGGTGCGGGCCGAGGCCATGCGATTCCTGCCCTGGGCGGTCCTCCTGCCGCTGGTCTCGGTGTGGGCCTTCCTGTTCGACGGCATCTATTTCGGCGCCACCCGCACGGCCGAGCTGCGCAACGCCATGGCCATGGCGCTGGTCTCGTTCGGCCTGCTCGCCTGGCTGCTGGTGCCCTGGCTGGGCAATCACGGCCTGTGGCTGGCGCTCCTGATCTTCATGGGCCTGCGGGCAG
The DNA here is from genome assembly GCA_049292515.1 of Geminicoccaceae bacterium. Classification (GTDB taxonomy): domain Bacteria; phylum Pseudomonadota; class Alphaproteobacteria; order Geminicoccales; family Geminicoccaceae; genus Benzoatithermus. Next base: position 4,788 of record JBATRI010000271.1, read on the forward strand.
TGTTCCTCGGCGTGATCTACTGGCGCGCCGAACGCGGCGCCGCGTTCGTC
>JBATRI010000272.1:0-3437 GCA_049292515.1 Geminicoccaceae bacterium
GTCTCCATGCCCCGCGTGCTCCAGGTATTCGCTGATACGCTGCAAGCTGTGCGGATGCACGGGCAGGAAGCGAATCTTGCCACCTTTGCCGTGAACGCGGAAGTGCAACACGCCGCGCCTCGATTGCAAATCACCGACCGCGAGCGAACACAGTTCAGCTCGACGCAAACCATGAAACAGCAGAATGGAAAGAATGGCGCGATCACGCAGCCCTTTGAGAGTGTCAGGTGCGGGTGCTTCGAGCAGAGCTTTCGCCTCAGCATCCCCCAACGCAGGGGATTTGCCTTCGTTCGTGCCTTGATTGGGACGCTTCACGCCATCAGCCGGATTGAACGGAACGGCATTGCACTCGCACAGGTAATCAAACAATGAAGCCACGGCAGAAAGTTTGCGGCGCACCGTGGACGCTTCCAAAGTGCGCGTCTCAAGCTGCTTGCGCCATGCAATGAGATGCGACCGTTTCACCAGGCGAAATTCTTCCGCTTGGTGAATGCCTGCGAACCGCATGAACTCCTGAACGTCGTTCTTGTATGCTCGCCGCGTGTTCGCGTTTTCGATGTTCGCGAACCACTCGACCTCTGGCGGCACGTTCGCCAAATTTTGAAACTCTGATGCCGTCAGCAAACGCTTGCTCGTTTCGACGACCAACCCTGAAGAATCATTAACCATTCCAACCACCTCACCCTGAATGGATTATAGTAGTGATAAAATACATTATCAATACCATGTGGATCATTTGAAATATTCGCTCCAATTGTGCTCCAAGCGATTCGAATCTGTGCTCTTTTAGCAACAGAATTTTTTGTCGTAAATCGGAACAAACCGGTAATTGTAACCCGCGTTGCTACCACTGACTGACTCGCCAATACAATTGGCAGAAGTCCGTTTCTAATCCTTTGGACACCTGATGGTTCACGCCATCAGGCTTATGGTCTTGCGGAAGCGGGCCAGGGCCACGGAGTAAAAGACCGTGCCGATGGCAAGCAGCAGGACAAACGGCTGCCACACCACTTTGAGGCCCGCGCCGCGATAGAGGATGGCGCGGGATGCTGAGATGAAATGGGTCGTAGGTGCAGCCTGCATGATGTTTTGGACGAATTCCGGCATGCTTTCGCGCGGGGTCATGCCTCCGGAGAGCATTTGCAAGGGCAGCAGGACTAGGATGAGCAGCAGGCCGAACTGCGGCATGGTGCGCGCCAGCGTGGCCATGAAGATTCCCATTGAAGTGGTGGCAAACAAATGCAGCACCGCGCCGGTCAGGAACAGCAGGATGGAACCCTCGATGGGCACATGCAGCAGGCCTTGAACGACGAACAGCAGGGAGAGTGTGGTCGCGACGAGGACGACGAGGGCCATGGACCACACTTTGGAAAGCATGATCTCGGCGGGTTTCACGGGCATGACGAGCAGGTGCTCGATAGTGCCGTGCTCGCGCTCGCGGATCAGCGCCGCGCCGGTCAGGACAATGGAGAGCATGGTGACGAGGTTGATGATTTCCATCAAAGCTCCGAACCAGGCCGGGGTGAGGTTGGGATTGAAGCGGGCGCGTAATGTCAGAGTCACGGGGGCTGCAGGGACGCCGCGATAGCGCTGGAGAAACTCGGTGACCTCGCCATTGATGATCTGCTGGACGTAACCACTGCCCGTGAATGCCTGGCTCATCCGCGTGGCGTCCACATTCAACTGAAGCGTGGGACGCATTCCGGCAAGAACATCGCGCTGGAAATCAGGCGGGATGATGATGGCAAAGGTATAGTCTCCGGCATCCAGCCCCGCATCCACGTCGGCTGCGGAGATCATGGCGGGTGACATGAAGCTGGGTCGCTGAAAACTGGACGCGATTCGGGCTGAGAGCGGCGAAGTGTCCTCATCAGCGATGGCGATTGGGGCATGATGCAGTGCTTCCGGCATCGCCGTGGCAGATATGTAAACCATGGCCGTGAAGGCATAGACGATGAGCCCCATCATCATCGGGTCACGGGCCAGGCTCCAGAGTTCCTTCACCCCCAGGCGATAGATGTTGGCGAGACGGCTCATGATCAGGTGTCTTGCTTGCGGATCAGGGCAATCGCGACTCCCATGATCACAGGGACAGCCAGGATCAAAGGAATGAATGAGGCGTGGAGATCGGAAAAACCAAGCGCCTTGCTGAAGACGCCGCGACTGATCGTCAGGAAGTGCGTGGCCGGGTAGAGCCTTCCGATAACTGCTCCGGCACCTTCCAGTGAGGAGACAGGATTGATCAGGCCCGCGAACTGGGCAGTGGGAATCATGGTGCCAATCATGGTGACAAACATGGCTGCGATCTGGCTGCGGGTGAATGCCGAGGCCAGCAGACCAAAGCCCGTGGCGAACACGACGAAGATGAGCGCGGCGGCAGCAAGTGTGGTGAAACTGCCTTTGACGGGCACGTCAAAGACGGTGACAGCCAGCAGTGTCATCAGCAGGAAATTCAGCATCCCAAGAAAGATATAGGGCGCTTGTTTGCCGATCAGAAACTCGCTGCGCGTCACCGGTGTCACATGGAGGTTGACGATGGAGCCCAGCTCTTTCTCACGCACCACGGAGAGTGCTGTGAGCATGGCCGGAATCATGAGCAGCAGCATGGGAATGACAGCCGGAACCATGGCGGGCCGACTGCGCACATCCGGGTTGTAGCGGAAGCGTGTCTCGATGTTCAGAGCACCCGAAGCGGACTCAAGCCCGGAGCTCCGCGCGGCCATTTGTGCCAGCCAGCCCTGATGCATTCCCGACACATACCCCTGCGCGGTCTCGGCACGCTGCGGCATGGAACCGTCCACCCACGCGCCGATTTGCACGGGGGCTCCACGCTGCGCATCGCGGGCGAAACCGGGCGGGATTTCGATGGCGAGCGCCAGTTCGCCGGAACGCATCCGGCGGTCGAGATCGGCTTCGTCAAGGATGGGAGCCTGCTGCACAAAATAGCGCGAGCCGTTGAGGTTAAGGACATAGTTTTGGCTCAGGGTGGTCTGGTCGTGGTCCAGCACGGCGAAGCTAAGGTTTTCCACGTCCAGGCTGATGCCGTAGCCCATGACGAACATGAGCAGAGCCGTGCCGAAGAGTGACATGCCGGCAAGCACCGGATCGCGGCGCAACTCCAGCGCTTCTTTCCGCATGTAGCTGAATGTCCGGCCAAAGGCGAAGACCCGCTGTACGGGTGGTGCGGAGACACGGCCGGCGTCAGGCATCGGGGACACTGCCAGGGAGGATGCGGCGGGCAGATTGTCGCTGGCCGACGCCTCTTGAAGATGTTTGATGAACACCTCCTCCAGCGAGTGGGCACTGCTGTCCCTCACCAACTCTTCAGGGGGACCGCTGACGAGCACCCGCCCGGAGTGCATCAGCGAGACGCGGTCACACCGCTCCGCCTCGTTCATGAAATGGGTGGAAATGAAAATGGTGACTTTGTCCTGCCG
>JBATRI010000273.1:0-2844 GCA_049292515.1 Geminicoccaceae bacterium
GGTTGCGGCCCAGCCCGTGGCCGGGGTGCGGGCCTGCCGGCCATGGAGCGTCAGCGGTGACCGCCGCGCGGCCGTGCCAGGGCCCGATCAAGCGCCCTCCCCTACCCCGCTGTCAGCCGAGGTCGAACAGGTCGGCCTGGGGCGGACGGGCAACCGGGATGGAGGCTGGCCGCTGTGCGCCGCTCGGTGCTCGTGCGGGGTTGGCCGAGGTCGGGCGGTTGCCCTGGAGCAGGGACTGGTAGAGCGGCAGGATCCGAGCCGCGTGGATCCGCTCCTGCAGCTCGCGCTCGACGTCGCGGAAGGTCCAGGCTGGGTCGCCGACCGGCCACCATTCCAAGGTCTGCTCGAGGAAGCGTACCTTGCCAGCTAAGTCGGCGAAGAAGTGCTCGTAGAAACCGAGCTGACTGAAATGAGCAATATGCCCGAAAGTGCTGCTGAGTCGGTTGTAGAATTTCTTCGTGAACTGAGCGCTGGGCATGCCCTCAGCCAGGAACCGCACGAAATGCCGCGCGAAATCCGCTTTCTCGGCGGCCGTGGCGAACCTGGTCGGGGTGAACATCGCCGCATCGAAGCGGGGTTGCTCGAGCCGCCGCCGGAGGGCGGTGGGCAGTATGATGCTGCCGTCACCGATGGTGTCGTGTAAGCGCATTGCCGTTTCTCCGGTTATGCGGACACGGCATTGAGCACGGCACTCCCGGCCTCGCTGGTCAGCGCAGGACGGGCCAGCGGTGAGTGAGGCTCCGGGCCGGCGTGGCGTGGGCTTGCTGGTCTCCACGTGCTGGCACCTGACGCTGGTTGAAACGCCAGGAAGAAGTCGCAGCCGCCATAGGGGATGAGTGGCTCGGGTTTGCCTTCGACCAGGAAGCCGCTCCACAGGTTCTCGAGCTGGTGCTGGTCGTCCGGGTCGGCGGCGTTCCAGAGGAAGCCGGCCGCATCGTAGGCGACGGCGATGGCGATGCCGTGCACGGCCAGGCCCGGGGCCAGCTCGAGCACGGCGGTGCGGTAGGTCGGCCGGCCGCAGGGTTGGTTCCAGCGGTCGAGCTGGTGCCAGGCGTCCTGGCCTTGCAGGATGGTCATGGTTGGTCTCCTTGCGGTTGATGGCGCTGTCGGGGAGGTGATCGGGCTGGGCGGCCCCAGGACGGGTTGCTGTGGCTCTGCCCTCTGGCGAGCCTGGTCAGGCCGCGGCGCGTTCACCTTCGTCGGCGGCGAGCTCGGCCTCGAGTGCTGCCAAGGTGTGGAGCTTGTGGTCGAGCTCGGGCTGGAGGGCGAAGGCCTGGCCCTGGCGCGGCAGATAGTCGGCGAGCCGGCGCTCGTTCTCCGCGCGATGGCGCCGCTGCTCGAGCAGGTCGGTGTCGAGCCGGCCCAGTTGATGCTCGAGCCGGGTGATGAGGCCCAAAGGGGTGAGCCCGGCCTCGAGCTCGATCTCCTGCTCGTGCCGGGTGCGCTGCAGGAGCAACTGCATCTCGTAACCCTGCCGGCTGCCCGGGCTCGCCTTCTCGACGACGGCCGTGAGCGGGAAGCCGCCGATCGCCGCCACCTCGTGCCGGCCGGGTCGACCGCGGGCGAGTTTCGCCAATGCCAGCAGCAGGGCATGGCCGGCAGCCTTGCGCTCGGTGAAGCCGCTGCCCTCGACCTGCATCCGGAAGGCATCGCCCCGAGTCGGCTGGCGGCGCTGCAGATCCTGCTCGAGCGCGGTGATCCGGGCCTCGGCCCGGGTGATCGCCGCCTGGGCTCGGGCGATCTCGCGCCGGATCGCCAGCTGCTCGTCGAAATGGGCGGCCCGCAGCCGCTCGAGCCGGGCGATCTCGCTCTCCAGCCCGGCTTTCTGCATCAGCCGGGCGTCGCCGGAGGCGATCGCCTTGGCGAGCGCGAACTGGCCGGCCTGGTTGCCGGCATCCTCGAGCCGGCGCACCGAGCCGTCGCCCGAGAGCGCCAGCTCGATGAACCGGGCCTTGCGCTCGTTCGCCTGCCACATCGGCGCATCCATGCTGCCGAGCGTGGCGTAGGCATAGATCCCGATCTCGTCGTGCGCGTTGCCCTGGCGCTCGATCCGGCCCTCGCGCTGCTCGATCTCGGACGGCAGCCATGGCACGTCCAGATGATGCAGGGCGGCGAGCCGCCGCTGCACGTTGACGCCGGTGCCCATGGTCGGCGACGAGCCGAGCAGGATGCGGACCCGGCCGGCGTCGAAGGCAGCGAGCAGGCGCCGCTTGGCCTCGCTGGTCTTGTGCTCCTGGATGAAGGCGATCTCGGCCGCCGGCACGCCTTTAGCCACGAGCCGGTGCTTGATCCAGCGATAGGCCGAGAAGCCGCGGCTGGCCTCGACGCCCGGCGTGCCGAGATCGGAGAAGATCAGCTGACCGGCACCCGGCAGCGCATCGAAGTTGCCGTCCGGCCGCCGGTAGCGTCGGGTGGCCGTCTCCCGCCAGATCCGGTGCACGTTGTCGATGAGCAGGCCCAGCTTGTTGTCCGGCTCGTCCACGGCGCTGGGGTCGACCAGGCGCAGGTCGATCGCGGCATGCCTGCCGTCGGTGATCACGGACAGGAGGATGTCCTGGCCCTTCTCGGGCTTGCCGCGGCGCTGCTGAATCACCTCGATCCGCGCCGCGAGCGCACGCTGGTAGGCCTTGAAGGCGGGGCTCGGCGGTGCGGTCAGGATCTGGCGCGCCCCGCCCTTGATCCGTGGCAGCCGCAGGTGGCGGCGGAGATCGCTTTTCAGGATGACGTCGGCCACGGTGCGGAACATGGCCACCAGTTCCGGCACGTTGACGAACTCGGCGAAGCGGGTGACCGGCTTGTAGCGTCCGGACGGCTGCAGCTCGAGCTCGGTGCGGGTCTCGCCGA
>JBATRI010000274.1:0-22386 GCA_049292515.1 Geminicoccaceae bacterium
GCGCAGGCTGGTGCGTGACTATGAGCGGCACTGCGACATCTCCGAAGCGATGATCCACGTCGCTCTCGGCAGCCTCCTGCTGCGCCGCGTCGTTCAGCCATAGCCATTCTCAAACGGGCTCTCAGCAATCCAGGACTGAACAGCGTCGACGCCCGTCTTCGCGCTGGATGGCCCCCAGCTGTAGATGTTTTCACCAAGTCCTTCCCCAGGCCTGAAAGCATTTCCTCGTTGGTCCTCGCGGTGAAACATCAGATCCTGGCCGGCCACAGTCTGTGCCCACTCCTGGGCCCAACTCGCCAGTTCTGCTGACCATTGCAGAGCGCCAACATCCGGATGGGTCAGCCGTTCCGTGTTATGGGCATCCACTATTCGCCGCTGCTCCTCCGTTGCTATCGCGCTGTCCGTCGTACGAGCAGCACCGACGGCAATCTGCTTGAGCAGAAGACCGGACTGCATCTGCTGCGCTGGTGCTGATGGGTCTTTGCTGAAAAGGACCGTGCCGTCGCCAGCCAACCGCCAGAGTTCCCCGTTGGCCGCTTGCACCACATCGAGATAATCGCCATCAACATGTTGCCAGTCGGGCTCGATCCACTGAAACAACTGCGCGCTATCATCGATGGCCCAAGCGCGGTTGCCATCAGTAACCGAAATCCGCCTGAGATGGCCGCTGCCCGGTTTCTGCATCGGATACAATGTATGGCTCTCCAGCCATGCGGAGATGGTTACGATGCCGCCATCTTCGGGCGCTATCCCCCATACCGTGCCATCGGCTCCTGCCGAAACATAAGCAGCCGGAAGAATAGGATGGCCATCCTCTTCAATGGGTTCCCAGGCTGAGCCGGTCCATCGTGAGAGGGCATTGGCGTCATTCACCCCCCACACGTCCTGGGCATTCCTCACCGAGAGCTGCCGGAGATTCCCCGGCACGGATTGCCATTGGGAATTGAGCCAGCGACGGACGTTACCGTCGGGATCGATACCCCACACCTCGCCGTCAGTTCCAACCGCGACCTGCTTCAAGCTGCCCGGGATCCGCACGAACTCGTTTCGTAGCAAGTCCCAGCGGAAGACCTCGTTCTGATCGTTCACCCCCCAGACGGCATTGACCTTGCTGGGGGACTGAGCTGAGGCCATCGTGGCGAACAGTAGAGCTGCGATCGCAGCGACAATACCGTGCAGCCTCATGGCTTCCACCTCTCGCAGGCCGTCATTGTCCAGAGGGCCCGATTCTGGTTCGACGCTGCTCCTCGAAGGATCGTTCGTCAATCGGAAGGTCATATCGAGTGCAGCAGTGGGCAACGTGAGCGGCAGGAGGCTCGCCTTAGAGGTCACAAAGACACCATGACGCCCGGAACCAGACAGCTAACCAGCGCCGCGCTCGGGGAACGGCCCCGCCACAAGCCCGCCTTGCTCGCCGCGCACACCCCTTGCTCCTTCCAGGCCGTCCACTACCGCATTCCCAGCATGGACACTGCCGACCCTGACTTCGCGAACCGCGTGAGGCTCTGGCATGGGGCAAGGAGCGGCTATCGCAAAGTGCGCCTTGCGCCGATGACCACCGCGGCCTTTGAGAAAGCCGGCGTTTGTTGGAAGTGGAAGCTGATGGAGGACCTGATCGAGCGCCGATCCGAACGGGAGTACACGCTGGCTGCCGACGAGGCGTGCTTCGGCATGAGCCAGGATCGACCGAAGATCGAGCCGGTGACAGCCTCAGGCTCTCAGGACGGGCTGGCTCCCACCACGGCAGCCGTCTTGGATTAGATCGAGCGCATCCTGATTGAAAATCGCGATGTCATGCAGCCCGCCGGGCCGAACGCCAGCTGACGGCATCGTTAACCGCCGAGAGGGGCGGGCTTCGGCTCGCCCATTCTCCATTCCAGACCGGATGTTCGACCGAACTGTGCGAATGCGCACCGCAGGGCAAAGACGTGCTCCCCATAACGAACGGGCTGAGGGCTGAGCACTTGACCCGCGAGGGTAGTACAAAACTCCTCGCGGGTCTCCTTTTATTGTCGCCGGTCCCAAGGGGCTCGTTTGGTCATGATGCGTTGCGGAGTGCGACGGTGTATGCCGAGCCCCCGCGCTATATCGCTGACGTTCAGACTGCATCGTCCATGTATCCGGTGGATATGCTCCGACCCGATTCGATCAGCGCTGAGTGGCAGATCAGGAATACTCGCCTGTGCAGTAGTCCACAGCATCTGCTGCGCCGGCATGGCAGAAGCATTGATGCGCCAATGACTCGCGGCGCCGAGTGCGATAATGTCCATGCCTTAATGAAATTGGGAGGCCAAACCGATGGACCGACGCACGATCTACATCATCGTTGCCGTGGTGGTTGTCGTACTGATCGCCGGCTACTCGCTCGGTTGGTTCCGCGGCTCGGCGCCACCCGCAGCTACCATGGCACCCGCCCCAACGGCAGCACCTACGGTAACAACACCTGCACCCGCCGTGGCGCCCGTGGCACCAGGCACGCCCGCTCAGCCGGCTGCGCCAGCGCAATAACCGCCTACTGAGAAGAGCGAGCCATCTGCCGCTACGCCGCAGCCAAACGGCGGTGGAGCCGGGCTGCGGCCCCTCCACCGCCATTACGGCCGAGCCCCAGCCCACGACGCAGCTGCTCAAGTGGATCGCAAAAAACCCGGCAGTGCAGCATAGCTGTATGTGGCCGGGCACGAAGTCCTTGACGATGTCGCGGCCGTTGCCGCCGGGCTATCCTGACGGTGCGGAACGCAAAAAAAGGTCGCGAGCGCCGCCCCTGGCGGTGCCTTCATAGTCGCCGTTGCCCAGCGGCTTGATGCGCCAGACGCGGGTGGCCTCCGCCGTCGGCCCAGGCAACGCTCTCGTTCTTCACCAGCGTGCCATTGTCCATATTGCCGTCGATCTCGACCACGAACTGGCGCTTGATGGTACCGAACCGGTCCCGGAACAAGCTCCAGGCCTTGGTGTGGCCCTGGAAGTAATTCTCGGACTTGAAGGTCGCGTAGCCCCCGCAAAATCGTCGACCCGCATGTCGCTACATCCCGCCAGCGTCAGAACACCGATGGCGGCAAGGACTAGTTTCTCATGGGACTCTATACGGCTCGGTCTGCCGTTTCGATCTGTGCCCGAAGCTGTTTCTGCCGGCTGGCGTCGAGCTCGAACCGCCAGACCAGCCCGGTGGCCGCGAGCTTGAACAACACGGGCAGGAACGCATAGAGCAGTGCCAGGCCGAGCAGAGCCGACGGCGCGTTGGTGCCGTCAGTGACAAAGCCCATGGCCCCCAGCACCGGAAAGGCGATACCCACGGCCATCGCGAGCGCGAGCTTGCCGGCCATGCTCCACAGCGCGAAGAAAAAGGCGGAGCGTCGGCGGCCGCTCATCACCCGGTCGAGATCAAGCACGTCGGCCTGCATCGAGGCCGGAATGGCGAGATCCGCACCCAGGCTGGCGCCGGACAGCAGGCAGATCACGGCGAAGGCCATGGTGTCGCCGGCGCCCAGGAACGGTACCCAGGCGAAGACAAGGCAGGCCCACAGCATGGACGCGGCCCAGGCGCGGTGCTTGCCGATCCGATAGCTCAGCCAGAGCCAGCCGGGCACCGCCACCATGCCACTGACGAAATAGAGCAGCAGCAACGGACCGGCGTCGACATCGGCACCCAGCACATGGCGCACGAACAACAGGAACAGGGTCGCGGGCAGGCCGTTCGCGATGCCGTTCAGGAAGAAAGCCAGGATCAGGCGCCGGAAGGGCCGGTTCGCAAACGCCAGCCGCAGGCCCTCGCGGAAGGGCAGCGCGCGCTGCGCCGACGATGCAGGTTCGGGCACGCTCACGAGCAGCAGCACCAGCGTCAGCGGTAGCAGCACCAGCATGGATTGGAACACCAGCGCCAGCGCAGCACGGCTTTCCGGCTGCACCCCGGCGAGGAAGGGCAGGCTGGCCGCCAGCAGGATGCCGCCGATCACAAAGCCCTCGCGCACCCCGGTGACCCGCGAGCGCTCATGATAGGCGCTCGTGAGCTCCGCACCCCAGGCGGCATAGGTGAGCAGCAGTGCCGTCCAGGCGACGTAGGCGAGACAGCTCCAGAGCAGGAGGTCGCCGGTGCCGACGTCCTCGGCCGGCATGAACAGTTTCCAGCTCGCGAAGAGCAGCAGGGGTGCGCCCAGCACCAGCCAGGGTCGCCGCTGGCCCCAGGGCGAGCGCAGCCGGTCGCCGAGCTCGCCCATCACCGGATCGATCACCATGTCGAACAGGCGGGCCAGCAGCAGCACGCCGCCGACCGCGGCGAGATCGAGTCCCAGGCCCGCGGAGTAGAACGTCGGCAGATAGACGTAGAGCGGCAGGTTGAGCGCAGCCAGCGGCAAGGCCAGGCCGCCATAGCCCAGGAGCGTGCGCCAGCCGAGCGTTCGCTCGGGCGTGGGCTCCATCAAGTCGGCCGCAGCAGACCGAGAAGTCGGTGGCGAATGTTCTTCCCGCGCCGACCCTCGCCCAAAGCCGAGGCAGCCATCGCGGTCAGCCCGAGGACATCGTCCAGCTTGCGATAGGTCAGCAAGCCACCGTCAGCGGTGTTCCGCGCACCATGGAATTCGAGCTCGATCCGGCGGTCGAAGGCAACCCGAAGCGGCTCGTTCGTTTCACCCGTCGCGTCCGCCATCCCTGACCCACTCCATCCGATCTATCACGTTGAGAAATCTACCGAAACGCTTCTATCGTGTCAGCAAAATACCCCATCATCTGGGAAATCCGGGTTAAATATGCCATTGTATGCTCCCGAGGCGAATATCGCTTCGCCTTCAGGACTGCTCTAGGCTGCAGCGGTTGTCGTGGTTAAAGGCGAAGGCATGGCCTAGCCCCAACACGCCTCATCGTACAAGAGAATGATCGTTGAGGCGTCTTGGATCAGCTCGTGCCACTGTCTGCACGTCCCTGTGCTCGCGCTGGGCCAGCGCCGAGCTGCCTCGCACGCGACAGAGCGTCCAGATATGAAGCGCACGGGTCCGTGACCGCAACCATCTTAGGCTGCCCGCAAAGGGCGGCCGACGGTGCGCCTAGCCGCGAAATCCGCTCTCGTGCTTACCCATCGACAAAATGGGCGCACTTCAAGCCAGCGCTGTCGCGTAACTGCTTGCTTTTCCAAGGGAAAATTTGGTGGGCGCAGTAGGGCTCGAACCTACGACCCGCTGATTAAGAGTCAGCTGCTCTACCAACTGAGCTATGCGCCCCCAAGGAGTGGCGTGCGTTTAGGCGGGATTGGGCCAGTCGTCAACCCTTGCCAGAGCTGGGCGGGCGTTCTATCCATGCTTCCAGCGCGGGTGTAGTTCAGAGGTAGAACGACAGCTTCCCAAGCTGTATGTCGTGGGTTCGATTCCCATCACCCGCTCCACGCCTCCAATCCGTCTAGGTAGAAGCTGAACGCGAACGCCCCTTGGATAGGGGATGTCGCGACGCGGAAATGTGCCTTTCAATCCGGCAAGCCGCTGCGCTAGCGTGCCAGCAATCGGCACGAGCGCGCGACTACGGATGTCCGTCGCCAAACCGTCACAAAATCGACGCAACCTCGCTCATGGCGAGGTGCTGGCCCGGCCCTGGAGAGAACCCTCATGCGAAAAATCTGGCTCGCGGTTGCCGCGGCGGCGCTGCTGACCACCGTTGCTGCACAGGCGCAGGAGAAGGTGGTCAAGGTCTACAATTGGTCGGACTATATCGACCCCGAGGTCCTCACCGAATTCACCGCCAAGACCGGCATCAAGGTCGTCTACGACGTCTACGACAGCAACGACGTCCTGGAGACCAAGCTGCTGGCCGGCAACACCGGGTACGATCTCGTCGTGCCGACTGCCTATTTCCTGGCGCGCCAGATCCAGGCCGGCATCTTCCAGCCGCTCGACAAGGCCAAGTTGCCGAACTGGAGCGGGCTCGATCCCAAGCTGATGGAGCAGGCCGCCCAGTTCGACCCCGGCAATGAACACGCCATGATCTACATGTGGGGCACCACGGGCCTCGCCTACAATATCGACAAGATCAAGGAACGCATGCCGGACGCGCCGCTGGATTCCTGGCGCATGCTGTTCGACCCGGAAGTCGCATCGAAGTTCGCCGACTGCGGCATCATGGTGCTCGATTCCGGCGACGACGTGCTGCCCAGCGCGCTGCAATATCTGGGCGAGGACCCCAACAGCAAGGATCCCAAGGTCCTGGAAAAGGGTGCTGCGGTCCTGGAGAAGGTCCGGCCCTTCATCCGCAAGTTCCACAGCTCCGAGAACATCAATGCGCTGGCCAACGGCGACATCTGCATGTCGCTGATGTTCTCGGGCGACGCCGGCATCGCGCGGACCAGGGCCGAGGAAGCCAACAACGGCATCAACCTCAGCTACGTCATCCCCAAGGAAGGCGCGCAGCTCTGGTTCGACATGATGGCGATGCCCGCCGACGCGCCCGACCCCGAGAATGCCTATGCCTTCATGAATTTCATCCTGCAACCGGAGATGATGGCCAAGACCTCCAACTTCGTCACCTACCCCAATGCCGTATTGGCCTCCCTGCCGTTGATCAGCGATGAGGTGAAAGGCGATCCCAGCCTGTTCCCGCCCGAGGAGCTGCGGGACAAGCTGTTCGTGGTGACGCCGTACGAGCAGAAGGTGCAGCGGGTCGTGACCCGCCTATGGACCAAGATCGTCACCGGCAGCTAGCGCCGCCGGATCGTAGCGGCGGCGTCGGCCCAGTCGGGTTGCCGACCAAAAGTGAATGGCGCCGCTTTTGCTTGGCGGCACATGACACAACAAGAAGAGGTCCTCCGTGCACAAGCTAGCCCTCGCCGCCACCGCGGCCCTGCTCGCCTTCGGCCTTGGCGGAGTCCAGGCCCAGGAAAAGGTCGTCAAGATCTACAACTGGTCGGATTACATTGATCCGCAGGTGCTGGACGGCTTCACCGCCAAGACCGGGATCAAGGTCGTCTACGATCTGTTCGACAGCAATGAGGTGCTGGAGACGAAGCTGCTAGCCGGCAGCACGGGTTATGACCTCGTCGTACCCACGGGCTTCTTCATCGGCCGGCAGATCGAGGCCGGGATCTTCCAGCCGCTCGACAAAAGCAAGATCCCGAACTGGAAGAATCTCGACCCCGACCTGATGAGCAAGGCCGCTAAATACGATCCCGGCAACGCGCATGCGCCGATCTACCTCTGGGGTACGACGGGGCTCGCCTACAATGTGGGCAAGGTGAAGGAACGGCTGCCCAACGCGCCCACCGATTCCTGGGCGCTGCTGTTCGACCCCGAGAATGCCAAGCAGCTTGCCGACTGCGGGATCATGGCGCTCGACGCGCCGGTCGAGGTGATGGCCTCGGCCTTGCGCTACCTGGGCGAGGACCCTGACAGCAAGGATCCGGCGGTGCTGGCGAAGGGGGCGGCGCTGCTGGACAAGGTCCGCCCTTACATCCGCAAGTTCCACAGCTCCGAGTACATCAACGCCCTGGCCAACGGCGACATCTGCCTGGCACTCGGCTGGTCGGGCGATGCCGGCATCGCCAAGACCCGCGCCGAGGAGGCGGAGAACGGTGTGGACATAGCCTATACCGTCCCGAAGGAAGGGGCCCTGCTCTGGTTCGATCTGCTGGCGATGCCGGCCGATGCGCCCAACCCTGACAATGCCTATGCCTTTCTCGACTATCTGCTCGAGCCCGAGGTGATGGCGAAGATCTCCAACTTCGTCACTTACCCGAACGCGGTTCCGGCCTCCTCCGCGTTCATCGACGAGGCGGTGAAGGGCAATCCCAGCCTGTTCCCCACGCCCGAGGTCCGGGCCAACCTGTTCACCGTTACCCCCTTCGACCAAAAGGCGCAACGCAACCTGACGCGGCTGTGGACCAAGCTGCTGACCGGTGGCTGACAAAGACCTGGCGCGGGAGCAATGAGCATGCAGAGCGAGCAGAGCACGGCCACCCCTCCAGCGCCGCCCCGACCGCGCGCCGACCAGCGCAGCCGCGTCGAGCCGTGGCAGGACCCGAACGCCAAGCCGTTCATCCAGATCCAGAACGTCACCAAGCAGTTCGGCGACGTCTACGCGATCGACAATGTCAGCCTGGACATCTACCAGCGCGAGTTCTTCGCGCTGCTGGGGCCTTCCGGCTGCGGCAAGACCACGCTTCTCCGGATGCTGGCCGGGTTCGAGCGACCGACCGCGGGCCGGATCCTGATCGACGGACAGGACATGGCGGCCGTGCCGCCATGGAAGCGCCCGGCCAACATGATGTTCCAGTCCTACGCGCTGTTCCCCCATATGACGGTCGAGGACAACATCGCCTTCGGCCTCAAGCAGGATCGTGTGCCCAAAAGCGAGATCCGCGACCGCGTGGCTGAGGCGGTGCGGCTGGTGCAGCTGGACGGCCGCGAGAAACGGCGCCCGGACCAGCTTTCGGGCGGGCAGCGGCAGCGCGTGGCCCTCGCCCGGGCGATCATAAAACGCCCCAAGGTGCTCCTGCTCGACGAGCCCCTTGGGGCCCTCGACAAGAAGCTGCGCGAGCGCACCCAGTTCGAGCTGGTCAACATCCAGGAAAGCCTCGGCCTGACCTTCGTGATCGTGACCCACGATCAGGAGGAGGCCATGACCGTCTCGACCCGGATGGCGGTCATGAACGAAGGCCGGGTGGCCCAGCTGGGCACCGCAGGCGAGATGTACGAATACCCGAACAGCCGGTTCATCGCCGACTTCCTGGGCGACGTGAACGTGCTCGAGGCACGCGTCGTCGAGGCCGGCCGCGATCTGGTCCGGGTCCATTCCACCGAGGCGGGCTGCGATATCCTGGCCGACCGTGGCCAAGGCCTGCAGCCCGGTCAGACGGTTTGGGCGGCAATCCGGCCGGAAAAATTCGCCATCAGCAAGGACGAGCCCGCCGGGTCCGGTGAAAACTGCATGACCGGCGAGATCTGGGACATCGGCTATCTGGGCGACGTGTCGATCTACCACGTCCGCCTCGAAGGCGGAGCCATAGTCCGCTGCACCCAGGCCAACCGGATGCGGCTGCTCCAGCGACCGTTGACCTGGGGCGACCGCGTCTGGCTGAACTGGGCGCCGGACGCCAGCGTGATCCTCAAGTCATGAGCGCCGCCGCACCGACCGAGGATCGCGCGCCCATCCGCCGTGGTCCGTCCTACGGCCGGGCCGCGCTGATCGGCCTGCCGTTCCTGTGGCTGCTGCTGTTCTTCTTCGTGCCGTTCATCATCGTGCTCAAGCTCTCCTTCTCCGAAGGGGCGCTGGCGCAGCCACCCTATCTCCCGCTGCTCGAGTGGATCGATGACGCGGGCGATTACTATATTCAGCTGAAGCTCAACCTGAGCAACTTCCTGCTGATCGCCCAGGACAGCCTCTACATCCGAGCCTACCTCAACTCGGTCTGGATTGCGGCAGTCTCCACTTTCTGGACCTTGCTGGTCGGCTTCCCCATCGCCTACGGCATGGCCAAGGCGCCGGAGCGCTGGCGGCCGATCCTGTTGATGATGGTCATCCTGCCGTTTTGGACCTCGTTCCTGATTCGGGTCTACGCCTGGATCGGCATCCTCAAGAACGAGGGACTGCTCAACAACCTGCTGCTGTGGGCGGGCCTGATCTCGCAGCCGCTGGTGATCCTGCAGACCGTGACCGCGGTCTATATCGGCATCGTCTATTCCTACCTGCCCTTCATGATCCTGCCGATCTACGCCAATCTCGAGAAGCACGACCCGACCCTGATCGAGGCCGCCGTCGACCTGGGCTGCACGCCCATTGCCGCCTTCTGGAAAGTCACCGCTCCGCTGGCGATTCCCGGCATCGTCGCCGGCTGCTTCCTAGTCTTCATCCCCGCCGTCGGCGAGTTCGTGATCCCCGATCTGCTGGGTGGCTCGGACACGCTGATGATCGGCAAGGTGCTGTGGACGGAGTTCTTCAACAACCGCGACTGGCCGCTGGCCTCGGCGGTGGCGGTGCTCTTGCTGCTCGTGCTGGTGATCCCGATCGCCCTGTTCCAGCGCCAGCAGGCGACGCACATCGAGGAGCAGCACTGATGGGCCGCGGCTTCACCTGGTTCACTGCCACGGCCCTGACCCTGGGCTTCGTCTTCCTCTATCTACCGATCGTGCTCCTGGTCATCTACTCGTTCAACGCCTCGAAGCTGGTCACGGTCTGGGGCGGCTTCTCGCTGCAGTGGTACGGCACGATGCTGGCCAACCAGCAGTTGCTGGATTCCGCCTGGGTCACCCTGCGCGTAGCCCTCCTGGCCTCGACGCTCGCCGTGGTCCTGGGCACGATGGCGGGCGTGGTGCTGACCCGGATCGCCCGGTTTCCAGGCCGGACCTTCTTCGCCGGCATGATCTCGGCCCCGCTGGTGATGCCCGACGTCATCCTCGGACTGTCGCTGCTGCTGCTGTTTGTCAGCCTGAACGCGGGCCGCGGCTACTGGACCATCGTCATCGCGCATACGACGTTCGCGATGTGCTACGTCACGGTCGTGGTCCAGTCCCGCCTGCTCTCGTTCGACCGCAGCCTGGAGGAGGCGGCCATGGATCTGGGCGCCCCGCCGTTGAAGACCTTCTTCGTCGTGACCCTGCCGATCATCGCCCCCGCCCTGGTCGGCGGCTGGCTGCTGGCCTTCACCCTGTCGCTCGACGATCTGGTCATCGCCAGCTTCACCACGGGACCGGGAGCGACCACCCTGCCGATGCGAATCTACAGCTCGGTCCGCCTTGGCGTGACGCCCGAGATCAACGCCGTCTGCACGGTGCTGATCGCCCTCGTCACCATCGGCGTCATCGTGGCGTCGGTGCTCCAGAAGCGCAGCCTCGCCAAGCCGGCGGAGAAGTGAGCTTCAGGCCGGGCGGGCGGCGGCATACGCTTCCGCCACGGCCTGAATCCGCGCCACCATCGCATAGAGCCCGTTCGACCGGCCCGGTGTCAGCAGCCTGGCCAGCCCGACGGCTTCCAGCACGGTCGGCGGGTTGGTCAGGATTTCCTGCGGGGTGCGGCCGTCGTAGAGGCGCAGCAGCAGCGAGACCAGGCCCTTGACCAGGATCGCATCGCTGTCGGCGCGCAGATGAATGCGGCCGTCGGCCTGCGGCTCGGCCACCAGCCAGACCTGGCTCTGGCAGCCGCGCACCTTGTTGCCCTCGGTCTTCAGCGGCTCCGGCAGGCTCGGTAGCCCCTTGCCGAGGTCGATGATGTACTCGACCTTGTCGCGCCAGTCGTCGAACAGCGCAAACTCCTCCTCGAGCTCACGGGCGGCATCGGCGATGCTGGGGCTTGTGATCATTTCTGGTCCTGATATGCGGCGCCCTGGGCCGGCGATCAACGTGGGAAGAACTGGAAGATGTCGCTGCGGGTCCTGGTTTTCCAGCATCACCCCCTGTCACCCGCCGGGCTCGTCGGCAAGCGCATGGCCGAGCGCGGCATCGAGGCCACGACCCTCGATGCTCAGCATGGCACCGAGATGCCGGCCGACTCTCACCGGCATGACGGCCTGCTGATCCTGGGCGGGGCCATGAGTGCCTATGCCGATGGGCAATGCCCGCACTTTCCCGCCCTTATGTGCCTGGCGCGCGATTACGCGGCCGCTGGTCGGCCCGTGCTCGGGATCTGCCTGGGGGCCCAACTGCTCGCCCGCGCTTGGGAAGCCACGGTGCATGTGGGCGCAGCACCGGAGTTCGGCGTCGTCCAACTGCAGGCGACCGGCGCCGGAGCGCTCGACCCACTGCTGGCGGGCGCAGCATTCCCTGCACCCGCGATGCAATGGCACGACGACACCTTCGATCTGCCGGACGGTGCCGTGCATCTTCTCAGCGGCAGCGCCTGCCGGCACCAGGCTTTCCGCGTCGCCGAGGTGGTCTATGCCTTCCAATGCCACTTCGAGGCCGACCGCCAGGACATGGTGGATTGGGGGATTCTACGCCGCGACGTTTACGGCGACCTAGATCGGGCCGAGGATTTGGCCGAGCAGTCGAGGCTGCATGGCATCGCCGCCGAATCGTTCGGTCGACAGGTGGCCGATCGCTGGCTCGATCTCGTCGGCGAGCGCGCCAATCGCTGATCCGAAGCGATAGGATCCACCATCTTGCTTGGGTCTCGACCTAAGCCGCAACCGGGCACCCTGCCGATGCGCGTTCGTGATGATCCGAAGATTGGCCTGGGTGCGGCCCTTGTGGCAATCGTCATCGGCGGCATCGTGCTATCAGCCGCGTTCGTCCACCTGATGTGGTGGCGCACCACGACATCAGTCAGCCGCGATCTGGTGGACGTGCTCGAAACCCAGATCACCGATGCAGTCCTGCGGCAGTGGTGGTCCCGCGTCGGGCAGGTCGAGGGCATGACGCGGACCATCGTCGACCTGCTCGACGAGCCGGACAGCACGATCCCGGTCGATTCGATCCTCGCTGCAACCACCCTGCCCGCGAAGCTCCTCTCCTGGCTGGTGCTGGTGCCACCACAGGGCGATGTTGTCGCCGTCGAGAGCATGGCCGACGCCTCGCTGCGCGTGATCCATGCCGGCAACGGGCGACAGGCGGAGGTCGTGCAGGAGATCGCGTCGTCGCCAGCGGCAGCCGGCCAACCGGCCCCGGCCACGTTCCTCGCCCGAGGCGAGCGCTGGCTGGCCCAGGCGGCGGGCACCACCAACCCGTTCTGGGTCGAGCTCGCGGCAACCCCCGACGGGGCCGAGCGCGGCGTCGCCTTCGTCAGCAGCACACAGCGAGGCGTGCTCGCGGCCATGATCAGCTACGACCGATTTGCGCAGCTGTTGGGCTCGATCGCGGTCGGCAAGACCGGCCGCTCCTACGTGCTGGAGCCCGAGGGCTCGATAGTCGTCGCCTCGCGAGCAGCCGGACCCTTGGCGCCCCTGGACCAAGTGGCACTCGCCGCTGGCAAGCTGGTCGCTGCGCGTCCCGACGACGGCAAGAACATCGAAGAGAAGGCCCGTCTCGAGGTCGATGGCGCCGGCTATGCCGTCGGCCTGTCGCCGCTCTGGTTCCAGGGCTGGCAGCTCGCCGTCATCATGCCGGAAGCCGAGTTTCTGGGGGTTATTGATACCACCATCCAACGCCTGGCCATCGGGCTGGCGGCCTTTCTGTTGATCGCCGGCATCCTCGTGGCCATCGGCGCGCGCCGGTTCGTGGCCGATCCGGTGGCCCGGGTGGCGGAGGACCTGCGCCTCGTCGAGCGCTTCGACCTCGATCGCATCCCACGCCGACACTCGCACCTGCGCGAGATCGACCGGCTTTCGGAAGCCATCAATCGCATGGCAGCGGGCCTGGCCGATTTCGGCAAGTTCATCCCGACCGAGCTGGTGCGCTCGCTCGTCGCCAGCGGCGTGCGGGCCGAGCCCGGTGGCGACCGCCGTGAGATCACCGTGCTGTTCGCCGACCTCGCCGGCTTCACCACGTTGTCGGAGCGTCTGGGCGATCGCGTCGTGCCGATCGTCGGCAGCTTCCTGGAACTGGCCTCGCAGGCCATCGAAGAAGAGGGCGGCACGATCGATAAGTTCATCGGCGACGCCGTCATGGCGTTCTGGGGGGCTCCGACCGCGGATGACGATCAGGCGCTGCACGCCTGCAGCGCCGCATTGAAGATCGCCAGCCGCATGCGGTCGCTGCCCGCCATCGACGAGCACACGGGGCAGCTGCGGGTGCGGCTCGGCATCGCCACCGGCCCCGCCATTGTCGGCAATGTCGGCTCGGCCCGCCGGCTCAACTACACGGCCCTGGGCGATACGGTGAACCTCGCCAGCCGGCTCGAGGCGGTGAACAAGATCTACGGCACGACAATCCTGCTCAGCTCGGCCACCCGGCAGCGGGCCACGGATACGATCCTCGCGCGCGAGATCGACACGGTGGCGGTCTACGGGCGCCTCGAAGGTGAGCGGGTCTTCGAGCTCGTGGGCCTACCGACTGCGGTCGACCCAACACCGACACTGACGACCTATGCGGCGGCGCTGGCGTTATATCGCCAGGGCTCGTTCCAAGCTGCCCTGGGTCTCCTCGATACCGAATCGACGGACTCTACCGATGACGCCCCCAGCCGCTGGCTGACCCGCCGCTGCCGCCAACTGCTCGCCACGCCACGCGAGCCCGGCTGGCAGCCGGTGACCCAGCTCGACATGAAGTGAGGTCACTTAGGGCAGGCTCCGATAGGCGGCCAAGGCCCGCTCCCGCGCCTGGCCATGGTCGACGATCGGCCGTGGATAGGTGACCCCCAACTCGACCCCGGCGGCCGCGAGCGCCGCGTCCGGGGCCGCCGACGGCTCGTGGATCAGCGCATCGGGCAGCCCTGCCAGCTCGGGCACCCAGCGCCGAACATAGGCGCCATCCGGGTCGAACTTCCTGCCCTGGCTGGTCGGGTTGAAGATGCGGAAATAGGGCGCCGCGTCGGTGCCGCAGCCGGCGATCCACTGCCAGCCCATGGCGTTGTTGGCGAGATCGGCATCGCACAGCGTGTCCCAGAACCAGGCGGCGCCCTTCTGCCACGGAATCAGCAGGTCCTTGGTCAGGAACGAGGCCACGATCATCCGCACCCGGTTGTGCATGTAGCCGGTGTGCCAGAGCTCGCGCATGCCGGCGTCGACGATCGGATAGCCGGTCCTGCCGCGGCACCAGGCGTGGAACGGGCGGGGTTCGTCGTGCCAGGGGAACGCGGCGAACTCGGGCCGGAGCGGCGTGTCGACCATGGCTGGGAAATGATAGAGCAGGTGATGGCCGAACTCGCGCCAGACCAGCTGGCGCAGGAACGCCTCACCACCGGCACCATGCCTCCCCTGCACCGCCTGCCAGACCTGCCGCGGCGACAGCTCGCCGTGATGCAGCCGCGGCGACAGGCATGACACCCCGGCCCTGGCGGGATAGTCGCGAAGCTCGCGGTAATCCTGCACGCGCTCGTCCAGGAACGCCTGCAGCGCCTCGACGGCGGCCGGCTCACCCGGCACCCAACTGTCGCGCAGACCGCCAGCCCAGTCCGGTGCCCTGGGCAGCAGATCCAGCGCCGCCAATGCCGGCCGGTCCGGCTTCAGCGCCGGCCCTACCGGCAATGGGGCGGCCAGCGGAGCCGGCAACGGACCGAGCTGGCTCCAGGCGCGCCAGAACGGCGTGAACACCTTGTAGGGGCTGCCGCCACCGCGGGCGACCTCCCAGGGCTCGCGGCCGAGCGCGCCGTTGAAGCTGCGCGCTGTGATGCCCCGCCGCTCGAGCGCCGCCTTCACGGCCTTGTCCTGTGCAATCGCCCAAGGCTCGTAGCGCCGGTTCCAGAACACGGCGGCGGCGCCAACCTCGCTCGCCAGCCGCTCGATCTCCTCATCGCCGTTGCCGCGGCGCAACCGCAACTCCAGGCCAAGCTCGGCGAGGCTGGCCTGCAGGCTGGCCAGCGACCCGTGCAGCCACCATCTGGTCGCACCACCCGCACGCCACGGGCCGGCCAGTGCATCATCAAGGATGAACACCGGCAGGACCTCGCCTCCGGCCTGCACAGCCGCTTGCAGCGCCGGGTTGTCGGCGAGTCGCAGATCGTGTCGAAACCAAACGATGGCGGGTCGTGTCACCGGTCGAGCCAATAGAGATGCGCCGCCGGCGCGGCGGGCGGCTGATGATGGGAACGCGAGGCACGCGCTCGCCGTGAAGCAGATAGGCGTCGGTGCAACTTCGTCCATGGGCGGACACGGGAGGCCGCCCACGGCGACCCACGCGGATCAGCGCTGCCGACGATACTCCGCGAAGCATGCGGAGGTACCACCCCTGACGAAGGTTGCCACCGCGCATTCGGCAGCCTCGGGATAGTAGGCCCGCATCGTGGCCTCACAACGGGCTATGGCCGCGGCGTCGGCGCCCGGTGCGCAATTCTGCACCGACGGCTTGAAGTCGTCGCCGAGCATGTTGCGCAGGATCAGCAGGTGCCGGGCATTGGGCTCGTTCTGCGAGAACGGCAGCCATACGGCATGGTTGCGCCGCAGCACGGCAGGCGCCGGCCGATCACCCAGCCTGGACACGACATAGGTGTAGTAGCCTCCCGACGTTCGGCTCGTCTCCAGATCGGCGGCACAGCCGACGATCTCCACGCCATGATCCTCGACCGTGACCACCGGCCAGGGCCGGCGATAGACGTTCGAGCACATCGACCAGTAGCGAAGGTCCGCCGTCGAGGGCCAGGGTGCCGGGCTGGTCCCAGCGGGGAACGAGGCCCCTCTGGCACGGACCACGACCAGCTTGCGCGCCTTCGGGCGGACCAGGGCACCTACATACTTGTTGTCGGTGTTGGGAAAGAGGCCGCCCGTGGCACCGTCGGTCGGTCGAAAGAATACGAGATCTGCGGGGCACGCCTGCGCGCCGGGGCGGCCGCAAGGTTGCACCTCGATGATCGCACGTTTGATCAGCGGGACCGGCAGTTCAGGCGGCCATCGGGTCGTCGACACCGTCCGTGCGCCATCATCGGATGTGCATGCGGGCAGCGGCACCGGTGGCGCCTTGCCGTTGCGCAACCATAGTGTCGGCAGCTCTACGGCTTCGGCGCCACCCGTAGGCAGATAGGCACGGAACACAAGAAATCCGACATTCGTCGGTACCTTGCCCTTGCTCGGCAACGGCTGGCAGGTGGTGGCCGGCAACGGCATGAAGTTCGCTGAACTCGCGTCGCCCGGCGATCGAGCAACGCTGACCGTGAATTCGCCCCCTGCTGGTGCCGCCTGCTGGAACGGGTTGACACTGCCGGCATCGGCCTCGATCCGGAAATCGGCGAGGCCCGATTCCCGCCCGCCACAGGTGTAACTGGAGCCCGAATTGTTGTAGCCGTTGACGGAGATGTAGCGGGCGTCCGTGAACTTCCCTTCGACAATGATTTCTTTCAAGTTTCCGGTGACGGTGAACGGCGTCGTCCAGTATACCGCGCTGGCATCAGGAAATGCGACGTTGAGCGTGTCGACGGTGGTCTTCAGCGGCCAGGCGCAGGTCGCGATCTGCGTACCGTTGTTGGCCGCGGCGGGCGGCACGAGCGCGGAGGTCTGCGCCAGCAGAAAGGCGCCGGCGAAGATTGCAGTGCTCGCCGACAAGTGCACGGGGCACCTAATCCCCATCGTCCAACTTTTCCATTCAACCAGTCCTGCTCGCGGGCACATCATCGGTCATCAGCAGATCGACTGGTGCCCGCAGTGCCGCCACTTGGATTCCGCCAGCCCATGAGACCAAAGCTGCTGCCCTGACCGCTCGCTGTCATTCACTTGTCAGACGCAAGGGTCGCACGACCATCCAAGATGCGTCAACATATTGAAAGGAACCCCTAAGTCAGTAGGGAACACCCTATTATCTCAGGGCGCACCGGCGACGCTCTACCGCGGCCGTCGTGCGCACGTGAGCTCTGGCCATGCTGCAATGCCGCACGGCCCCGATCACCCGCTCCGAGTGCGCGACCTCTACATTACCGCCCGTTGAGCTGGACGATATCGATTTCAGCTAACTTAGCACATGTCGCACGGCCGTCGGCTCCGGCGCCAACACGTTGTGCGGAAAGCGAAAGACCTTCTCGTCCCCAAGCAAATAGGCGTGAAAACCTGTGGGGAAAAGCTTATGGATTGCCGGATCAAGCACATTGAGACCACCTGTAAAGCTGCCTAAGGCCGGCAGCAGCAGGCGTTCCATGTCGGCAGCGAAGCAGCGCCGGGCGAACCTGCGGCGGCTGGTGTGCAGCCGGGCCTTGGGGTGGAGATGGCCCACGACCTCGCCGACCTCGCCTGCCGGGGCGTGACGCAGGCGCAGTCCGTCGACGGCAAGCTCAGGCACCACGGCGCCGCCCAGGGCCACAGGAAGCGTCGGGTCGTGGTTACCGGTGACCCAGACCCAGCGCCGCGCCCGGGTGATCGCCCCCAGCCGATCGAACAGGGCCGGCGACAGCTCGAGCGGCCCGTTACGGTCGTGAAAGCCGTCGCCGAGACTGACTACCGTATCGGGGCGCCACCTTGCGATCAGCGCCTCCAGACGGGCCAGCGTCGCCTCGCTGTCATATGGCGGCAGCAGGCTGCCGCGGCGGGCGAATGCACCGCCCTTTTCCAGATGCAGATCGGCTACGATCAGCATGGCGTAGCGCGGCAAGAACACGGCGCCGGCCGGGTCGAGCTCGAGGGTCTGGCCTTGGAATGTCAGCTGCATGGCCGGGAGGATCTAGTCGGCCATGGCCTCCGCGACCAGCTCCGCCAGCGCCTCGTCCAGCGATTGGTCGAGTTCCTCGCCGGAGACGAACTCCTTGCCGATGCCGGCGATGATCGAGACCGCGAACGGCGAGATGCGGTCGAGGTGGACGTGGCGGATGCGGCCCTGAACCGAAACCAGCAGGTCCGCCAGCCGACGGATGTCGGTCAGTCCCATCGCGGCCTCCTGGCGAGCAGCCCGCAGCAGCACGTGGTCGGGGTCGTACTTGCGCAGAACGTCGTAGATCAGGTCGGCGCTGAAGGTGACCTGGCGCCCCGTCTTCTCCTGGCCCGGGTGCCGGCGCTCGATCAGGCCCGCAACGACCGCGCAGTTGCGGAAGGTGCGCTTGATCAGCGAGCTTTCGGCCATCCACTCCTCGAGGTCATCGCCCAGGATGTCGACATCGAACAGCTCGTCCACCCGCTCGATCGGCTCGAGGCCCCAGGTGGCGATGCAATAGTCCGAGGCCACGAACCCTTGCGGTCGCAAGCCTCGCCGCTGCATGCGCCGGGTCAGCAGCATGCCCAGTGTCTGGTGCGCGTTGCGGCCGGCGAAGCAGTAGGCCACCAGATAGTGGCGGGCACCGCGGGCGAAGGTCTCGACCAGGAGCTGGTCGGCGGGGGTGAGCTCCGACCGCCGCGCCTGCGCCGCCAGCCACTCGCCCACCTGCTGCGGCAGCCGGTGCCAGGTGGTGGGATCGGCCACCAGGTGGCGCACGCGATCGGCCAGATGGGTGCTCAGCGGCAGCTTGGCGCCCGCATAGGCCGGAATTTTCGGATCGCGGCCCGCCTTTGCCAGCGTGGTGACGACCTCGTTCTGCCGGATGCCCTCGAACAGCAGCAGACGGCCGGCGAACAGGAACGTATCGCCGGGCGTGAGCATCGAGACGAAATACTCCTCGACCTCCCCCAGCACCTTGCCGCGCCCAATCCGCACCCGCATCACCGGCGCCGCGACGATGGTGCCGATGTTCATTCGGTACTGGCGGGTGAGCTTGGGATCGCTCAAACGCCACAGCCCGTCCTCGCCGCGCGCGAGCCGGCGGTAGCGCTCGTAGGTCGCCAGCGCATAGCCGCCGGTGGCAACGAAGCTCAGCACCGCATCGAAATCCGCCCGTGCCAGCTCGGCGAAAGGTGCAGCCTGCCGTACCTCCACGTAGAGCGCATCGGCATCGAACGGCCCGCTGCAGGCAATACCCGTGACGTGCTGCGCCAACACGTCGAGTCCGCCCGGGAACAGGGTCCCGCCGTCAAGCGTGTGCTCCGCCAGCGCGTCCTGGGCCGCGATGCACTCCAGCACCTCGAAGCGGTTGGCGGGCACGAGTAGGGCACGGCTCGGCTCGTCGAGGCGATGGTTGGCCCGCCCGATCCGCTGCAGCAACCGGGCCGCCCCCTTGGGTGCGCCCACCTGGACGACCAGGTCGATGTCACCCCAGTCGATGCCGAGATCGAGCGATGAGGTGCAGACCACGGCGCGCAGCGAGCCCGCCGCCATGGCGGCCTCGACCTTGCGACGCTGGTCGACCGCAAGGCTGCCATGGTGCAGCGCAATCGGCAGGTTGTCCTTGTTGAGCCGCCACAGTGCGCCGAAGATCAGCTCGGCCTGCGCGCGCGTGTTGACGAACACCAGCGTGACCTTGCGCTCGCGGATCATGCGGTAGACGTCGCGCGCCGCGTAGTTCGCCATGCGGCCGGCCCAGGGCATCGACCCCTCGGGCAACAGCAACCCGACCTCGGGCTCGGCCCCGGCATCGCCCTGGACGATCGTCACCTCGTCCGGCCGCGGCGACAGATAGCGCTGCAGGAGCGTCGGCATGGCCACGGTCGCCGACAGGCCGACGAAGCGGGTCCGGGGCGCCAGAGACCGCAGCCGTGCCAATGCCAGGCTGAACAGAGCGCCGCGCTTGCTTTCGGCCAGCGCATGCAATTCGTCGAGCACGACGCAGCGCAACTGTCCGAAAAAGCCGGCAGCATCTTCGTAGGAAAGCAGCAGGGCCAGGGATTCCGGCGTGGTCAGCAGCAGGTCCGGCGGGTGCGTGCGCTGCCGCCTGCGGCGGTTCTGCGGCGTGTCGCCGGTCCGGGTCTCGATCCGCACCGGCAGCGCCATCTCCTCGACCGGGCGGGTGAGATTGCGGGCGATGTCGGTGGTGAGAGCCTTCAGCGGCGACACATAGAGCGTGTGCAGGCTGTCGGTGGAACCAGCTTCGTGCAGCTCGACCAGGCTCGGCAGGAACCCGCCCAATGTCTTGCCGCCGCCGGTGGGGGCGATCAGCAACGCGTCGCGACCCTGCCGGCCGAGCTCGAGCATGGCTGTTTGATGCCGGCGCAGCTGCCAGCCGCGGGCAGCGAACCAGTCGGCAAACACCGCGGGCAGGGACGGCTCGCCGTGCGCCGCTGCTGGGCGTTCGGCGACTGTAGACGGAAGCTGGAGTTTTGCGGCTTTCATGACTGTGATTGCAATCTACGTCGCGGCGTGCCGGCGCACACCCTTTGCGGCGCAGGGGAAACGGCCTAAACACCGGGACCGCCCTGCCTACCCACGTACCTGGACTCTCATGTCGGACGACCGCGAAATCATTGCTGCGAGCAAGGCTTGGCCCATCGTCGAGGCCAAGCGCGTGCTCGAGCGCGTCACCAAGCGGCCGCCGGCCAAAGGCTTCGTGCTGTTCGAGACCGGCTATGGGCCGTCGGGACTGCCGCACATCGGCACCTTCGCCGAGGTGTTCCGCACCACGCTGGTGCGCCAGGCCTTCGCCCGCCTGTCCGATATGCCGACCCGGCTCTACGCGTTCTCCGACGACATGGACGGGCTGCGCAAGGTGCCGGACAACGTGCCGAACCAGGCGATGGTAGCCGAGCATCTGGGCCGGCCGCTGACCGCAATCCCCGACCCCTTCGGCACGCACGAGAGCTACGGCGCCCACATGAACGCGCGGCTGCAGGCGTTCCTCGACGCGTTCGGTTTCGGCTACAGCTTCAAGAGCGGGACCGACGCCTACCGGAGCGGCCTGTTCAACGACACGCTGCGCTTGGTGCTGGAACGGCACGAGCGGATCCGCGAGGTCGTGCTGCCGACCCTGGGGCCGGAGCGGCGCGCCACCTACAGCCCGATCCTGCCGATCTCGCCGAAGACCGGCCGCGTGTTGCAGGTGCCGATCGTGGAGTGCCGCGTCGACAGTGGCACCGTGGTCTTTCGCGACGAGGACGGCAGCCTCACCGAGGTGCCGGTGACCGACGGCCACTGCAAGATGCAGTGGAAATGCGACTGGGCACTGCGCTGGGCAGCGCTCGACGTCGACTACGAGATGTCCGGCAAGGACCTGATCGATTCGGTGAAGCTGAGCTCGCAGATCTGCCGCGTGCTGGGCGCGCCGCCGCCCGAGAGCTTCACCTACGAGCTGTTCCTGGACGAGCAGGGTGGCAAGATCAGCAAGTCCAAGGGCAACGGGCTGACGATCGAGGAGTGGCTGCGCTTCGGCACGCGCGAGAGCCTGCAGCTGTTCCTGTACCGCGAGCCCAAGAAGGCCAAGCGGCTGCATTTCGACGTCATCCCCAAGCATGTCGACGACTATGAGGGGTTCCTCGAGGCCTTCCCGCGCCAGCTGCCGCAGGAGCAGGTGGGCAATCCGCTCTGGCACATCCATGACGGCGAGCCGCCCGTCGAGGAGCGGCTGCCGCCGGGGCTGACCTTTGGCATGCTGCTGAACCTGGCCAGCGTCTCCAACGCCGAGGATGCGGCTGTGCTGTGGGCGTTCGTGGCACGCTACGCGCCGGGCACCACGCCCGAGACGGCACCACGCCTTGCAGCGCTGATCGCGCACGCGATCGCCTACTACAAGACGTTCGTCCGCCCCACCCGCAGCTACCGCGCACCCACGGAACAGGAGCATGCCGCGTTCCTGGAGCTGCGCCAGTGGCTGGCCGGGCCCGGAGCTGCGGCCGACGCCGAGGCGCTGCAGTTCGAGACCTACGAGATCGGCAAGCGCCACGGCTTCGCCAATCTGCGCGACTGGTTCAAGGCCCTCTACGAGGTGCTGCTGGGCCAGAGCGAGGGGCCGCGGTTCGGCACCTTCGCCGCGATCTACGGCGTGACCGATACCTGCAAGCTGATCGATACGGGCCTCGCCCGAACTGGTGAGAGCACATGACCGAGCGTGGGCCGAAGGACCGGCGGCAGACGGCGCGCGGCAACGAGCGTGCGGCACTGGCGCGGCGCAAGCCGGGGC
>JBATRI010000275.1:0-6926 GCA_049292515.1 Geminicoccaceae bacterium
GTCCATCATCGTCTCGGCCGTCGTCGCGGCCCTGGTCGGCTTCGGCGGCACGCTGGCGATCATCGTCGCCGCGGCCCGGGCGGTGGGTGCGAACGCCGCGCAGACCTCGTCGTGGGTGACGGCCCTCTGCCTCGCCATGGCCGGTACCAGCCTCTACCTGAGCGTGCGCCACCGGATGCCGGTCATCACCGCCTGGTCGACCCCCGGTGCCGCGCTGATCGCCGCCACCGGCGGCGCCATCGGCCTGCCCGCGGCCGTCGGCGCCTTCCTGCTGGCGGGCCTGCTGATCGTCGTCACCGCCACGGTCCGACCGGTGAACGACCTGCTCCAGCGGCTGCCGAGTGCCGTTGCCGCGGGCATGCTGCTGCGCTTCGTCACCGCCCCGTTCGAGAGCGTGGCCGGCAGCCCCGAGCTGGTGCTGCCGCTGCTCGGCCTGTTTCTTGTGGCCCGGCTGGTGAGCCCGATCGGGGCCGTCCTCGTTGTGCTGGTGGGCGGCGTGGGCCTCGCCTGGGCCCTGGGGCTGATGGGCGCCGTGCCTCCGGGGCTGCAGCTGTCGACGCTGCAGCTCGTGGTGCCGACATTCGAGCCGGGCGTGCTGCTGGGCCTCGGCCTGCCGCTGTTCCTGGTCACCATGGCCTCGCAGAACCTGCCGGGCTTCGCCGTGCTGCAGGCTGCCGGCTATCGGCCGCCGACCCGCTCGATCCTGGCCGTCACCGGCATCGCCTCCCTGGTCACCGCACTATTCGGCGCCCACGCCTCCAACCTCGCCGCCATCACCGCCTCCATCTGCACCGGCCCCGACGTTCACCCGGATCCGGGCAGGCGCTGGCTCACCGGCCCGGTCTACGCGCTGTGCTACCTCGTCCTGGCCCTGTTCGGCGCTTCCCTGGTCGAGCTGTTCGCGGCCATGCCCCCGGCCCTGATCACCACCGTTGCCGGCGTGGCGCTGATCGGCCCGCTGGCCGGCGCGCTGGCGGCGGCGCTGGCACAGGAGCGGCAGCGTTTCGCTGCGGTGCTGACGCTGGTGGTGACCGCCTCGGGCGTCTCGGTGCTCGGCATCGGCGCGCCGTTCTGGGGGCTGGTGGCGGGGCTGATCGTGCTCGGGCTGGATGGGCTGGCCGCCCGCCGCGGATGACGCATGCCTTGATCGTCATCGTCCGATCGCCACCTGCCATCCATGCAGATGCCCAAAGGATGGCTTCAAGATGGCGCAGAACGTGCAGGAATTGCGGCCGAAGACCGGCGACAGCGAGAAGATCACGATCAATCTCGGCTTCGTCGATCTCGGCCAGATCGACCTGATGGTGGCGGAGGGGTTCTACTCGAACCGGACCGACTTCATCCGCACCGCGATCCGCACCCAGCTCGACCGCCATGCCGACGTGGTCAAGGGCTCGGTCGCCCGCAAGAGCCTGGACCTGGGCCTGCGCCAGTACGCCCGCGCTGACCTCGAGGCGGTGCAGGCGGCGGGGGAGATGCTGGACATTCGCGTGCTGGGCCTCGCTGCCATCGCCGCCGACGTCTCGCCCGAGCTCGCCCGCGCCACGATAGGCTCGATCTCGGTGCTGGGAGCACTCCATGCCAGTGCTGCCGTCAAGGCCGCCCTTGCCGACCGAATCCGCTGACCATCTCTCGCGAAGGATCCGCCCATGGCCGAGACCCCCGACGCCGACCCGCAGCCTACCCCTGGCCGCCTTGCCGCCGCCGGGGCGTTCCTGCAGCGGCTGGCCCACGGGCTGGTCGAGCGGATCAAGGGCCTGCGCCGGCCCGCACCGCCCTCGCCGTTGGCCGACATCGTCCCCACGGGCAGTCGGTTCCTCGACGCCAGCTTTGTTGGCCAGGCCGGCAGCCGCAACTACAAGCTCTTCGTCCCGCGCGGCTATGACGGGCAGGCCGTCCCGCTGGTGGTGATGCTGCACGGCTGTACCCAGTCGCCCGAGGATTTCGCCGCCGGCACACGCATGAACGCCGTGGCCGAGACCCATGTCTGCCTCGTGGCCTACCCTGAGCAGCCGGCCAGCGCCAACCCGCAGAAATGCTGGAACTGGTTCGTCCCCGGCGACCAGCAGCGCGACCAGGGCGAGCCCGCGCTGATCGCCGGCATCACCCGCCAGGTGATGCAGGGCTACAAGGTGGACCCGCGGCGGGTCTACGTGGCCGGGCTCTCGGCCGGCGGTGCCACCGCCGCGATCATGGCCCTGACCTACCCCGACCTCTATGCCGCGGTGGGAGTCCATTCCGGCCTCGCCCGCGGTGCCGCCAGCGACCTCAAGTCGGCCCTGGCGGCGATGGGGCGGGGCGAGACGGTCTCACCGGTGGAAGGCGACGGGCGCCCCGCGGTGCCGACCATCGTCTTCCACGGCGACCGCGACAAGGTCGTGAGCCCCCGCAACGGCGAGCGCGTGGTGGCGCAGGCGCTGGGCAGTGTCGCGGACCTGCAGCGCGAGGACGAGACGGGCCAGGTCGAGGCCGGGCATGGCTACGACCGCCGTCTCTACAAGACGGCTGCAGGCACGGTCATGCTGGAATACTGGAACATTCGCGGCGCCGGCCACGCCTGGTCCGGCGGCAGCCCCGCCGGCACCTACACCGACCCCATGGGCCCCGACGCGTCGCACGAGATGCTGCGGTTCTTCCTGGCCAATCCTCGAGCGGCCGCGGCCTAGCAGTTAGCCGGAAGGGCTGCATGGCGGGAACTCGCCACGCAGCCCCATTATTTCTCGGTACCGCGGCGTTACAGCAAATTGAGCGAGCCGCTCAGGTCGCCGAGCGGCTCTTGGCCGCGCGCCGCCATGGCCGCATCACGTGTCCTGATGCCCTCGAGGTTCGGCAGGTCGAACCGGTGAATGATGAAGCGCAGGATGGAATTGGTGTCGTAGGGCGTGTGGTCGACATTGCCGCGCTTGGCATAGGGTGAGACGATGATCGCCGGGATGCGCGTGCCGGGCCCCCAGCGGTCGCCCTTGGGCGGGGTGACGTGGTCCCAGATGCCCCCGTTCTCGTCGTAGGTCACGACGACCAGCATGTGGCCCCACTGCGGGCTCCGCTCCAGATGGTGGATCACGTCGGCGATGTGCTGATCACCCGAAGCGATGTCGGCGTAGCCGGAATGCTGGTTGAGATTGCCCTGGGGCTTGTAGAAGGCGACGGCCGGGAGCTTGCCCGTGTCGATCGCCTTGATGAACTCCACACCGCCCAGGCCGCCGTCACGCAGATGCTCGGCGCGGGCTGCCGTGCCCGGGGCAAAGTTCGCATAATAATTGAACGGCTGGTGATGGTATTGGAAGGCCGGTATCGGCGTCGCGTTGCCATGATCGAGCACGGCCTGCCAGGCACCGCTGTAATAGGCCCAGCCCACGCCCTTGGCGCTGAGCAGGTCGCCGATCGTGGTGTCGGTCTGCGGTGGCAGGGTGGTGGGCTCGGCCGGGTCGGCATAGGCCGGATCGCCACCTTTGGCCGGCAGGTTCTTGCTCGGCTGATAGGGCGGCTGCATCGTGTTCACGGCGTAGAAGTCGGGCGTCAGGTTGCCGTCGCTGACGAATTTCGGGATGCCGTCCATCGCCGACTTGGGCGAGTTGGCGGCCACGGTGAGGGTCACACCGTCCGGATCGACCACCGCGATCGTCGGCTTGGCCGGGCTCGTGTCGGCATGCGGGTAGGAAGGCGTGCAGGCGCAGATCAGTCGGATGTGGTTGTAGAAGGAGCCACCGAAGCCGCTCATGAAGAAATTGTCGGCCAGCGTATATTCTTTGGCAATATTCCACATCGCCATCTTCGAGCCGTCCCAGTAGCTCATGACGAGCGCGCCGGTATCGCCCCAGGCGACGAACTTGTTGTTCGTCCCGTCGCCGATCTGCATCTGGTTCTGGTAGAAGCGATGCCACAGGTCGGCCGTCGGCGTGTCGAGCGGCAGGTTGAAGCCCTTGGGGTCGTCGACGGCGAACGGCCGGTTGGGCAGATGCTCGGTCTCGGCCTGCGTCACCGGCGGCGTGAAGCCTTTGGCGGTCAGGCCACCCCAGATCGGGGGCAGCTCGTCGAGCACGCTGCCGTCCCGATCGAGCTGCAGCTTGCTGGCCGCACTCGCGTTGGCGAGCCCGTTGGCGCCGGGGAAATGGCCGTACAGATTATCGAAGCTGCGGTTTTCGGCAAAGATCACGACCACCGTGTCGATGTCCTTGATGCTCCGCGCAGCTTGGGCCTCGCCGCCGTGCTCGGCGTTCTGCATCGAGCAGCCGGCGAGAGCCGCCACCAACGCACTACCGGCTACGGTGTGCAGGTATCTTGCTTTCCTCATCTGACCTCCCCAGCAACACGGCATTTAGCGGCCCGATATTGGAGCGTTTGTTGGTCGCTTCCGCAATCGGATTGGACTCGTTCAAATGTACAGGCTGCCCCTCGTCTTGAGAGGATTGACAAGCCACAAGTAACGCCGAACCAAGGCGGCCATGTTCGGGGGAAGCCCATGCCTGGTCGCCAAGCCACTGTCGGTCTGTCGGCGCTGCTCGTCGCCCTGGGTGCTATCGGTCTGGCGGCGGGTGACATCGCTGCCCACGGGCCTGTGTTCATGAGCCGGGCCATGGCGGCCACGATGACCCGGGCGGAGGCCCGCCGCCAGGCGGCCGAGCTGGGGGCGCTCGGCCGCGACCTGTTCTTCGATCCCGCACTTTCGGGCTCCGGTCGCATGGCCTGTGCCACCTGCCACGATCCGGCCCACGCCTTCGCGCCGGCCAACGCATTGCCCGTCCAGCAGGGTGGCGCCGACCTGCGGCAGCCCGGGCTCCGAGCCGTGCCGTCGCTCAAGTACCTTCAGGCAGTGCCACAATTCACCGAGCACTATTTCGACAGCGAGGACGACGCCGACGAGTCCGTCGACAATGGGCCCAGTGGCGGGCTGATGTGGGATGGCCGCGCCGATTCGGGCCATGCCCAGGCGGCCTTCCCGCTGCTGTCGCCGTTCGAGATGGCCAATGCGACTCCGGGCGAGGTCGTTGCCCACGCCCTCCGGGCCGGCTACGGCCCGCGCCTGCGGGCGATCTACGGCGACGGCGTCGTGGGCGATCCACAGGCGAGCTTCGCCGGCATCACGAAGGCGCTCGAGGTCTTCCAGCAGGATTACCGCACCTTCTACCCGTACAGCAGCAAGTACGACGCCTATCTCGCCGGCAAGGCGACGCTGACGCCCCAGGAAGCAAGAGGGCTGAAGCTCTTCG
Organism: Geminicoccaceae bacterium; assembly: GCA_049292515.1. Classification (GTDB taxonomy): domain Bacteria; phylum Pseudomonadota; class Alphaproteobacteria; order Geminicoccales; family Geminicoccaceae; genus Benzoatithermus. The sequence goes on from JBATRI010000275.1 coordinate 5,211, forward strand.
ACGAGCCGACCAAGGGCAACTGTGCTGCCTGCCACATCAGCCAGCGCGGCAATGACGGCACCCCGCCGCAGTTCACCGACTTCGGCCTGATCGCCATCGGCGTGCCGCGCAATCCCGCGATCCCGGCCAATGCCGACCCGGCCTATTTCGATCTCGGCCTCTGCGGCCCGCTGCGGACGGATCTGCAGGGCCGCAAGGACTATTGCGGCCTGTTCCGCACCCCGAGCCTGCGCAACGTCGCCACGCGGCAGACCTTCTTCCACAACGGCGCGTTCCACGACCTGCGCAAGGTCGTGCAGTTCTATGTCCAGCGCGACACCCATCCCGAGCGCTGGTATCCGCGTAACCCCAACGGCAGCGTGCGCAAATTCGACGATCTGCCCGCCACCTATCACGCGAACCTCAACCTCGATCCGCCGTTCGACCGGCATCCGGGCGAGGCACCGGCTTTGTCGGAGACCGAGATCGACGACGTGGTCGCGTTCATGCGAACACTCACCGACGGCTACGGCCGCGCCATCGACCATTAAGCCTCGTTTTCAAAGCGCTTCGAGCAGCTCCTTGGCCCCGATCAGATCCGCCGTGTCGAGTCCCTCGGCGAACCAGCCGTGGACCGGGGCAAGCAGGTCGAATGCCTCGGCACGTCGCCCCGATCCCGCCAGAGGCGGGCGAGGCTTGTCGCGGCGCGCAGCTCCCATAGCCGGGCACCCTGCGGGCGGGCGACCGCGATCGCGCGCCGGAGATACGCCTCGGCGGCGGCCGGATCCGGTTCGGCGCTGGAGGCTAGGAGCTCGCCCCGGCGGCGGTACAGCTCGGCGCTGAACCAGAACTCGCCGGTGCGCTCCGACAACGCGATCGCGCTGTCGAGCTGGCGCAGTCTCTCGGCCCTGGGCCGACCCTCCCTCCCGTAGGCGTCGGCGAGGTGAGGCCGCTGGTAGGGCATCGACAACCTCACCCTCCTGGCCACCATCGCAGCCATTCCTGTGCGAAGCTGCCCTATGCCCTCGGTCGGCTGGCCCGTCTCCGCCAGGACCCAACCGCGGAACGCCGTCGCCTCGGCCACGAACATGGAAAAGCCGTGCTCCCGCGAGAGGGCGAGATATGCTTCCGCCTCCACCAGGGCGGCGCGCACGTCACCGCACAGCTCGTGAACCATGAAGCGGTAGCTCCGCGCGTACGCAACCGGGCTGGGCTTGGACGTCTTCTCGGCCCTGTCCAACGCCTCCAGGCTCCGCACGCGTGCCCGGTCCACGTGGCCGCTAACGAGGAGCGCCACCGAGAGGTGACTGAGCGCGACCACGCTTATCGGCACGAAGAGCAGTTGGGTATCCGCCTCCATGGTCAGCGCTTCCTGAAGATGCCGGCATGCGGCACCGAGATCCCCGCGGTAGAACAGGGCGGTCCCGATGGCGCGGTGCCCCAGCGTCCGGGTCAGCGCGGCGCCTTCGGCCTCCCCGAGGCGCACCAGCTCCTCGCCGGTCTCGCGCATACGGTCGAACCGGGCGCGCACCACGTGGACCGAGCATTGCGCATGGAGCACCTTGGCGAGTTGCGCCGTGTCCCCCAGCGCCTCGCACAGCTCGCGCGCCCGCGCCCAGACTCCCCCGACCCGCGCATAGCCCTTGGCCCCCGCGACGGCCGAGCCGAGGGCTACCCGCAGCTTGAGCTCGCGCCGCTGGCGATCGACCGTGTCGGGCAGCTCGTCCAGCAGCTCCA
>JBATRI010000276.1:0-5692 GCA_049292515.1 Geminicoccaceae bacterium
GCCGCCGAGCGGTTCGCAGCGATGGTGCACGGGCTTGGTGGCCCGGGTGACCTCCTGGAACAGCATCGGGAGCTCCTGCCGACGGCACCTCTCCTGATACCGGTGCTGCCCGATGTCGCCGGCTACGTGCAGGCGCTCGATGCCCGCGCCTTGGGCCTTGCCGTGGTCGAACTGGGTGGCGGGCGCCGGCACGCCGGCCATGCCATCGACCCTGCGGTGGGCCTCAGCGAGGTTCGGGGCGTCGGCGATGCGGTCGGCCCGGGCCAGCCGCTGGCGCTGATCCACGGCCGCGACGAGGCGACCATGACGGGGGCGGCAAAACGGCTGCGCCATGCCTATATCATTGCCGGCGAACCGCCTCGGTCGCCGCCCGCGATCCATGAGCGGATCACCTGACGAAAGCCTCCGATACCAAAGCCGGCCATCTTGCGAGGGTGCCCAGCACCCGCCATAGTCTCGTCGAAAGCCATGCACGACAAACGGAACCGCGAGCACGAGCGGCGCGATGCGCTGCGCCTGGACACCGGCAACGGCGGTATGTCGCCGCGCTGCTGCGAGTGGCCGGGCTGTGATTCACATGGCGATTACCGGGCGCCCAAGGCCCGCGACCGGTTGCGCGAATTCCAGTGGTTCTGCCTTGAGCATATCCGCGAGTTCAACCGCGGCTGGGACTACTTCGCCGGCATGAGCCAGTCGGATATCGACAACCATCGCCGCGAGGACGTCACCTGGCACCGGCCGACCTGGCGCTATGGGACGGCCTACGGGCTGGCCGACGACTGGCGCGACGTGTTCGGCCTGTTCGTCGACGGGCTCGGCCAGCGGCAGCGGCCGCCGCCGCGACCGCGCACCAGGGCCGAGGAGATGATGGCGCGGCTCGGGCTCGCGGCCGGCTTCACGCTGGTCGAGCTGAAGCGCCACTACAAGAAGCTGGCCAAGGAGCATCACCCCGACCTGCACGGCGGCGACAAGGCGGCCGAAGAGCGGTTGAAGCTGATCAACGAGGCCTATACTTTCCTCCGGGAACAGCGGCTCTATGTCTGAGCGACGGGTCGCTGCGCATCGGGGAAACGCCGCGTCGCGTGGTGGCCACTCAAAGTGGCGACTGGCTGTTATGACATTGCGCCACCTTGCCCGGCTGCACCGGCAGCGGGCATAAGAACTTTTGGCGCCCGCGTTGGCTGGAGATCTGCATCTTGCATTCGGAGGCCCCCCATGTCGGCGCGACCGACCTGCTCGATCTGCCCGACGAGCCTGACATCCGCCTGAGCGTTGCCGCGACCTTCAGCATCGCCTCGGATCTCGATGTGCCGGCGTTCAGCCGGCGGACCGAGTATGTCCCCGACATCGACCCGACCTATCAGTTCGACCGCGACACCACGCTGGCGATCCTGGCGGGATTTGCCCATAACCGCCGCGTCCTGATCCAGGGCTATCACGGCACCGGCAAGTCGACGCACATCGAGCAGGTGGCGGCGCGGCTGAACTGGCCGTGCATCCGCATCAATCTCGACAGCCACATCAGCCGGATCGACCTGATCGGCAAGGACGCCATCGTCCTCAAGGACGGCAAGCAGATCACGGAATATCGGGAGGGCATCCTGCCCTGGTCGCTGCAGCGGCCGGTGGCGCTGACCTTCGACGAGTACGACGCCGGCCGGCCCGACGTCATGTTCGTGATCCAGCGCGTGCTCGAGGCGCAGGGGCGGATGACGCTGCTCGACCAGAACCGCGTGCTGCGGCCGCACCGCGCCTTTCGCCTGTTCGCCACCGCCAACACGGTTGGCCTCGGCGACACGTCGGGCCTCTATCACGGCACGCAGCAGATCAACCAGGGACAGATGGACCGCTGGAGCATTGTCACCCAGCTCAACTATCTGGTGCACGGCGACGAGTGCCGGATCATCCTGGCCAAGTGCCCGAGCTACGACACGGCCGACGGTCGCAAGAAGATCTCCGGCATGGTGATGCTGGCCGACCTGACCCGCAACGGCTTCATGGCAGGCGACATCTCCACGGTGATGTCGCCGCGGACGGTGATCACCTGGGCCGAGAACGCCGAGATCTTCGGCGAGCTCGGCTTCGCGTTTCGGGTGACGTTCCTCAACAAGTGCGACGAGGCCGAGCGCCATATCGTGGCCGAGTACTACCAGCGTTGCTTCGGGGTGGAGCTGCCGGAGTCGGCCGCCAACCTCGCCTTCGCCTGAGCCGACGGTCAGCACCTTTGGCCGAATCGACCAAGCAGAACGTCGACGAGCTGCAGCGGGCGCTGGCCTGCACCGTGCGCGCGATCTCGTGCGCCGGTGCCGTCGAGGTCGCTTTCCGGGGTCGCGAGCGCGGGCGTGAGCCTGCCCAGGGGACCGCGCCGACGGTACGGCTGTCGCTCCCGCGCGCGGACCTGATCCAGCATGAGATCGGCCGGGTGCGCGGCGAGGCCGACAAGGCGGCACTGCAGCTCCGCCATCATGACGCCGGGCTGCATCGCCGCTTCGCCCCCACGGGCGAGGTCGCCGGGCTGCTCTATGACCGGCTCGAGGAACTGCGCGTCGAGGCCCTGGGGTCGGAGCGGATGGAAGGCGTGCGCGCCAACCTCGCCTCCGCCTACCGCGCCCGGGCCGGTCAGCCGCAGCCGGCTGAGCGCGGCCAGGACGCGACGATGGCCGAGATCGTCGACCTCTACGCCCGCGAGCGGCTGCTCGGCTTCGTACCGACGGAGCCGCAGCGGAAGATGATGGCGACCTGGACGGAGTGGCTCGACAAGAGCGTGGCCCTGGAGCTGCCGGCCCTGGCGGGAACGGTGGCCGACCAGGAGGCCTTCGCCCGCCAGGTCCGCGAGCTCCTGGCGCACCTGGGCCTGTCTGAGGAGCTGGTCGAGCCGCCGGATGCCGGCGACCAGGACGAGAATGACCCGGACAGCGACCAGCCGCCGACCGGTGGGGACGAGAACTCCGACGGCGACGGGGACGGCGAGGAGCAGCAGCAGAGTGCTGCCCAGGCCGATCGTGACAGTGGCTCCGAGGACGAGACCGAGGCCCAGGCCACCGCCACCGAAACCGCCGAGCAAAGCGACAGCCAGGCCGGCGCCGAGGACGACGATTCGTCGGATCCGCGCAGCAACCAGCCGCAGTTCCTGCCGCCGGGCGGCGAATCGCTGGCCTACAAGGTCTACACCACGCAGTTCGACGAGGTGGTCACCGTCGAGGATCTGTGCGGCCCCGGCGAGCTCACCCGCCTGCGCGCCCAGCTCGACCAGTCCCTGCTGCGCTTCCAGGGCATGATCGGCCGCATGGCCAACCGCCTGCAGCGCAAGCTGATGGCGCAGCAGCAGCGCTCCTGGTCGTTCGACCTGGACGAGGGCATCCTGGATACGGCCCGGCTGTCGCGGATCGTGATCAATCCGGCGACCTCGCTCTCGTTCAAGATGGAGCAGGAGACGGATTTCCGCGACACGGTCGTGGCGCTGCTCATCGACAATTCCGGCTCGATGCGCGGCCGGCCGATTGCGGTGGCGGCGATGAGCGCCGACATCCTGGCGCGGACGCTCGAGCGCTGCGGCGTCAAGGTCGAGATCCTGGGCTTCACCACCCGCGCCTGGAAGGGCGGCCAGTCGCGCGAGGCCTGGCTGCGCGCTGGCAAGCCCGCCGTCCCGGGCCGGCTCAACGACCTGCGCCACATCGTCTACAAGCCCGCCGACGCGCCGTGGCGTCGGGCGCGCCGCTCGCTGGGCCTGATGCTGCGCGAGGGGCTGCTGAAGGAGAACATCGACGGCGAGGCCATCCTGTGGGCCCACCACCGGCTGTCCTGCCGCTCCGAGCAGCGCCGCATCCTGATGGTGATCTCCGACGGTGCACCGGTCGACGACAGCACGCTGTCCGCCAACCCGGGCAACTATCTCGAGCGGCATCTGCGCGAGGTCATCACCTGGGTCGAGACCCGCTCCGAGGTCGAGCTCCTGGCGATCGGCATCGGCCACGACGTGACCCGCTACTACAAGCGCGCGGTCACCATCTCCGATCCGGAGCAGCTGGGCGGCGCCATGCTGGGGCAGCTCTCGGCGCTGTTCACCGCAGGCGACGACGGCAGGCCAGGGGGCAGGCCCAGCCGGCGGGCGGCGTGAGCCTGGGTGACGACGCCCTCATACGCTGCGAGCGCTATCAGGACCTGACATCGGTTCGGTGCCCTCGGCCAGGAGGTCGAGGTAGCGCTTGTAGACGTAGACGCGGTCACGGCGACGGCCCGTGACTTCGGCAAGTATGCCGAGCTCGGCCAGACGATCGATGGCCTTGGCCACCGGGGGTGCCGTCAGGCCGAGTCCCTTGGCGGCGGATGCGATGGTCGTGACCGGGTGTTGCTGGACGTGCTGATGGACCTGATAAGCTGTCGCGGCACCGCGCCCCAGTCGGCGGATCGTGGTCCGGTCCTCTTCTACAAGACCCAGTGCGGCCTTCGCCGATGATGCGGCTTGTGTCGCGGTCTCGTTCACGCCTTCCAGGAAAAATTCCAACCAGTCTTCCCAGACACCTTTCTGCCGGACCTCCTGAAGAAGCTCGTAATATCTGTTTTTGTGTCGCTTAAGATACAAGCTCAAGTAGAGAAGAGGCTCCTCCAGCACGTTTTCGACGCAAAGCATCAGGGTAACGAGCAGCCGCCCGACCCTGCCGTTGCCGTCCAGGAACGGATGGATTGTCTCGAACTGGACGTGGGCGAGGCCAGCCTTGATCAGGACGGGAAGATCCTCGTCCGTCCGGTGAAGGAAGCTCTCGAGCGCCCCCAGGCATTCCATCAACTGGTCAGGCGGTGGTGGCACGAACGCCGCGTTGCCGGGACGCGTTCCGCTGATCCAGTTCTGGCTCGTTCGGAACTCCCCAGGTGCCTTGTCGGCACCGCGACCACGCCTGAGGAGAATGCCATGGATCTCCCGCAGCAATCGCAAGCTGAGCGGGAGATCGGTTCGTACGCGATGGAGGCCGTGCTCGAGCGCGGCCACGTAGTTCGAGACGTCCAATACGTCATTCAGTGGAATGCCGGGCTGATTCTCAGCCTCGAACAGCAGCAGGTCGGACAGTGTCGACTGCGTTCCTTCAATCTGTGACGAGAAAACCGCCTCCTTGCGGAGATAGAGGTAGATGAACAGATGCGGGTCCGGCAGCAGGCGAGTGAGACCGTCCAACCTTCCCAGTGCCTGGTTCGCCCGCTCCAGCTTGCGCTGCAAGCGACGCAGATCCAGCGGGGGCTCCGGTGGCAATGGCGGGGGTATGAAGGCACGCACCTGCTCGCCGGCGGTCACACTCAGCGCGTACCGCCCGAGGCGGGGATTGGCGGGTGCCTGCTCGTTGGCGTGGTCATGAGCAGTGATCATGGTGGCGATCTGTCGGTAAAGCCTGCTTGGCGTTTGCCATTCATGTTCGCTAACAAGCGCTCGTTGCATAGCGGCCGCAGCTAAGAAACGATAATCTCGTTTCGTTTCTTAGCATCGCGTGACACGTCACGCCAGAGCCTGACGGCCGGACAGACACTTCCGGCAGGACATCGCAGAAGGACCTATCACCATGCCCGTCACTCTCCACGCCGCCCCGGCCTCCGATCTCAGACCGGCCGAGATCGAGCGCTGGCGGGCGGTGCCGGTCGCCGTCGCCGTCGATCTCGGGCGCGACATCGGCCAGATCGACCCGGCCATCCGCCCGCTCCACCC
>JBATRI010000277.1:0-2494 GCA_049292515.1 Geminicoccaceae bacterium
CGGCTGCGTTCTGCGCGTTGCGGCGCGCGAGGTACCAGCTGCCGCCCTCGGTCGCCAAAGCGGCAAAGCCGAAGAAGATCGTGGCACTCACGGCGAAAATCAGCGAGGTGGCCCCCCGGCGATCGCGGGGCCAACGCGCCACGAGGCGGCCAAACCCGTTCCTCCAGTCAGCATAGTGCGAGGTCGTCACCTTGGTCACCGAACCCGAATGGTCCCGCCGGTCATGATGAAGGGCGACCGACTTCTCCCTGATGGAATCCCGTGCAGAGGACAGTGTCTTCGCCAATCGGCGAATCCCGGCTGACTAGCCCACTACCTTAATTAAGCGAAATCGGTTCGCCTCACAGTCGGGCACCGTGGGTACAGGGTCGCTACGGCCCCAGACCGACAGGGAAACAAAACCAAATCGACGGCAGCTATTCGACCTGTTGCCGAACTCGATGCCAACTATTCTGCGATGCAACCGACATCGAAGAAACCCCAACCCATTAAAATACTGGTACTCTATTCGCGGCTCCATTCGCAAGGGTTCAGACTACAGGGCAGCACGCGAACCAATTGTATCCATCTTCGACGACCACACCAGGCTTTCGACGCATGAAACTGATTCAGATTAGTGCGATAGCACAAATAGGCGCGTAGAGCAGCAACTTCTGGTTAATATCACCAGGGAACTCCAAGTTGCAGCTCATGAGCCTGGGATTGGGTGCACGCTTCGCTGGCGACACAGGGTCGGCGGGCAACAGGTCGCGCCCGCGACGCCTGGCGCATGCGTGTGGGGTAGGGCAGATGGACGCGAGTAGGCAACCGGCCGGTCACGCTGCGCAGCGCCGAGCAATAGCCGTCCGCAGACCCCTATGCCGGTCACAAACCGTTACAATCTCTGACAAAGTAAGGCAGTATTATAACCAAGCGTCTTTTTGCTTTTACCTGAATTCTATTACAAGTAATTTTACTTTCCGCACACAGAAGGATGATTGTGATGATCCGCTTCAACAATGTTCTGGCCTACGTCCACAATGCCCTGGCCGACCGCAAGGGCGTCACCGCTCTCGAGTACGGCGTCATCGCCGCCGGTATCGTCCTCATCGTTGCAGCCGCTGTGACTTTGCTGGGCCCGCAGTTGACGACAATGTTCGCCGCAGTCGGGGCCGCGCTCTAATCTCCCGTAGTTCGCTCTTGGCGATCAATCCGGTCGGCGGAACCTTCCAGGGTTCTTCCGACCGGGTGCTATGTTCGATCTCCGTTAGCGTGAACCTGCCTTCGAGAGTGAGACCAATGGACGTCGCCACCACGGCGTTAAGCATCGCGCTCCTCACCGCGGCGGCGTGGCGCGATCTCGCGGTCCGTACCATACCCGATCGGATCAGCCTCGGCCTGCTCGCGATCGGGATCGTCGCTCGTGCTTCCGTGGGCTTGAGCGCGCTGCTCATGTCGCTGGCGGTGGCCGCGGCCTTGTTCGGCGTTCTGGTGCTCCTGCACGCACGCGGATTGATGGGCGGTGGTGACGTCAAGCTCGCGTCGGCACTGGCCGTCGGCCTGACGCCGCTCGGCACCTATCACTTCGTGGTCGCCACGGCTGCCGCGGGCGGGCTGCTCGGCGTTGCCTATTTATTGATGGCCCGCCGACTGCGGGCGCCGCTTCCCCAGCCCCGAATGTCCCTGCTGCTGCGATTGCGTGCAGTGGAAGTGAGGCGAATCCGGCTGAGAAGGTCGTTGCCGTACGGGGTGGCGATCGCGCTCGGCGGCATCGCGATCCTGCTTCTCGACATCGCCCAGCCGCCATTCGCCGACTGATCCGGCATGATCCTCCGCTTCATCCTGGTGATCGCGCTGATGGTGACGGCAGCCGGGTTGGGCTTCATCGCGTGGCAGTCGTTCCTCCCGCCAGCCACTGAGACGGTTATCGCCGTTGACGCAGCCGCTCCAATGCCTCCGCCCGTCCTCGTGCGGATGCTGGTGGCAGCCCAGGCGCTGCCGATCGCCACCCTGCTCAAGGACGGCGACCTGGTCGCGCGCGAGGTCGCGCAGACCGAGCTGCCGGAAGGTGCCGTGCTCGAATCCGACGAGGCGCGTGCAGAGGTGCGGGGTGCGATGCTGCGCCGCTACCTCGATTCGGGCGCGCCGATCCTGCGCACCGACGTGCTGCGGCTGCGCGACCGCGGCTTCCTCGCCGCCGTGCTGCGCCCGGGCACGCGCGCGATCACGATCGCGGTCGATGCGGTCACCGGCGCCGGCGGCCTGATCTGGCCGGGCGATCAGGTCGACCTGATCCTTACCCAGGAGATCGAGGCCGCCACGCCCGGCCAGGCGAAGCGGTTCGCGGGCGAGACGATCCTGACCGATCTGCGGGTGATCGCCGTCGACCAGAAGATCGCGCAAGGCCGGTCCGATACCGAGGAGGAGCGCAAGCTGGCCCAGACCGTGACGCTCGAGGTCGAGCCGGCGCAGGCCGAGCGGGTGGCGGTCGCGGCACGGCTGGGCAACATTGCAC
>JBATRI010000278.1:0-8710 GCA_049292515.1 Geminicoccaceae bacterium
CCCCCGGCGCCGGCCGCCAGAAGAGCTGCGACGGCGCCGGCGAGCCAGCCAGACCATGGCGGCGGTTCGCCGGGCAGGCTGAAGTAGCCGACGATCCCTGCCGCCAGCGCCACCGGCAGCCACAGCAGCCAGCGCGTCCGCTCGCGCTCCAGTGTCGCACCGAGACTGGCCCTGGGCGCTGGCAGCCGCAGCCGCCATATCGCCCATGCACCCGCGGCTCCAAGGACACCCAGCCTGTGCTGCACCGCACGCCAAGTCATGCTAAACGATCGCGCCCCATTATCTGGCGAAAGCGCCACGGAATCAACCATGAGTGTAGTTGTTAGGTTTGCGCCTTCGCCTACTGGTTATCTACACATCGGCGGCGCCCGGACGGCGCTGTTCAACTGGCTGTTCGCGCGCCACCACGCGGGCCGCTACCTGCTGCGCGTCGAGGACACGGACCGGCTGCGCTCCACGCAGGGTGCCATCGACGCCATCTTCGACGGGCTGGGCTGGCTGGGGCTGATGCCGGACGAGACGCCGGTGTTCCAGTTCCCGCGCGCCGGCCGCCACGCCGAGGTGGCGCTGCAGCTCGTCGCGGAAGGCAAGGCCTACCATTGCTGGGCGACGCCGGCGGAGCTCGACGAGATGCGGGCCGAGCAGCGTCGCCTCGGCCTGCCGCTGCGCTACGACGGCCGCTGGCGCGACCGCGACCCGAGCGAGGCGCCGGCGGGGGTGCCGCCGGTCGTCCGCCTGAAGGCAGAGCAGACCGGCGAGACCGTGCTCGAGGATCTGGTGCAGGGCGAGATCAAGGTCGCCAACGAGCAGCTCGACGACATGGTCCTGCTCCGCGCCGACGGCACGCCCACCTACATGCTGTCGGTGGTCGTCGACGACATCGACATGGGCATCAGCCACGTCATCCGCGGCCACGACCATCTCACCAACACGTTCCGCCAGATCCAGCTCTACCGGGCGATCGGCGCCACTCTGCCCCGCTTCGCCCACATCCCGCTGATCCACGGCCCGGACGGTGCCAAGCTCAGCAAGCGGCACGGGGCGCTGAGCATCACCGAGTATCGCGAGATGGGCTTCCTGCCGGAGGCCGTGCGCAACTATCTGCTGCGCCTGGGCTGGGGCCACGGCGACGAGGAGATCATCGCCACCGAGGAGGCGATCGCGTGGTTCGACCTGGGTGCGGTCGGGCGCTCGCCGGCGCGGTTCGACCTCGCCAAGCTGACCAGCCTGAACGCCCACTACCTGCGGGCCCGGCCCGACGCGGAGCTGGTCGAGCTCGTCCGCCCGCATCTGGCCAGGCTCGGCCTCGAGCCGGACGCCAAGGCCGCCCATCGGCTGGAGATGGGGATGGACGGTCTCAAGCAGCGGGCCCGGACCCTGGTCGATCTCGCCCAGTCGGCGGCGTTCTACGCCCGCCCGCGGCCGATCCCGGTCGACGACAAGGCCGCCCGCCTGCTGGACGAGGCGGCCCGGTCCGCCCTTGCCGGGCTGGTCAAGCCACTGGCCGCGCTCGATGATTGGCACGACGAGGTGCTCGAGAGCGTTTGCCGGGCGCAGGCCGACGCGCTGGGCATCGGGTTTGGCAAACTGGCACAGCCATTGCGTGTCGCATTGACCGGTACCACCGTGTCACCCGGCATTTTCGAGATCATGCGCGTGCTCGGCCGAACCGAGGTCCTGGCCAGGATCGAGGACGCGGCGTCTGGACGCAATGCGCCGGTTCAGCATGCCGGTTGAGGGAGTCGGAGCTGGTGCCTACAGTTTAAAGGTCGGAAGAAAAGTGCCGGAGCGCCCATGAGTTTCGGGTCCGAGCGCGGTGAAGGAGAGAAGCTGATGAGCGACCAAGCGGCAATCAAGGCCGTCACGATGGCAACCGGCGAAGGCAAGACGAGCGACTTCCCGGTCATGAAGGGCACGCTGGGTCCGGATGTGATCGACGTCCGCAAGCTCTACGGCCAGACCGGGATGTTCACCTACGACCCGGGCTTCACGTCGACGGCGAGCTGCAGCTCGAAGATCACCTTCATCGACGGCGACGAAGGCATCCTCCTCCACCGCGGCTACACGATCGAGGATCTGGCCAAGAACAGCTCGTTCCTCGAGGTCGCGAGCCTCATTCTCAATGGCGAGCTGCCGACCTCGAAAGAATTCGAGAAGTTCCAGCAAGGCGTCACCTACCACACCATGGTGCATGAGCAGATCCAGTATCTGTTCCGCGGCTTCCGTCGCGACGCGCACCCGATGGCGGTGATGATCGGCGTCGTCGGCGCGCTGTCGGCGTTCTATTACGAGGACCTGCGCACCGACGATCCGCATCACCGGAAGATCGCCAGCTTCCGGCTGATCGCCAAGATTCCGACCATTGCGGCGATGTGTTACAAATATTCGATCGGTCAGCCCTTCGTCTATCCACGCAATGATTTGTCCTACGCCGAGAACTTCTTGCACATGATGTTCGCGGTGCCGTGCGAGCCCTACAAGGTCAATCCGACCCTGGCCAAGGCGCTCGACCGGATCTTCATCCTGCACGCCGACCACGAGCAGAACGCCTCGACCTCGACCGTCCGCTTGGTGGGCTCCACCGGCGCCAGTCCGTACGCGGCGATCGCAGCCGGCATCGCTGCCCTGTGGGGGCCGGCGCATGGCGGTGCGAACGAGGCCGTGGTCAAGATGCTGGCCGAGATCGGTACGCCGGACCGCATTCCCGAGTTCATCGAGAAGGCCAAGGACAAGGAAAGCCATTCGAAGCTGATGGGCTTCGGCCATCGGGTCTACAAGAACTACGACCCGCGCGCCGGCGTGCTCAAGGAGAGTGCCGACGACGTGCTGGCCATGCTCGGCCAGAAGGACAACCCGAAGCTGGCGATCGCCAAGGAGCTGGAGCGCATCGCCCTCAACGACGAATACTTCGCGCAGCGCAAGCTGTTCCCGAACGTCGACTTCTACTCGGGCATCATCCTCGAGGCGATGGGCATCCCGACCACCATGTTCACCGCCATCTTCGCCATGGCGCGGACGGTGGGCTGGGTCGCGCAGTGGAACGAGATGATCGAGGACCCGGAGCAGAAGATCGGCCGCCCGCGGCAGCGCTACACGGGCGCCCCGCTGCGCAGCTACGCGCCGATCGGCGAGCGCGGCTGAGCCGCGTTCAGCGGCTCATGATCTTGGCGCTGAACTCCGCCTCGGCGGACAAGGCGCCGTCCACCACGGCCCTGCCGGCGAACTTCCAGACGCCCATCTTGTTGCGCAAGACCGTGATCTCGAGCCGGACCTGGTCGCCCGGTCGCACCGGGCGCCGGAACCGGGCACTGTCGATGCTCATGAAATAAACCGGATTGCCCGCGTGCGTCGGCCCCAGGCCGGCGACCGCGAGCACCGCGGCGGTCTGCGCCATCGCCTCGACCAGGAGCACGCCCGGCATGATCGGGTCGGTCGGGAAGTGCCCGGGGAAGAACGGCTCGTTGATGGTGACGTTCTTGATTCCCACCGCACGCTGAAACGCCTTCAGCTCGACGACGCGATCGATCAGCAGGAACGGATAGCGATGCGGGATCATCCGCATGATGCCGGCGATGTCGACGTCGGCCAGCTCCGTCCCCGACGCCAAGGACTGCTCGCTCATATTTTCCGATCCTTCCCCGAGGATGATGCGACCGCCGGGCCATCCGCCAAACGGGATGCGTCGCCTAGACGGAATGTGGGGTCGGCGTCAACAGAGCAGAGACGAAATGGCACCACGTCACGGCCAGCGGCCGCTCAATCGACCTTTTCAGGTACCTTCACGTTGGGCAGCTTCTCGTCCAGCTTCCCCAGCACTTCGTCCGTAAGGTCGATCTTGGGCGAGAACAGCAGCAGGCCGCTGGTGGGCAGCACCAGATTGAAGCCGCGCACGTTGGAGAGTTCACCCACGACTTGAATCATGGCCGCACGCACCTCGTTCAGCGCCGCCGCTGCCGCCTGGTCCAGCTGGCGCCGCCGCTCCTGGGCCATGCGTTGGACGCCCGCGACATCTGATTCGAACGTGCTGCGCTGGGCGGCGAAATCCTCGGCCGTCAGGATGCTGCGCTGCCGCGCCAGCTCCTTGTCCAGCTCATGCAGCCGCTGCTCCTCCTTGGCGATCTCGTCCTGGTACAGCTTGCGGCGCGTCTCGACCTGATCACGGACGGCCCGGGCCGCGCGGGCATCGCGTAGAATGCGCTGATAATCGATCACCGCAGCCACGGCCGGCGGCAGCTTGTCCTCGGCGCGGGCGGGCTCGAGTACAACCGTGACGGTGACGGCCATAAGGGCCAGGATCGGAAGCGCCGGCCGGCCGAGGGCCCATCGAGCGCTGCCGGACCGCATCAGAACCTCGTGCCGAAGTTCAGGCTGAAGAACTCGGTGTTGTCGTTCGTTTCCTTGCGGATCGCCTGTGCGAAATTGATCGACAATGGGCCCAGCGGCGACAGCCAGGAGAGGCCGACGCCACCGGCGACACGCAAGCCGTTGCTCTCGTCCAGGGTCGGGCCGTTGACGTCGATGTCTTCCAATGTGCCGGCATCGACGAAGGTGCGCCCGAACACCCGCAGCTCCTTGGGCAGGCCGAGCGGGAAGCGCATCTCGGCGGAGCCGGTGTAATAGAGATTGCCGCCCAGCTTGTCGTCGGTCTCGCTGTCGCGTGGGCCGATGCCACCGAACTGGAAGCCACGCAGATTGTTGCCGCCGACGAAGAAGCGGTTGGTCAGGTGCACGTCCTCGCCGCCGAACCCCTTGATATAGCCACCACTGCCACTCAGGCTGAACACCACGTCCGGAATGATGGAGTAGAAATACTCTGCTCGCGCCTCATGCCTGATGAAGCGGTTGTCGCCGCCAAATCCGGCCAGATCCTGATCCAGCTTCATGAAGTAACCACTGCTGGGCAGGAATCGATCGTCGCGGCGATCGTACGAGAAGCTCTGACCGATCAGCGACGTCACCCGATGGCCTTCCTCTTCCCTGATGAAGATCGATGCGTCGTCGTCGATGTTGTGGATGCTGTCGTCACGCAGCGTGTAGCGCACCGAATGGCGCAGATTCTCGGTCAGCGGATAGCCGAGGCGCAGCGTGCCGCCGGTGCTGGTCTGATCGAACGACGATTGCTGCTCGAAATTGGTCCGGGTCTGGAACAGGTCGATACCGGCGGCGAGGTCCCGATCCAGGAAGTAGGGCTCGGTAAAGCTGATGTCCGCGGACTGGGTACGCTGCGACAGCAGCAGGCTGGCGCTCAGATCCTGGCCCTTGCCGAGGAAATTTCGCTCGCGCAGCCGCACGTCGCCGAGCACGCCGTCCTGGGTGGAGAAGCCGGCGCCGAACGAGAGCTCGCCCGTGGATTTCTCCACCACCCTGGTCTTGATCACCACCTTGTCCGGTGCGCTGCCCTGCTCGGTCTTGATGTCGACCGATTCGAAGAAGCCCAGATTGCGCAGGCGCTGCTGCGAGCGGCGCAGCAGCGCGGTGTTGAACGCATCGCCCTCGGCGATCCTGAACTCACGCCGGATCAC
Source organism: Geminicoccaceae bacterium (assembly GCA_049292515.1). Taxonomy (GTDB): domain Bacteria; phylum Pseudomonadota; class Alphaproteobacteria; order Geminicoccales; family Geminicoccaceae; genus Benzoatithermus. The sequence goes on from JBATRI010000278.1 coordinate 5,523, forward strand.
CTCGTCCAGCGTGCGGACATTGCCGCTGATGTCGATCCGCTCGACATAGACCTTCTGACCCTCGTTGATCTGATAGGTCACGTCGACGGTGAGGTTCTCTGGATGCTTGAACAGCAGCGGCTGGATGTCGACGAACGCATAGCCGAGCCTGCCGACCTCGTCGGTCAGCGCCTGCACGGTGGCCTCGATCAGGTCGCCGTTGAAGGTGTCGCCCTTCACCGACTGGGCCAGTGCCACCAGCTCCTCGGTGCCGAGATCCTTGAGCGTGGTCTCGACCTTGACGTCGCCGAACTCGTATTGCGGCCCTTCTTCGATGGTGAAGGTAATGAAGAATTCCTTGCCGTCCGGCGTCAGCTCGGCGATCGCCGAGACCACCTGGAAGTCGGCAAAGCCGCGAGCGTTGTAGAACCGTCGCAGCAGCTCCTCGTCGAAATTCAGCCGATCGGGATCGTAGGTGTCCGACGTGCCGAAGAACCGGTACCAGACCGACTCCTTGGTCTCGATCACCCCACGCAGCGTGCTGTCGCTGAACTGCTCGTTGCCGATGAAGCTGATGCCGCCGACGCCGGTGACCGGGCCTTCGTTGATCTCGAACACCAGATCGACCCGGTTCTGGTCGAGCTCGATGATCTTGGGCTCCACCTGGGCGGCATAGCGGCCGTTGCGGCGGTACAGCTCGAGGATGCGCCCGACGGCGTTCTGCACCCGTGCCCGGGTGTAGACCACCCGGGGCCGCAGCTGGATCTCGCTCTCCAGCACCTTGGTCTCGAGCCGCTTGTTGCCCTCGAAGGCGATGCGGTTGATGATCGGGTTCTCGACCACCTTGACCAGCAGCACATCGCCTTGGCGCTCGATCGCGACGTCGTCGAACAGCCCGGTCGCGTAGAGACTCTTGATCGATGCGTCGACCTTCTGGGTATCGTAGGCCTCGCCCGGCCGCAGCGTCAGATAGCTCTCGACCGTGCTGGGCTCGATCCGCTGGTTGCCCTCGACCACGATTCGCTGGATCAGGTCGGTTGTTTGGCTCGCCGCCTGCAGACTGGGCAGCACGAGCAGGAGAAATGCCGCTGCGGCCAGCGACAGTCTGCGCAAAAACATCATGGACAACCTTCGTCTCGCGACCGGCTCAAGTAGATTCTTAGCCGAGACGGCTAAATTGCACCAGCTACGAGATCAGGTTCGAGAAGAACTCGATCACCTTGAGATGCACGAGGTCGTTCCAGGTGGCGAACACCATCAGGCTCAGCACCATCGCCAATCCGCACCGGAAGGCGATCTCCTGCGCCCGCTCGTTGAGCGGCCGGCCTCGCGCGGCCTCGATCGAATACATCGCGAGGTGCCCACCGTCCAACATCGGGATCGGGAACAGGTTGATCAGGCCGAGATTGATCGACAGCACGGCGGTGAACCACAAGGCCGGCACGAAGCCGTCCTGGGCGATCTGCCCGGACATCTGGGCGATCCGCAGCGGCCCACCCAGTTCCTGGGTGCCCCGGGTGCCGGCCACCATCTGGCCCAGCGCGTAGAGCGTGCCGCCGATCATTCGGCCGGTCTCGGCCGTGGCCTCGAACAGCGCCGAGAACGGGTTGCTGCGGCGATACTCGACCCCGGCCCGGCTGACACCGATCAGGCCGATCTGCTGCTTGTTGCCGAAGCGGTCCTCGATCTCGCTGGCCGCCGGGGTCACGGTGACTTCCTGCTCCTCGCCATCGCGGGTCAGCGTGAACGTCAGCGGCTGGCCCGCATTGTCGCGGACCGCGGCCTGCAGCTCCTCGAAGCTCGCGATCGACCCACCATCGACTGCGGTGATCCGGTCGCCGGGCACCAGGCCGGCCGCCGCAGCAGGGCTGTCCGGCTGCACCGCCCCGACCTCGGGTGGGGTGAACGGCCGCCCGACCACGGCGAACAGGATCGCCAGGGCGACAATGGCGAAGATGAAGTTCGCCATCGGCCCGGCGACGACGATGGCCATCCGCTGCCACACGCTCTTGGCCGGGAAGCTGTCCGGATCCTTCGCATGCCGCGGATCGACTCCTGCACTCGCCGCGTCGGCGTCGCCCAGCATCTTGACGTAGCCGCCCAGCGGGATCGCGCAGAATTTCCACCTGGTACCGTGGCGGTCGTTCCGCCCGAACAGCTCCGGCCCGAAGCCGATCGAGAAGACCTCGATCCGCACACCGTTGCGCCGCGCGACGTAGTAGTGGCCGAACTCGTGCACGAACACGACGACCGAGAGCACGATCAGGAAGGGGATCAGATACTGCGTAATGGTCGCGAGCATGGGGCGCTAAGGTCCTTCAAGCAGGCATGCCATGGCTGGTCGAGGCCACGACCTCGGTGGCCAGGCGTCGCGCGTCGGCATCGTAGGCGACAACCGCCTCGAGATCATCACAGGCCGCGCATGGCAGCCGCTCCAGCACCTGCCCCACGGTATGAGCGATGCCAAGAAAGCCGATCCGCCGTGCAAGAAACGCCGCCACTGCCACTTCGTTGGCAGCGTTCAATACAGTAGGCGCGCCACCACCCTGCCGCAAGGCGACCCGGGCCAGAGCGAGTGCCGGAAACCGCTCCAGGTCCGGTTGCTCGAACTCGAGGCCGGAGCGGGCGCACAGATCCAGCACCGGGGCCTGCGTGGCCAGCCGCCCGGGCCAGCCCAGCGTCGACGCTATCGGTATCCGCATGTCGGGCTCGCCCAGCTGGGCCAGCATCGAGCCGTCGGTGAAATCGACCAGGCTGTGCACGATCGACTGCGGGTGCACCAGCACCTCGATGGCAGGCTCGGCCACGCCGAACAGATGGTGGGCCTCGATCACCTCGAGACCCTTGTTCATCATCGTGGCGCTGTCGACGCTGATCTTCGCGCCCATCGACCAGCGCGGATGCTTGACCGCCTGCTCGGGGGTGACGTGCGCCATGTCACCGGTGCTCCAGTGCCGGAAGGGGCCGCCGGAAGCCGTCAGGATCAGCCGGCGCACACCCGTGGCGTCACAGCCGCGCAGCGCCTGCCAGATGGCGTTGTGCTCGGAATCCACCGGCAGCAGGTGCGCACCGTGCCGCCGCACCTCGCGCAGGAAAAGATCGCCGGCGCAGACCAGACATTCCTTGTTGGCCAGTGCCACCATGGCCCCGCGCTCAACGGCGGCCAGGGTCGGCCGCAGCCCGGCGGCCCCCACGATGCCGGCCATGAC
>JBATRI010000279.1:0-4173 GCA_049292515.1 Geminicoccaceae bacterium
GCCGGGAACAGCTCGCCCAGCAAGGTGACCCGTGGCTCGTCGGCCTGCGGCCCGCGCGGCCGCTGCACCGGCCCCTGCTCGGCCTCCTGGCGGGCGTAGCGGAGCATCGCCCCGGCCAGCACGTCCTTGGCCTCGGCATGGGTCGGCACGCCGAAGCCCGGCACGTCGATGCCGATGATGCGCACGCCCTCGATCTGGCGCGGCAGCCGGTCGAGCGGTACGCCCGAGGCGGTGGGCACGCACAGATTGATGATGACGACCGCGTCGTAATCGTCGGGCCGGGCGGTTTCGAAGACCGCGTTGCGGATATCCTCGAACAGCTGGCCGGTGACCAGCGTCTCCGAATCGAACGGCACGTAGCCCACGGTCCGCTTCGCACCATAGAAGTGCGAGGTGAAGGTCAGGCCGTAGACGCAGCAGGCCGAGCCCGACAGGATCGTGGCCGTCCGCCGCATCCGCAGACCGACGCGCAGGGAGCCGAAAGCGGGGCACATCGACTGCGGCTGGTCGTGCGGCCCGCGTGGATAGTCGGCCGCCAGCTTTTCCAGCATCTCGCTCTTGCCGGCGGCCTTGGCCGCCTCGAGCATGGTCTCGCGGCCGCCGTGGCAGCCACCGGCTGCCGGTTCCGCCGCAGCCTTGGCGGCAGCCGGTGGCGGCGCGTTCCTCAGGGGCACGGTGTAGGTCATCGTCCGGCCCGCCGCTACGCGGCGCCCTCGTAGATCACCTCGAGCGACGGCTTCTCGAGAATGGTGGTGCCGCACATGTCGGCGATGGTGGCGGACTGCAGGACGACGTTGCGGCCGACCGATTCACCACTGAACAGACCCAGCAGCGTGTCCTGGGTCAGCGGGTTCGGGCGCACCGGCGGGGCGATGGCCACCTGCGTCGCCAACTCCTCGAACATCGACGCCCAACGGCCACCGGGGATGCCAATGATCTCGTAGTTGGCGCTCTTGCGGCGGATGTCCTCGTCGGCCGGGATCGCGGCCAGAACCGGGATGCCCACGGTCTTGGCGAAGGCCTGGGCCTCGCCGGTGCCGTCATCCTTGTTGATGACCATGCCGGCGACACCGACATTGCCACCCATCTTGCGGAAGTAGTCGACCGCTGAGCAGACATTGTTGGCGACATAGAGCGACTGCAGGTCGTTCGAGCCGACGACGATCACCTTTTGGCACATGTCCCGTGCGATCGGCAGGCCGAAGCCGCCGCAGACCACGTCGCCCAGGAAGTCGAGCAGCACGTAGTCGAAGCCCCACTCGTGGAAGCCCAGCTTCTCGAGCAACTCGAAGCCGTGGATGATGCCGCGCCCGCCGCAACCGCGGCCGACCTCGGGCCCACCCAGCTCCATGGCGAACACGCCGTCGCGGATGAAGCAGACGTCGCCGATCTCGACCTTCTCGCCGGCCAGCTTCTTCTTGGAGCTGGTCTCGATGATCGTCGGGCAGCTGCGGCCGCCGAATAGAAGCGAAGTCGTGTCGCTCTTCGGATCGCAGCCGATCAGCAGCACCCGCTTGCCCTGCTGGGCCATCATGTAGCTGAGGTTGGCCAGCGTGAAGCTCTTGCCGATGCCGCCCTTGCCGTAGATCGCGATGACCTGCGTCTCTTTCTTGGGCGGCTCGGTCGACACGGGATCGGGCTCGATCGCCGCCTCCGCCCGCAGATTGTCGTGCATGTTGGGCGACATCGCCGCGGGATCGGAACTGCCGTGATCGAGACTCATGCGCGGGCTCTCCAATCCAGGATCATTTTCAGGCAGGCCGGGTCGTTGAAGGCCGTCCGGTAGGCTTCCGCCGCCTCAGCCGCCTGGCTGCGGTGGGTAATCAGGCCGTCGAGCGCCAATCGACCCGACCCGATCAGCGCCTTGACCGCCGCGAGGTCGGGCTCGCGCCATTCGGCGGCGACCCGTAGCCGCGCCTCACGCATGAACGCGGGCGGAAAGGCGAACGACAGCGGCTCACTGTAGAAGCCGGCCAGCACCACCTCGCCGCCGGCCGCCAGGCGCGCGATCAGCGTGTCGAGGAGCGCCGAGTCGCCGCTGGCATCGTAGATGGCATGGTAGTCGCGGCGTGGATCGTCGGCGGGATCGACCACCCGGTAGCCATGGGCGCCGTCGACCCGGCTGGGGTTGCGCTCCCACACCACCGGCTCGCCACCGGCAGCCACCGCGAGCCGCGCCAGCAGCCGCCCCAGAACACCGTGCCCGACGATGAGATCCGGTGGCACCGCTCCGGCGGCGGTCGCGTGATAGGCGGTGGCGGTCAGCGCCAGGAGAACACCCTGCTCGGCCAGATCGTCGCCGATAGTCACCGTGCGCGCACCCGGCACCACCAGCCGGGCGGCGGCACCGCCGAACAGCCCGCGGACGTCGCCGAAGCAGCGAGCACCCGGCACGAAGACCCGCTCGCCGACCTTGCCGCCGGAGCGCGGGCCGGCGGACACGACCCGCCCGACCGATTCGTAGCCGGGCACCAGTGGATAGCCCATGCCGGGGAACTGAGGCATCCGGCCGGAATACAGAAGCCGCTCGGTGCCGGTGCTGATGCCGCTCCACTCGATGTCGACGACGACATCCTCGTCGCCCGGCGCGGTCAGCTCTAGCGTGCTGAGCTGCAGGCGTTCCGGTGCGTCCAGCACTACGGCGAGGGTATCCATTCGATCAATCGATCCAAATCTCTGTCGGCTGCTTCAGCCTTCCCTGAGGTGTCAGGCTACCTTTACCAATCATGTTGTCAAGGCAAACTAACACTTTTTCCGAGGTCATGTCAGGGCCGCGCCACGAGGAGGCGGGTGAGCAACGGCCGCCGCGTCGGCGCCAGCTGGACGCGAGAGAAACCGGCCGCACCGAGCATGGCGCGCAGCTCGTCGGGCGTGCGCGGCCGGCCACTGCCCATCGCCAGCAGGTAGAATCCGAAATAGGCGTCGCCGATCGGCAGGGCCCCCGCCGTGCCCGACATCGGCTCGGCCAGGAGCAGCACGCCGTCGTCCGGCAAGGCGCGGCGGGCTGCCTGCAGCAGCGCCAGCACCACCAGGTCGTCATGGTCGTGCGCGACCCGCACCAAGGAGACGACATCCGCACCTTGAGGCAGCGGATCGGCGCTGAAGTCGCCCCCGAACACCGCGGTTCGCCCGGCGAGTCCGGCCGCGCTGAGGCGTGCCTGCGCCCGCTCGACCACCGGCGGCAAATCGAACAGCATCAAGCGCAGTTCAGGCGCGCGCGCAGCGGCAGCGGCCAGAAACGCCCCTTCCCCACCGCCTACGTCGAGCAGGCAGCGATGCCGATCTAGTGGGTAGGCGTCCAGGATGTCGCCGGCGACCAGCGGCTGGGAGGCCGACATGAGGGTGCTATAGGCGGCCACCTGCTCGCTCGCCAGCGCTGCCGGCCGGCCGCTTGAGGCGTAGGCCCAGTAGCGGCCGAGATCGGTTCCAGCACGCTCACCGCGCAGCAGGGCCACCGGATCGTGCAGGTCGCCGTAGAGTAGCGTGTGATGCTCGACCATCGCGGCGACGCCGGGATTGCCCAGAAAGGCCGCACCGAGCTGCCCCAACCCGAACCGACCCTGGCCGCGGTGCTCGACGAGCTCCAGGGAGACGGCCGCCAGCAGCAGCCGCTGGGCGGCCTCCGGGCTCAGTCCCAGCCGCCCGGCAAGGATCGGCCCGGTCTGTGGGCCCTCGGCCAGGATCTCGAACAGGCGTAGCTGCACGCAGGCCAGCAGCACCTGCGCGTATACGAACCCGGCGCATAGATCGAACAGGGCACGGGCGCGCCGGTGGGCAATGGGCCGGGTGAGCGGGAATGCCGCCGCCCAGTGCTGGAAGCGCGGGCTGGCCAGGAGGCGATCCCGAGCGCTGAGCCAGCGCTCCCGCCAGGATGGCCTCGAGGCGGGCGCCGTTCGCGAGCCCATGTCCACCTGCGCGCGCATCGCCCAGGCTTAGGCGGCCGCGCGCACCAGGGACTTTGGCAGGAACTGCCGCGATTCGGCCAGGATCTGTGCCCGCAGCTCCGCCCCACCCGGGCAGGGCGGGATGGAGGCGACCGCCTCGGCAATGAGCTGCTCGAGCCGGTGGACGGCGCCAGCGATCCCCAGATCGCGGGCAGCACTGCGGCGATCGAGCGCCACATCGCGCCCAACCGGCTTGCCGAGCTCCTCGGGATCGGACGCCGCGTCGCGC
>JBATRI010000280.1:0-16911 GCA_049292515.1 Geminicoccaceae bacterium
GTTCGACCCGCAGCGCGGGTGGCGGAGCACGGTGGGCTGGCTGTCGGACGCCGGGATCTGGCTGGCCGGCCTCTACCGCCGCGCCCATGTCCGGCCGCTGCCGCTGAGCGCGCATCTGGCGGTCCTCGCGCGCGCGGGCTTCGCCTGCGAGATCGAGCCCTGCTGGGGAATCATGCCGCTTCCGAACGTCCTCGTCGTGGCGCGACGGCAGGAATCCAGCGCATCGTGACTGGCCGGCACCTCCTGGCCGTCGTCGGCGCGCTCGCGGCCTGGTGGCCACTGCCACTGCCGGCGGCGGAGGCCGAGCGGCCGCTGTGGGAGCTGGGCATTGCGGGCGGCGGGGGCTGGTTCCCGGACTATCCAGCCGCGGCGCAGAACCACTGGCAGGGCATCGCGCTGCCCACCTTCATCTATCGCGGCGAGATCCTGCGCAGCGACGAGAGCGGGCTGCGCGGCCGCTTCCTGCGCGGCGAGCGCGTGCAGCTCGATGTCAGCCTGAGCGGCGCCCTGCCCGCCGATTCGAGCGACAACAAGGCGCGTGAAGGTATGCCCGATCTCGACCTGATGGGCGAGATCGGGCCCAACCTGCGACTCATCCTGTTGCGCGAGGAAGATGTCAGCCGGCTCGACCTGGACTTCGGTTTCCGGGCGGCGTTCACCACGGACTTCTCGGGCGTCGACTATCGCGGCCTGGTGTTCGCCCCAGAGCTCTCCTGGAAGCGGCTCGATCTGCTGCGGGCCGGCAGCCGGCTGCGGTTCGGCATCGGCCCGATCTTCGCCAGCGAGCCGTACATGGACTATTTTTACGAGGTGAAGCCGCGCTACGCCCGCGACGACCGCCCGGCCTACCGGGCCAAGGCCGGCTATCTCGGCACCCGCCTGCAGGGCTCGTACCGGATGCCGGTGACGGAGCGCCTGTCCATGGTGGTGGGCGGCAGGCTAGAGGGCTTCTGGGGGGCCGCCAACGAGGACAGCCCCCTGTTCCGGGAAAAGGTCAATGCGGCGGCCGTGGCGGGGTTCTCCTACTCGCTCTACCAGTCCGACGCCCGCACCACCGTCAACTACGACCCGCTGGACTGAGAGCGCCTTCAGACCACGAGCAGCAGCGCCGCGAAGCAGGCCAGCACGACCGAGCCGGCACGCCTTATCACCATGGGCCGGAGCAGGTGCTGCGTCCGCCGCCGCATCCAGGCCCCGAGCATGATCCAGGTGCTGGCGACCCCCACGATCAGGCCAGCCAAGCCCGCCAGATAAGGCACGGCCGCCACGAGATCGCCGTCGCGCAGGTGCGGGACGATCACCAGGACGAAGATGATGGCCTTGGGGTTGAGCAGCGTGGTGACGAACACCTGCCGCGGCCCGATCGCCGCCCGCTCGTCGCCGGTGATGCCACCGTCACGCCACAGCTGCACGGCCAGGAAGATCAGGTAGCAGGACAGAGCCGCCTTCAGGTAGACGGTGGGGTCGGCCTGCGTGCCGAGCAGCGGCCGGAGCGCCAGGGCTATGCCGAGGATTGCCAGGCCGTAGCCGGCAAGCTCGGCCGGGATCAGACGCAGCGAGGCGCGCGCGCCGACGGTGGCGCCCGAGGTCGCCAGCAGCGTGTTGGTCGGGCCGGGCGTGAGCAGCAGGCCCAACGCCGCCAGCGCGAAGAGGAAAGGATCGATCATCCAGAAAATGTCCGCTCGGGCGGCGCGCGCTACTTCGGCCGGTAGGCGATGATGTTGTAGGTGAGCTGGTCGGCCGCGATCTCCTTCACCCTGCCCTTGCCGTCCCACAACACCTGATAGGGCCCGAAGCTCGAGATCCAGTAGCGCCAGAGGTCCTCGTCGAGCGAGGTCGTCTCGTTGGCCATGGGGTAGCCCACCGCCATGATCACCTGCTCCTTGGTCATACCGACACCCACCTTACCCTGCCGGATGGCGTCCTGGACACTGGCCGGGAAGGTCGCGAGCTTCTTCTTGGGGTCCTCGGTCACCACGATCTTGTCGACGAACTCCTGCAGCGTCTGCTGCTCGCGGCCATAGTCGAGGCCCAGCCGCATCGGCTTGCCGTCCACGTCCACCGAGGCGTAGTTGCGGCCGTACCCGGTGACGGTGGCCGGCGCCCCGACGGCGATCATCGGCAATTCGGCATAGTTGCTGTCGCTGATCCAGTCGCTCTCGTGATGCAGGTTGCAGCAGGTATAGCCGACGCGATCGGCCGGCTTCTCGCCGCCGGGCAGGCCCATCTTGGTCAGCGTCTGCTGACAGCCGGCGACGGACATGCTGGCGGCGACCACCACCGCGCTCACAACGAGATTTCGGCGCTGAACCATACGTGCAATTTCCATTCCATGGCACAACGATACTTGCCTATACTGGAATATTCCGCCAAGGCAGCGCCAATTCTTGAAACGCAGGCGCCATCGTCGTGTTTTCCCCGAGTTTAACCTGTTCGAAAACCTATCAGAAACCGAGCCCAAGTCATCCGAAAATTCCATCTCGAACCACCTCGACGCTGCGGCGCTCGCGGGCGCTCCGGACCGCAGCTTCCACCAGCACCAGGCTGCGCAGGCCGTCGGCGAAGCTCGGATAGGCTGCGTCATCGCCGCGAATGCCGGCCCAGATCTGCGCCACGACGTTGCGAAAGGCGTCGATGTAGCCTTCGGCATGTCCCGCCGGCAGCGAGGTCATCCAGGCCGAGGACTGGTCCAGGGCGCCGGGCGTGCGCTGCCTGAGCAGAATGCCGGCCGGCGTCCGCTCGCGGACCAGGTTCGGCTCCTGCTGGTCCCAGCAGAACCCTTTCGTCGAGCCGTCGACGGACAGGACGATGGTGTTGGGATGGCCGACCGAAACGCCGCTGATGGTGGCGGCACCGGCAGCACCATTGCCGAGGCGCAGCAGCAGGTCGGCTTGGTCCTCGACCGCCACGTCCACCGCCACGCTGCCGTCCGGCTGGGGCCGACCGTCCGGGCGCGGCCCCTGCCCTTCGCCGCCGCGCCAGATGCGAGTGCGCTGGTGGGTGGAGAGCTGCGCCGACAGCTCCTGGATCCGCTCGCCGGTGACGTGCTCGACGAGATCGAGCCAGTGTATCCCAATATCCATCAGCGCGTAGGCCGGCCCGACGCTGCCCGGCGTGAAGTGCCACATGTATTTCTGCGGGTCGAACGCGTCCTCCGACAGGTAGCAGCCGCCCACGCGTCGCAACGTGCCGAACTCGCCGCGACGGATCTGCTGCCGCAACAGCTCGACCAGCGGATAGCCCCGATAGTTGTAGACGACGGCCCCGGTACGACCGGCCTTGCCGGCGGCATCGATCATGCGCCGCGCCGCGTCGCTCGAGGTGGCCATGGGCTTCTCGCAGACGACGTAGGCACCGGCGGCGAATCCGGCCAGCGCCTGCTCGGCATGCAGGTGATTGGGCGTGCAGACATGCAGCACGTCCGGCCGTTGCTCGCGCAGCATGGCGGCCAGATTGTCGTAGGCGGGAACGGCGCCGAAATCCCGCGCCGCGGCGAGGGAGCGCCCGCAGACGCCAACGAGCTCCCCGCCCAGATCCCTAATGACCCGTCGGTGCACGCGGGCGATACCGCCGGTCCCGACGATCGCTGCACGCATCTGGCTTCTCCCCGATGATGTTGGGACTACGGTCCCTTGACGCCCCTTGCATTTGGTCAGTCGACCACGGCACGGTGACGGACACCTGGCCATGCAACTCGACCTGCGGAAGGATGACGCCTTGGCCGATCACATGCGGCTGTCGCTCGACATCATGTCCGTGGACCGCCAGTCGGACGAGCCGATGCATCGGCAGATCTACGGCACGCTGCGCCGCTACATCCTGGCGGGCCAGATCCCGGCGCAGAGCCTGCTGCCGTCGACCCGCTCGCTGGCCGAGGATCTGAAGGTCGGGCGCAACACCGTCATCGCGGCCTACGACCAGCTGCTGGCCGAGGGCTTTCTCGAGGCCCGGGCGGGCTCGGGCACGTGGGTCGCGATGATCCAGCAGGGTGGTCGACCCATCACACCGGCGGCAGCGCGGCCGTGCCGGTCTGAGCGGCTGTCGGCACGGGGGCGAACCATCGTCGCGGGGCCGCAGCCGGCGCGCAATGCCGGCGTGATGAACTTCCATCCCGGTGTTCCCGACACGGAATCCTTCCCGTTCTCGATCTGGAGCAGCCTGCTCGTCCGCAACGCGCGCAGCCGCGACGAGAACCTGCTGGGCTACTACTCCTTCGCCGGCCATCCCGGGCTGCGGCAGACGATCGCCAGCAACATCAGCCTGTCGCGCGGCATCAACTGCACCGCCGAGCAGGTGATCGTCGTCACGGGCGCGCAGGCAGCACTGGACCTCGTCTCCCGTGTGCTCATGGACGAAGGCGACCATGTGTGGATGGAGGAGCCGGGCTATCTCGGCGCCAAGAGCGCGTTCCTCGCCGGTGGCGGCCGGCTGGCACCGCTGCGGGTCGACCGGCGCGGCTGGAGCCTCGCCGATCCGGACCTGCCGCCGCCACGGCTGATCTATGTCACGCCGTCGTGCCAGTGGCCGTTCGGCACCATCATGCGCATCGAAGAGCGGCTGCAGCTGCTGGCCATCGCCGAGCGCCATGGCGCCTGGATCATCGAGGACGACTATGACGGCGAGTACCGGTTCCGCGGCAGCCCGGTGCCGGCGCTGCGCGGCCTCGATCACGCCGACCGCGTCGTCTACATCGGCAGCTTCGGCAAGACGCTGATGCCGGCGCTGCGCATCGGCTACCTGATCGTCCCGCGCGAGCTCTCGGACGCCTTCGACAAGGCGGTGAGCATCACCGGCCAGTTCGCGCCGCTGCTGCTGCAGGCGACGGTGCACGACTTCATCCAGCAGGGCTATTTCGCCACGCACCTCAAGCGGATGCGGCGGCTCTACGCCCGCCGGCAGGCCAACTTCGTCCGTCTTTGCCGCGAGCATCTGGACGAGTGGATCTCCGTCACCGAGAACGAATCCGGCATGCAGCTCCTGGCCAGCTTCAAGCAGCCCTTCACCGACCGCGACGTGATCGCGGCAGCACTCGGGGAAGGTCTCGACGTCCAGGGGATCTCCACCAACTATCACGCCACTCCACCGGAGAACGGCCTGCTGCTGGGCTTCGCCGCCCTGGACGAGCGTCAGATCCTCCGCGCGGTCCTGGCACTGCGCGCGGCGTTCGTCCGCCTCGGCGCCGCCGGCGGTTAGGCCTCCGGCAGGCTGTCGAACTTCTGCAGGTCGACCGGAGCGGCACTGCGCAGCTCGACCTCGTCCAGTGAAGCCGCCTCCAGCGCCACCCGTGCCGCCGCGTCGATATTGTGGATCGTGTCCGAGATCTGCTGCTCGCCGTGCAGCGGATGGGTGGCGATCATCACCGTGCGGTTCAGGATGTCGAGCGAGCGCTTGCCCAGCTCCGGCGGGTAGGTCAGCCGGCAGCCCTGGTTCTCGGGCAGCTTGTAGGGATTGAGCGCCGGATGATGCGCACCCTCGTGCATCAGCACCTGATCCCACTGGGTGAAGTTGTGGCGGCCGGTCTTGCCGGCGATGACGCTGGGAATGGTGTTGGCGAACTTCTGCGCCGCCTGCTCGGTGGGCAGCAGGAACATGACCTGGGTGGCACAGTCATGGTCGGGGCTGTTCATCGGCGACGGCACGAGACCCAGATTGCCCAGATGCCGGGTGCCGGCCAGGATCGCCTTCTTCTCCGCCCGCATGGCCGCGATCATGCCGTCGAGGCGGTCGAGCTGGACGTTGAGCATCGCCCCCATCAGCTCGGATGCCCGGGCGCCGATCCCGGCGAACGGCACGATGCCGTCGGTGCGGCCCTGCCAGTAGAAATGGCAGGGGTCGATGGCGCACTTGGCCCGCTCGGCGACCTTGGGGTCGTTGGTGGCGAGGCCGCCACCTTCGCCGCAGGTGATGTTCTTGTAGAAATTGAAGCTGTAGGCCCCGGCATGGCCGATGCTGCCGAGCTTGCGGCCTTCATAGGAGCCGCCGATGCCCTGACAGACATCTTCCAGCACCAGGAGCCCATGCTTCTGCGCGATCTCCATGATCGCGTTCATGTTGCACGCGGCACCCCACATGTGCACCGGGATGACGGCCCGGGTCCGCGGCCCGATCGCGTCGCGCAGTGCCACGGGATCGATGGTGATGCTCTCGTCGACGTCGACGATGATGGGAATGGCGCCGACCGAGAGCACCGCGGTCGCCGTCGCCATGTAGGTATGGGCCGGCACCAGAACCTCGTCGCCGGGGCCGATCCCGAGCCCGATCAGGCCGGCCGCGAGCCCGTACGTGCCGCTGGCCGCCAGGGCGAAATGCTCCATGCCCAGATAGCCGGCGTAGCGCCCTTCGAACCGTTCGCACTCGCTGTCGGGACCGTAACGGAACAACGCACCCGAGCGGATGACCTTGGCGATGGCGTCGATCTCTTCCTCGCCGGCGATGTACATGGAACACTCCAAATGGCCCGATGGTAGCGCTTGATGTACCCGTGGCCCCTGGTTTGAAAGAACCAATCCGCCCCAATCTGACAAAGCCATTGGCCACCGCGTCCACCGCAACCAGGGTGCAGGCGGCAGACAAATCGCAGCGAGAATCGTACCCATCCGAATAGGCCGAAATGGCTCTGTCGCCGCTGCAGGAATCGTCGTTCAGTCCTGTCCAATTGATGACGCGATGGGGACATTGACGCTCAGTGCCACCGGCTTCCCCGGCAGCGACGCGAAATCAATGCCCTGCCCGCGTCGTGCCAGCCGCTTGCCAACCCACCGCCCGCTTTCGGTGCAGGCCAACGCAAAAGTCACTGTCGCTCCAACAACCATGCGGAGACGGGGATGAACAATATCGCGAAACTGATGCTCGGGGCACTGGCGTCGGCGAGCCTGCTCGTCGGTCCGGTGCTGGCCGACGGACTGAAGGCGCCGAAGGACGTCCATATCGCGTTCGTGGTCCACGGCTCGGCCTCCGACCCCTATTGGTCGGTGGTCAAACGCGGTGTCGAGGACGGGGCCGCATTGACCGGGGCCAAGGTCGATTACTACGCGCCGCAAGTCTTCGACGTGGTCGAGCAGGCGAGATTGATGGACGCGGCCATCGCCGCCAAGCCGGACGGCATCGCCGTCTCGCTGGCCGACGCCAACGCCATGCGCAAGTCCGTCACCGCGGCGCTCGCATCCGACATTCCCCTGGTCGTCGTCGATTCCGGCGAGAAGCAGGGCACCGAGATGGGAACGACACTCTATGTCGGCACCGTCTCGGAATATGATTCGGGCAAGAAGGCCGGCGAGCGCCTGGCGAAGGCAGGCATCCTCAAGGTCGTCTGCATCAACCACGAGGTTGGCAATGTCAGCCTCGACGAGCGCTGCCAGGGGCTCAACGACGGGCTGAAGCCTTCCGGCGGCGGCACCGAGGTCGTGGCGGTGACGCCCGATCCGGCCGATGTCCGGCGTCGCACCGAAGCCTACCTGTCGGCGCATCCCGACGTGCAGGGCGTGTTCGCGCTGGGTGTGGGCGCCGCGAACCCGCTGATCTCCATGTTCGACGACATGGAGCTGTTCGGCAAATACAAGCTCTATACTTTCGACATCAGCCCCGAGGTGCTGGACGCGGTAGTCGCCGGGAAGATGGGCTTCGGCATGGATGCCCAGCAGTACCTGATGGGCTTCCTGCCGGTGATCTATCTGGTCGAGCATGCGACCCATGGCTTCTGGCCGCTGAACAATACCTATACCGGTCCCTTGTTCATCGACACGCCCGACAAGGCGAAGGCGATCCTGGCGCTGGCCAAGGAAGGCATTCGCTGAGTCGAGCAGCGTGCCGGGGCCCCTCGCGGCCCCGGCCTCCTTCGTGGCGCAAGCGGTCGGGAAGCTCTATGACGGTGGTGGACGAACCCGCGATCACACCAGGCGAAACGTTGGCCATCGACGACCGGCTCCAGATCAGATCGAAACGCGCCCGCGGGCCGGACGAGCGAGTGGCCAGCACCGGACGGGTCACGCAGCTCCTGCGGCGACCTGAGGCCGGTGCCGCCGGTGGGCTGCTGGCGACGATCATCATCTTTGCCCTGCTGCCGGGAGCGGCGAACCTCTACTCCCTGCAAGGGGCGATGACCTTTCTGACACTGTCGGCCGAGCTCGGCATCATCGCCACGGCGGCGGCATTGCTGATCATCGCCGGCGAGTTCGATCTGTCGGTCGGCTCGATGATCGGCTTTGCAGGCGTGATCATCGGGCTTGCCGTGCGTTACTTCGAGCTGCCGCTCTGGGGTGGCATCGGCGCCGCCTTCCTGGTGGCAATACTTGTGGGCTACCTGAACGGCCTGATCGTGGTGGCGACGCGGCTGCCGTCGTTCATCGTCACCCTGGCGTCCTTGTTCATCCTCCGCGGCCTTTCCATCGGCATCACCCGTGCCGTGACCGGCCGCACGCAGATCCCCTACATCCTGGACGGCGTGCCCGATCCGTCGACCGCCGCCCTCTTCAACGGCCATATCCTCACCGGCCTGTTCCACTGGATGGGTGCCCAGGGCTGGATCGCCACGCGCAGCGACGGCGTCCCGTTCGTCGTCGGCATCCCGATGTCGATCGTCTGGTGGCTCGGGATCACCGCGGTGGCCGGCTACATCCTGACGCGGACCAAGTACGGCAACTGGATCTTCGCCACTGGCGGTGATGCCGTGGTCGCGCGCAATGTCGGCGTGCCGGTCGACCGGGTGAAGATCAGCCTGTTCATCTGCACCGCCTGTGCGGCCACCCTGCTGGCGACGATCCAGGTCATGGAGGCGGGCTCGGCCGACACCACGCGCGGCCTGCTCAAGGAGTTCGAGGCGATCATCGCCGCCGTCATTGGCGGGGTGCTGCTGACCGGCGGCTACGGCACGGTCTATGGTGTTCTCTTCGGCGCCCTGATCTTCGGCCTCGTGCAGATGGGGATCTTCTATACCGGCATCGACACGGACTGGTTCAAGGTGTTCCTGGGACTGGTCATCCTGCTCGCCGTACTGGTCAACAACTACATCCGCGTGAAAGCGCTCGGGCGTGGAGACGGCAGATGACCTCGATACCGGCCATGGAGCTGCGCGGGGTCAGCGTCACCTTCGGCTCGGTGCGGGCCCTGCAGGACATCGACATCAAGGTCTATCCCGGCGAGGTCCACTGCCTGCTGGGCGACAACGGGGCCGGCAAGTCGACCCTGATCAAGGTGCTGTCCGGCGTCCACCGGCCGACCAGGGGCGAGATTCTGGTCGATGGCCGGCTCGTCGCCTTCCGCAGCCCACGGGACGCGCAGGAGCTCGGCGTCGCCACCGTGTTCCAGGATCTGGGCATGATCTCGCTGATGAGCATCACCCGGAACTTCTTCCTCGGCCGCGAGCCGACGCTGAGCAGGCTGCCACTGTCGCGGATCGACGAGGTGCGCGCCAATGCCATCGCCCGCCAGGCGATGGCCGACATCGGGATCGACGTGCGCGACCCGACCCAGGCGGTGGGCACGCTCTCCGGCGGCGAGCGCCAGTCGGTGGCCATCGCCCGCGCCGTCCATTTCGGCGCCAAGGTGCTCATCCTGGACGAGCCGACGTCAGCCCTGGGCGTGCACCAGGCGGCGATCGTGCTCAAGTTCATCGTCGAGGCGCGGATGCGGGGGCTGGCCGTCATCTTCATCAGCCACAACATCCACCACGCCTATCCGGTCGGCGACACGTTCACGCTGCTCAATCGCGGCCGCAACCGTGGGACCTACCACAAATCCGCGATCTCGCGCGACGAGATCATCTCGATCATGTCGGGTGGCGAGGACCTGAAGGCGGTCGAGGCGGAAATCGAGAGCCTGCTCGCCTCGATCGCCGCCCGCCCGTCCGGACCTGGCGCCGGCCCTCAGGCCTGAGCGCGCATCTCGTCCCGCAGCCCTCGCATCCCGATCAGCTCGAGCCCGAACTCGTCCACCCAATCGCCGATGGTGGGCGTGCAGAACAGGGCATATTCCTCGGTCCGCAGGTGGGCGTCCTCGGGGTTGATCAGCTCGAAGTCGCCCGGCTTGTTGAAGTGCATCGACAGATAGGTGAGCCCGTCCGGGATCGCTGCGAAGATCTCGCGGTACGCGGTGGCGGCGTCGGTTTTGCGGCCCCACGGCGTCTCGTGGATGATCTCGAAGATCGGATGGCCCTCGGCTCGCGCCGTCGCCACCTCGCCATCGTAGGGTGCCGTGTCGATCGGGCCGGAATAGCTTGCCGGGTTGAAGCGGGAGAGATCCTTCACCAGCAGGATCGGCAGCCTGTAGTCGCGGCCCAGGCGGCGGTACATCGCGACGAACTCCGGCATCATCACCGTGCCCATGTGGCCGTCGAGATGGGTGACGTCGATCCCGGCGGCCAGCACCATGTCGATCTGCGCCCGCAGCTCGGCCTCGACGGCCTCCGGAGCCGCGTGCCTGCGCACCGACGGCACATCCGGCCAGAAGTAGCCGGCTGCATCGGTCAGACCGGCCGCCGGCGACGGTGCGGTCAGCGGCCGCCAGCGGAACGGCTTCTGCTCGCTGGTCAGGGTGAGATGGACGCCCAGATCGAGGTCCGCCTTGCCGGCGGCGATCTCTGCGGCCTCGGGGAACCATGGGCACGGCGCCATGACCGAGCCGGAGCTGCAGGTGCCCAGGCGGCTCAGCTCGGCGAAGGCGACGTTGGCGCCGTGCGACATGCCGACATCGTCCTCGTGGACGACGACGCGCTTGCGGCCGGGTGCATCCGTGGTCATCGACTCTGTTCCTTTCGGGTCCGGGGTCCGCTCAGCCGACCCGCGCCACCAGTTCCGTGAGGTCGTCCAGCTCGATCTCGTCGCAGCGGAAATTGGCCGCGACCCGCCCTTGCGCCAGCACGGTCAGATCGTCGGCCACCGACAGAGCGTGGCGGAAATTGTGGGTGATCAGGATCACCGCCTGGCCCTGGTCGCGCGCCTTGACGATATGCTCGAGCACCCTGCCCGCCTGGCGCACGGCCAGAGCCGAGGTCGGCTCGTCCAGCACCAAGAGCGACGAGCCGAAGAACATGGCCCGGGCGATCGCCAGCGACTGGCGCTCGCCGCCCGAGATGTTGACGCCGCGCTCGTCCAGGCCGCGCTCCCAGCGTACGCCCAGCTGATGCAGCGCCGAGCGCGCCATCTCGTCGGCCCGCTTCAGGTCGAGCAGCTTGAACGGCCCGAAGCCCTTCTGCGGCTCGCGGCCGAGCACGATGTTGCGCGTCACCGACAGCAGCTCGCAGACGGCCAGGTCCTGGAACACCGTGGCGATGCCCCGCTCGCGCGCCTGGGCCGGGTTGGTGAAGACGACCGGCTCGCCCTTGAAGCGCAGCTCGCCCCGGTCGGGCGGGAACACGCCGGAAAGGATCTTGATCAGGGTCGACTTGCCCGCACCGTTGTCGCCGAGCAGGGCCAGGATCCGCCCGGCATAGGCCTTGAGCGAGACGTCGACCAGGGCGGTCGTGGCGCCGAAGCCCTTGGAGAGGTTGATCGCCTCGATGACCGGCACGGCATCGGGTGGGATCGGCTCGATGACCCGCCGGCGACGCAGGTCGTCGAAGCCGGTGCCTTCCTGAGCCGAGGGCAGCGACGGCCCGCTCATGACACCTGCTCCCGCGCCCGCTCGGCCTTGATGGCGGCGTCGGCATCCGTGCTGTCGCGCCGATAGCCGCCGAGCGGCTTCGATTTTGCCATACGGCGGGCAACCGAGGTGTTCAAGATGACCGCACCGACGACGATGACCCCGGTCAGCGTGCGGAAGAAATGCCCGGGCGCCCCGGCCAGGACCAGCCCCACCTGGATCATGCCGAAGGTGATCGCACCGAGCAGCGTGCCGACCACGCTGCCGTAGCCGCCGGCCAGCAGCGTGCCGCCGATGACGGTCACGGCCACCGCCTGCAGCTCCATGCCTTCGCCGCGCAGCGCGTCGACCGACGAGAACCGCGCCACCTGGATGACGCCGGCCATCGCCGCCAGCGCCGAGGCGATCATGAAGAGAATGATCGAGACCCGATCCACCGGCACGCCGAGGTTGCGCGCCGCCTGCTCGTTCTGGCCGCGGGCCTGGATCCAGTTGCCGAGCCGGGTTCGTGTCAGCAGCACGGTACCGAGAACGGCGATGACGAAGAACCACAGCATCGACATCCGAAAGCCGGCGAGCAGCGGCCCCGACATGATGCTCTTGAACTCGGCCGGGATGGTGACCGTCATCGGAAAGCCACCCGTCAGCGCAATCAGCACCCCGCGCCAGATCAGCATCGTGCCCAGGGTAACCACGAAGGAGTGGATCCGGAACCGGACCACGATCGCCCCGTTGAGCGCACCCAAGGCGGCACCGACCGCCACCGCCGCCGGCCCGGCCACGATCGGCGGCAGGCCGAAATCGCGCATCAGCACGACACAGACATAGGAGGTCAGCCCGAGAACGGCGCCCACCGACAGGTCGAAATGGCCGCCGATCATCAGGAGCGTGACGCCGATGCTGACGACGCCGAGCTCGGCCGCCACCGCCATGATGCTGATGTAGGTGAGCCTGGTCGGGAACAGCTGCGGGCTGAGGGCAGCGAAGACGACGAACAGGATCAGCACGGCGGCGACCGAGGTCGCCTCCGGCCGCAGCATGAACCGCCGCAGCGATTCGCCGAGATCCTGCCAGCGCGAGGGCTTCTCGGACGTCACGCCCCAGGCCACCCTACCGGTAGCCTTCCTTGACCAGGGCGGAAACCTTGTCGACGTTCGAGGCATCGACGATGGTCGGGCCGGTCAGGAAATAGTTGGCCTGGGTCAGGCCATACTTGATCTGATGGGTCAGCAGCAGCACCGGCATGTAGCCGCGCCAGAACTGCTGCTGGTCGATCGTGAAGGCCTGCCGCCCGTCCTTGATCGCCTCCAGCGACTGGGCGACGATGTCGTAGCCGGTCAGGATCAGATCGTCGCGACCGCTGTCCGCCTTGGCGGTCAGGAAGCCGTCGATCACGTCGCAGACGCTGGTCGCTGCCGCCGTGTCGGGGTGCAGCCGGAGATAGTTGAAGAGCGATTCGGACTGCTGCCCGGGGTCCATCGTCAGCTCGAGGAAATCCGCCTCGATCCCGGCGGCCTTGAGCGCCTCGATCTGCGAATCGGCGCGGTCACGGCAGCTGGCGTCGCCCGGCTGCTGGTCGCCGACCACGACGCGGCCCTTCACGCCCATGGATACGAGCCGCTGCGCCGTCAGCGCGCCGGCAGCCCGCTCGTCCGAGCCCGTGCGGAACAGGAAGATGTCGTCGGGGTCGCGGACCTGCTTGCCGGTCGGCGGCGCCGCGGCACTGCCGAAGGCGATCCCGGCTTCCTTCGCCCGAGCCGACACCTCGGTGTAGGCGGAATCCTCGGCGAAGGCGCAGACGGCGATCCCATTCGCCTGCGCGGCAATCGCCTCCTCGATCTTCTGCACCTGGTTGGGAATCGTCAGCTGGTCGGGGAAGATGTAGGTAACCTTGACGCCCAGATTGGCCCCGGCCTCCTCGGCACCGCGGGCCAGATAGCCATGAAATCCGGTCGGCGCGGCGCAGCCGACGAAATAGATCGAGATGTCCTTGTCCTGCGCCATGGCGGTGCCGCCAAGGCCGGCGGAGGCGGCCACCATCGCGACGAGGGCAGCGCCGGCCTTCCAGCCGTTCGGCCATTTCGGCGGGCGAGCGCAGGGTGCGGGCAGCGGCTTGGCGCCGCTTGTCGCTGGAGCATGTCGCATGGCTTTGACCTTTCCCCCACGTCCGCGAGTTCGTGCCTCGCGAGGCGAAGGCTAGGCGGCGAGCCGTGCCCGCAAAAGAACCAGTCAACGGGATTCGGCCGGAGCCAATTCGGCCCCGGCAGCAGATCACGCCCGCTGCCGGAGTCGAATCAGTACCCGGTCGGCGGCGCCTTGTCGGTACGACCCTCAAAGTAGCCGAAGGTGATGTAATGTGTCCGCGCCGCGGTGAGATTGGTCCCGAACGCCGCCTGCAGGTCAGGGTAGTTCGCTAGATACTGGTGCGCGTTGAAGCTGCTCGGCACGCGACCTTCGCTTTGCCCCATCGCCACGTAGTGCTGGGTTCCGGCGGCCGCGTTGGCGCCGAATGCCGAGATCAGGTCGGGATAGGAAGCGATATATTCCAGCCCATCGAACGGTTGCAGGACAGGCGGATTGGCAGCACTCGCCACGGAGACGATGCGGGCCATCGACGGCACGCCCTGGGCGTTGAGGACGAACAGCAGGTATTTGCCGGGAGTGGCCAAGTTGAGGTTGGCCGGCGCGTTCACCAGCAGCTGGGTGCCGGAGCGGACGAAGGACAGCTCCATGAAGCGCTGCTCCATGTTGAAGCTGTGGGTCACCGAGCCGGTCTTGATCAGCGTCACCCGCGAGACGCCGAGCGGGTTGTCGACGGCCATGGCAAAGCCGGTGCCGACCGTCAGCACGGGCGGCGCGCTCAGGATCCGTGGCCGCGGCGCCCACTGCCCCGCCGCCGTGAACAGATAAGGCGGGTAGTAGATCTCGGCGTTGGTGTTCTCGATCGGCGCCGGGTCCAGCGCACCATTCGCACCCGAGCCGCCGACCAGGATCGTCCCGTCAGGGAGCAGCATCCCGATCGAGTGATACAGTCTGGCATGCGAAGCTTTGGCCACCGTCTTGGCACCCACCGTCCAGACGCCCGGGCGGGCCGGGTCCCAGATCAGCGCGTTGTAATTGGCGCCGGCCAGCTCGTTGTTGATGGGGCTGCCACCGGTCACCACCACCTTGCCGTCCGGCAGAACGGTGGTGTTGGCCCAATGCAGCGGCCGAGGCATCGGCGGCAGCTTGGTGATCACCGGCGAGCCACTGTTCAGGTCGATGATCGAGGCCGCACTCTTGCCGGGCTTCAAGACGTTGGAATTGATGGACCCGCCACCGATGCGCAGGATCCGCCCCGGCGCAAACATCACCTCGCTGGAGGTGGCGCCGCTCGGGCCGTTCCCGGCCATGTCGCCCAGGCGGGTAATCTTCCCCTGCCCGGTCGGGTCGATGTAATACATGGTCTTGTTGGAAAAACCGAAGATCCGCCCGTCGGGCGCCACCCAATTGCGCGGATACCACCAGTAGATGTCGGCGACATTGACGCCGGTCAGGGCGCGGAAGTTGCCCGTCGCATCACGGATCTCGGGATTGTCGATGGCGGGCAGGCCGCCTTTGTTACCATAGCCGCCCTGGATGAAGATCTCGCCGTTGGGCAGCGTGGTCGCGGTCGCATACCAGCGCGCCTGATGCATGTTCGCACCGCGCGTCAGCGTGTCGCCGGCAGCCGCGCTGAAGACCACCGAGTTGTTGTTGCCGAGATTGTTCGTCCTTTTGCCGATCCAATTGTCGCCACCCAGGAGGGCGACATTGCCGCTCTGCGGCAGCACGATCTGGGCGCTGCAGAACAGGTCCGTCGCGGTGGTGTTGGGCAGTGTCCAATGCGAGGCCGGCCCCAGGCCCTGGCTCGGGCTCCATATGTCGTAGATGAAGAGACCGGTCTGTGCACCGTTGCCATTGCTGCCGTAGGTCAGGACACGGCCGTCCGGCAGCAGCACGGCATGCAGCGGCACAAGAGGCCATTTGGCCAAGGCCGACCATGCGCCGACGCCGTTGTCCGCCATGGCGATGCTTGGCATGGAAGCCGCCGCCACGGCGATGGCAGCAGCCAGCCAACGCCGCACCAGGCGGCGCGTGCCGATCCAAGGCGTGTCAAGATCAGGCCGTGCGCTCATTCATTCATACTGCCGGTTTGGGGCGTCTCGGGGCCCGTATACGCAGGCGTCCGGGCGTGTCGCAGGTCACGATGCACGCCACGTACAGACGAGATGGTCGCCTGAGTAGCTACTCTTCGAGCGGCGCCTGGACAACCTCAATGCGGACCGACACAGGCTGCCGTTTGCCTTGTGGTAGCAGCGACACACTCGTT
This sequence comes from Geminicoccaceae bacterium, assembly GCA_049292515.1. Classification (GTDB taxonomy): domain Bacteria; phylum Pseudomonadota; class Alphaproteobacteria; order Geminicoccales; family Geminicoccaceae; genus Benzoatithermus. The sequence goes on from JBATRI010000280.1 coordinate 15,926, forward strand.
CTACGTGCCGGGCACCATCCGCGCCACCGGCCGTCCTGGTGGGCTCACACGCGTTTGATTGGGCGGAGGACGGGCCAGTGGCTGCCGCCGCGAGCTGTGCGCTTCAGCTGGCGACGTGGCGCTCCAGCCACGCGGCTGCCTTGAGCAGACGTCCATCCTCGCGCTGTCGGCCGACCAGCTGAACGCCCACCGGCAGGCCGGCAGGCCCCCGCAGCAGCGGCAGGCTTATCGCCGGCACACCGAGCAACGACCAGATCGTGCAGAAGACGGGGTTGCCAGTGCTGTCCAGACCGATCGGCGCCTCGCCCGTGGCCGCCGGCGTCAGGATCGCGTCGTAACGCTCGAACCAGGGCGCAATCAAATGCCGCAGCGCCAGGGCCGTAGCCACGGCCTGATGCCATTCGACCGCCGTGACCGTCCGGCCACGCTCGATCATCCCGCGCAACGCGGGGCTCATCCCGTCACGGCCGCGCTCCCAGAGCGCGCCGTAGTTGAAGGCCTGCTCCGCCACCATGATCGCGCTGAGGGCGGTATGCGCCTGGGCAAAGCCGTCGGGCAGGGCGATCTCGACGGTACGATCCCCCAGGTTCTCGACCAGCTCCTCGAACGCTGCCTGGGTGGCTGCCTCGGCGCTGTCCCAGACCGGCGTGCGGACGAAGGCGAAGCTCGGCGGCGGCACACCATCCGCCGTGGCGGCAGTCAGGAGCCCCGGTGCCGCAGCGGGCCGGGTGTCAAGGTCGCCCGCGTCGTAGCCCACCAGCAGGTCGGCCAGCATGGCGGCATCCGCCACGTCTCGCGCGAACACGCCGACATGGTCCAGCGTGCGTGACTGCATCAGCACCCCGGCGCGGCTGATCAGCCCGTGGGTCGGCTTGAACCCGACCACACCGCAGAAGCTGGCCGGGCGGACGACGGAGCCGTTGGTCTGCGTCCCCAGCGCCAGCGGGCACATGCGGTCGGCCACCGCCGCAGCCGAGCCGCTGGAC
>JBATRI010000281.1:0-2963 GCA_049292515.1 Geminicoccaceae bacterium
GCTGCGGGTCCTGCCGCGGCAGCCGCGCGAGGTCACCGGCATCGTCGAGGGTGCGGGCGACGGGCTGCGCATCCGCTCGGCCGACCGCAAGGCCCGGATCGAGTTCATGGTCGCACCGGGGGACCTGGCCGGGGCCACGGTGGGCGATCTGGTCGTGGCCGAGATCGTGCCCAGCCGCCGGCTCGGGCCGGCGCGGGTCAAGGTCAAGGAGCGGGTCGGGCGCCCGGACGACCCCAAGGCGCTCAGCCTGATGACGGCAGCGGCCCTGGGCCTGCCGATGGTGTTCCCGGCCGAGGCCCTGGATCTCGCGGCCGCCGCCGAGCCCGTGCCGCTGGGCCGGCGCGAGGACCTGCGTCACGTCCCCCTGGTCACCATCGACGGCGAGGATGCGCGCGACTTCGACGACGCGGTCTGGGCCGAGCCCGTGGAGACGGACGACAATCCGGGCGGGCATCGGCTGCTGATCGCGATTGCCGACGTGGCGCACTATGTCCGCCCGAACAACGCGCTCGATCGCGAGGCGAGAAAGCGCGGCAACTCGGTCTATTTCCCGGACCGGGTGATCCCGATGCTGCCGGAGGCGCTGTCCAACGATCTGTGCTCGCTGCGGCCCGACGGGGACCGGGCCTGCTTCGCGGTCTGGATCACCATCGACCGCAAGGGCCAGATCCGCTCCTGGCGGTTCTGCCGCGGGCTGATGCGCAGCCGGGCGCGGCTGACCTACACGCAGGTGCAGGCGGCCCACGACGGCCAGCCGGACGAGCTGACCGCGCCGCTGCTGACGTCGGTGATCATGCCGCTCTACGCGGCCTACGAGCGGCTGCTCGAGGCGCGGCACGCTCGCGGCACGATCGAGCTCGAGCTGCCCGAGCGCAAGATCGTCTTCGACGCCGACGGCAGGCCCGTGGGCGTCGAGGCGCGCATCCGGCAGGCCAGCAACATGCTGATCGAGGAGTTCATGATCGCGGCTAACGTCGCGGCGGCGAGCGAGCTCGCGGAGGCCGCCCGGGCCTGCCTCTACCGCGTGCACGACAAGCCCGATCCAGTGAAGCTCGAGGCCCTGGCCCAGTTCCTCGAGCATCTGGGCGTGCCGTGGAGCCGCACCGCGAAAAAGCCCGGCGACTTCACCAAGCTGCTGCAGGCGCTGGCCGAGCACGACATGCGCGAGATGGCGTCCAGCTTCGTGCTGCGCAGCCAGGCGCAGGCGATCTACTCGCCCAAGAACATCGGCCATTTCGGCCTCAACCTGAAGCGCTACGCCCACTTCACCTCGCCGATCCGGCGCTACAGCGACCTCGTCGTCCATCGCGCCCTGATCGGCCATCTTGGGCTCGGCGCCGACGGGCTGGGGGCGGATGTGGACGACGCGCAGCTGGCGAGCCTGGGCGACCACCTGTCGCGGACCGAGCGCAAGGCGATGGAGGCCGAGCGCCGCGCCTATGAGCGGCTGGTGGCGCAGTTCTTGGCCGACCGGGTCGGCAGCGTGTTCGAGGCCCGGGTGACGACGGCCGTCTATTTCGGCCTGTTCGTGACGCTGGACGGCATCGGCGCCGACGGGCTGGTGCCGGTCTCGACCCTGGGCGACGACGCCTTCCAGCTCGACGAGCGCCATCAGGCCCTGGTCGGGCAGCGCACCGGCGAGTGCTTCGCGCTGGGCGACCGGGTCAAGGTCGAGCTGGTCGAGGCCGACCCCGTGCAGGGCACGCTACTGTTCCGTCTCGATTCGCACGAGCCCGGCAAGGGTGCCGAGCTGGCGCGGGCGGCGTGGAAGAAGGCCGGACCGCGCAAGGGCGGCGAGCGTTTCCGCCGCCCCGCCAAGCCGCAACGCCGCCGCCGCTGATCCCCATGCGCGTGCTGCCGCCCGAGTGGCGGGACCTTGCATGGGTCATGCTGACCGCGACGCTGGTCGGCATGACGGTCTCGCTGGCCGTGCCGCTGCTGTCGGTCGTGCTCGAGCGGCACGGCGTGGACGCGTTCACCATCGGCCTCAACTCCGCCGCCGGCGGCTTCGGCATCTTCCTGATCGCCCCATTCATCGGCGGGCTGCTCACCCGGCTCGGGCCGGTGAACTGCATGCGGCTCAGCCTCGTGGTGGCGGCAGGCTGCATGCTGGTCTTCCCGCTCTGGGTCGATCCCTGGTTCTGGTTCGTCGTCCGCCTGCTGTTCGGCTGCGGTGGCGCGTTGCTGTTCGTCCTGAGCGAGGCTGCGGTCAACGCGCTGACCCCGGATGCGATCCGTGGTCGGGTGCTGGGCATCTATGCGACCCTGTTCTCCGTCGGCTATGCCGGCGGGCCGCTGATCCTGGGCGTGGCAGGCAGCGACGGCTGGACGCCTTTCATCCTGGCGAGCGCGCTGTTCGCCGCCGGCCTGATCCCGGCCGGGATGCTGCGCAGCGTCGAAGGCCGGCTGGCGCCGACCCATGGCGGTGACGGGCATCGTCTGGTCGACACCTGGCGGGTCGCACCGATCGCGATGGCCGCCGTGTTCGTCTACGCGGTGCTGGAGGCGGCCCAGTTCGCGCTGCTGCCGATCTACGCGCTCGGCCGCGGCATGAGCGAGGGCACGGCGGCCGGGCTGCTCAGCGTCTGGATCTCCGGCAACATCCTGCTGCAATACCCGCTGGGCTGGCTCGGCGATCGCTGGTCGCGCCCGCGGGTCATGCTGCTGTGCGCCCTGATCGCGGTCGCGGGCCAGCTCCTGATGTCCTCGGCGGTCGCCGTGCCGACACTGCTGTGGCCGCTGCTGGTGCTGCTGGGCGGGGTGATGGGCGGGCTCTACACGCTGTCGCTGACCCTGGTGGGCGAGCGGTTCCGGGGGGCGGACCTGACCCAGGCCAACACCGCCTTCGTGATGACCTTCCAGCTCGGCGCCATCGCCGGCCCGCCTTATGCCGGGGCGCTGATGCAGTCGGCCGCCACGGCCGGCTTTCCGCTGGCGCTGGCGCTGCCGCCGCTGCTGCTGGC
>JBATRI010000282.1:0-22721 GCA_049292515.1 Geminicoccaceae bacterium
CGCCTGGCACGTCCCCGGTGCCGCCGCCCTGTTCAACCTCGCGCCGGAGGAGGATGATGCGGCCCTGGATGCGACCTTCGTCCATGTCGGCGGCACCGGCCTGCTGCGCTCCTTCGACGGCGAGCCGACCCGCCGCGTGCTGGCGCGGGCGAAGGAGCTGGGGCGGACGACGACCTTCGATCTGATCCAGGCGACCGGCGAGACCTTAGGGCTGGTGGAGCCGCTGCTGCCGCACATCGACTATTTCCTGCCCAGCATCGAGGAGGCGTCGGAGATGTCGGGGCTGAGCGACCCGGACGCCATCGCGCGGTTCTTCCTCGATCGTGGCGTCAAGGTCTGCGCGCTGACCATGGGCGGCGAGGGCTCGCTGATCGTGGCCGCCGACGGCAGCCGGGTGCGGATTCCGGCCTTCGATGTGACCGTGTCCGACACGAGCGGCTGCGGCGACAGCTACACGGCCGGCTTCATCGCCGGCCTGCATCGGGGCTGGGACCTCGAGCAATGCGCACGGCTGGCCACGGCGACCTCCGCCCTGGTGGCCACCGGCCTCGGCTCCAACGCGTGTCTCACGAGCTTCGAGGCCACGGTCGAGGCGATGGCGACGCTGACCCCGAAGGTCCTGGCAAGCTAGCCGCCGGCGTTCCAGTTCACCGTCGCCGACCTTGACCAGGCGCCCCACCTTGCCGGTCACCGGACCAAAGCCGTTCGTCGACCGCTGGGGCTGGTCGATGCTGGGGGTGACGGTCCTGGCGCCGGCGCTGCCGCCGTTCGTCGTCTATGAGCCGCCATGGGAGGTCGCAGCCGGGCTGGGCTACGCTGCCTGCGCTGCGGCGGTCATCACCTTGCGCACCGCCCCTTGGCCGCGGCTGGCGATGACGCCCTACCGCTACCGGCTGCACCGGGTGGCCGGGAACGCGATGCTGGCCCTGGTGGCCGGGCACGTCGCGGTGATGGTGGCGGGTGATCCCTTCGTGCTGGACTATCTCGGCTGGCAGATGCCGCTGCACGTGCTGGCCGGGGTGCTGGCTGCCGTGGCGCTGCTCGTCACGATCGTGGGCCGCGAGCCCTGCCTTCGCCGCGCGGCGATTGCGACGCGGCCGCCGTCGCTGCACAGCTGGGCCGGGATTGCGGTGGGCGTCCTGGCCACGGTCCACGTGCTGACTTCTTTGGCCAAAGTCTCCACTCCGTGGCGCGGCCTGCCGTTCGTGCTCGTCTTCCTGCTCCTGGTGCTGCCGGCGATGGCGGCGCGGCTCACGGGCCGACCGTGGTCCTGCTGGCGCCTGCATCCAGCTGACGAGCCATGGGCTGCGGTGCCGGGTGCCACGGGCCGTCTGCTGCTGCTCCTGCTGGCACTGCTGACGCTGCTGATCGCCCTGCCGCTCACGGTCGGTCGGCTGCGTGGCTGACCATGCGACGACGCTGGCTGGCCGTCACTGTCGCCGGGGTGCTGCTGGTAGCGGCGTCGATCATGGCCTCGCAGGTCCGGCTGGGACGGCTGGCGTCGGGCCTGCTGCTGCCGACGCGCTTCGACCACAAGTTCCATCGGGGCATCAACTGCGTGACCTGCCACCATAATTTCACCGGGCCGCGCCTGGGGCCGCAGCCCTGCCTCGCCTGCCACAAGGCGTGGGGCACCACCGAGTGGCGGCGGATCGACACCGTGTTCCACGCCTTCTGCACCGACTGCCATCGTGCCCGTCAGGCCGCCGGGCTCAAGGCCGGCCCGGTCAAGGCCTGCGCTGCCTGCCACGTCGAGCGGGCTTCGCCGCCTTAGGCAGGGCTGCGGTCGACGATGCGCTCCACGCGTACCTCGACCGTCATCCCCAGATAGTCCTGCAGCGAGCCGATGAAGCTGCCGGCAAGGGGAATCGCCTGCTTCGGGTCGCGCGCGACACCGACGCGGATCAGGTTCCGGCCGCCTATGATGCCATTGGTGGGGTCGAACTCGACCCAGCCGGCACCAGGCAGGTAGATCTGGACCCAGGCGTGGGTGGCGCCGGCACCCTGCGTGCCGGAGGGGCCGCCGTCGAGGGCCGGGTCGTAGAGGTAGCCGGTGACGAAGCGGGCGGCGAAACCGAGGGCGCGCGCGGCTTCCATCATCAGCAGCGCATAATCCCGGCAGGTGCCGCTGCCCTTGGCCAGCGTCTCGAGCGGCCGCTGGGTGCCCTCGTCGTCGCGAGCGACGTAGCGCAGGCGCTCCTTGATCCGCTGGGTGAGGGTCGTCAGCAGCTCGATCGTGCCGTGCTCGCCCGGACCCAGCAGCTCCAGGGCCCATTTGCGTACCTTGCCGCGACCGTCCGGATAGTGCCGGTTCAAGGTGAGCCCGAGATCGCGACGGTCCTCGGTGCCGTAGGCGAACGGCCAGCGCTCGGCCTCGGCGGCGATATGATAGTGGGGCGTATCCAGCGCGAACGGCTCGATCTCGATCCAGCTGTCGATCCGCAACTCGGCCGCCGTATGGTGGAAGTCGAGCAGCGTGATCGAGTTGCCGAACACGTCATGCACCCAACGCACGTCCGCATGCGGCGAGACAGCCAGCGTCGCCGACCGGAGCTTGAGGTCGTGGCTGTCGCGCGGGCGCAGCATGGCGCGATGCTGCCCGAACTCCACCGGCCGCGCATAATGGTAGACCGTGGCGTGATGAACCTCGAGGCGGGGCATGAAGTGGGGGCGGCCCGCTCAGGCGGGGACGCTGGCCTTCGCCGCCGCCTCGCCGGCCACCGGCGCATGGAGGAAGAACGCGTCTGCGATCAGCGTCGTGAGCTGGTTGAAGCTGCGCTGCAGGAAGTCGTCGAAGCGGTGCAGCTCACCCTTGCCGATCGCCGCCTTGACCTTGCGGACCTCCAGATTGTCGCGGATCTCGTCCAGGAACTCCAGGGCAGGACCGGCCGCGCGCAGACCATAGAAACGGCGCAGAACGTTGAGCTGCTCGTCGATGATGCCCAGGCAGCAGGCGACCGAGCGCGGAAAGCAGGGGTCGGAGAGCAGGAAGGCGGCCACCTGCTCGGGGTCCATGCCGCGCGGATGGCGCCGGCGGAACGCCTGGTAGCCGGCTGCCGAGCGCAGCAGTGCCATCCAGTAGAAGCTGTCGGAGGCGGAGCCCGGGTCGTGCTCATCCTGGGCCATGAAATTCAGGAACTTCGCGTCCAGCAGACGGGTCGTCTGGTCGGCACACTCGATGGCGGCGCCGAGCTGGTAGAAGCACCAGCCTTCGTCACGGTAGAACGTGCCGGCGGTGATGCCGGTATGCGCGTCGCAGCCGCGCTTGATCCAGTCGCACAGGCCCGACAGCTTCTCTTCCGCCACGTCCGCCGGCTTCAGCGCCAGCAGGCGGTTGTAGAGCATGTTGAGCTGCCGCCACATTTCGGTCGAGATCAGCGGCCGCAGCGCCCGGGCATTCTCGCGGGCGGCATGGACCGACGCGAAGATCGAGGTCGGGTTGGTGCGCTCGGTGATGTAGAAGCGCAGCACGTTGGCCGAGACCGCCTCGGTGTGCAGCTTGTAGAACGCTTCGGCATCCGCATTGATGACCAGCACCATGCGCCAGTCCTGCCGCCCGCCGCTGTCACGGGCGAAGGTCTCCTGGACATCCAGGATGCGGGCCAGATTCTCGGCGCGCTCGATGTAGCGAGCGAGCCAGAACAGGTTTTCCGCCGAACGCGAGAGAAGACGGGTCATGCCGGGCGCTCCTGCAGCACCCAGGTATCTTTCGAGCCACCGCCCTGGGAGGAGTTGACGACGAGCGAGCCGCGCTTGAGCGCAACCCGCGACAGGCCACCGGGCAGCACCCAGGTGGTCTTGCCGGTGACGGCGAACGGCCGCAGGTCGACGTGCCGAGGCTCCATGGCCCCGTCGATCAGGGTCGGAGCCACGGACAGGTCGATCACGGGCTGACTGATATAGTTGGCCGGATCGGCCAGCAGCCGCTCACGGGCGAGAGCGATCTCGCCCTTGGTGGCGCGCGGTCCGATTGTGATGCCGTAACCGCCGGATTCACCGACCGGCTTGACCACCAGCTCGGCCAGATGCTCCAGCGTGTAGGCCAAGGCGTCTGGCTCGCGGCAGATCCGGGTCTCGACATTGTCGATGACCGGGTCCTCGCTCAGATAGTAGCGGATCAGGCGCGGCACATAGGCGTAGACCGCCTTGTCGTCGGCAACGCCGGTACCGATGGCGTTGGCCAGCGCCACAGTGCCCTTGCGGTAGGCGCGCATCAGCCCCGGCACGCCCAGCATGCTCTCGGCGTTGAACGCCTCGGGATCGAGAAAATCGTCGTTGAGCCGGCGATAGATCATGTCCACCCGGACCGGGCCGGCGACGGTACGCATGAACACCCGGTCGTTCTCGACCACGAGGTCGCGACCCTCGACCAGCGGCACGCCCATCTCGCGGGCGAGGAAGACATGCTCGAAATAGGCCGAGTTGAACACGCCCGGCGACAGCAACACCACCTGGGGGTCGACAACTTCCGCCGGCGCCACCTCGCACAGCTTCTCGTGCAGCTGCCGGCCATAGTCGGACACCGGGCGCACCGGCACGTCCTTCATCAGGTCGGAGAAGGCACGCAACATCAGATGCCGGTTCTCGACCACGTAGGACACACCCGACGGTGCGCGTCCGTTATCCTCGAGCACGCGGAACTTGCCGTGCGCATCGCGGACGAGGTCCGTGCCGTTGATGTGGATGTAGGTGCCATGCGGCAGCTCCAGCCCGCACATCTCGGGCCGGTAGTTGGCGTTGCCCAGTACCAGTTCAGACGGGATGATCCCGTCCTTGAGCACTTTCTGCGGGCCGTAGATGTCGGCCAGGAACAGGTTGAGCGTCTGCACCCGCTGCCGGACGCCGGCCTCGATCACCGCCCAGTCCTTGGCCGTGATGATGCGTGGGATGACGTCGAACGGCAGGATCCGGTCGATGGCATCGCCGTCACTGTAGATCGTGAAGGTGATGCCCTGATTGTACAGCTCGGCTTCGGCCGCACGCGCTCGATTGGCGAGCTCTGCCAGCCCCAGAGCATCCAGCCTGGATCGGATCAGGCTGCCGGCAGCACTCTGCGCAACACAATGCTCGAACTCGCAGAAATAACCGCCGGCGTCATAGTCCGCCAGCGCTCCCGTCAATGGGGCTGCGGCGCCTTGCGTCTGCACCTGCATCAAGCGGACCCTCATCTATGTTCCGTTGCCACATGAAGATGCAACGCCCGTGCCACGGGATGCCCACGATAGGCCGCGCGCGCAGGCCTGCCTAGCGTCCGCACGCGGGCGCGCGCCATTGCCGCCCCTTGCGCAGTTTGTATGCAGTCGACTCCATATCCCAGAGAAAACTTGTAGTTCACAGCCATTTACATTCGGGAGTCGTGTGAGTACATAAACCCCAGCCAATTTTTGGCCGAGGGTCGTGGTGCGATGGCAGCGGTCGGGACAATGGAAACGGGAACCGAGCGGGTATCGCTGGACTGGGCGCGCAGCACCTGGGGCGAGCTCGACGGGCTGGCCCTGTTGCGCGCGGCGCTGACCGGGCCATTCGCCGGGCAGATCGCCATGGTGTCGTCGTTCGGGGCGGAGAGTGCCGTCCTGCTCGACATGATCGCCAGCATCGATCGGCGCACGCCGGTGATCTTCCTGGAAACCGGCAAGCTGTTTCCGGAGACGCTCGCGCACAAGGACGAACTGGTCGACTGGCTCGGCCTCGAGGATGTGCGGTCGATTCGGCCCGATCCGGCGGGGCTCGCGAAGTCGGACCCGAACGGCGATCTGTGGAACCGGGAGCCCGATCTTTGCTGCCATATTCGCAAGACCGAGCCGCTCGACGAGGCATTGGCCGGGTTCGCTGGCTGGATCACCGGTCGCAAGCGCTTCCAGGGTGGCCTGCGGACCGCATTGCCCGCGATCGAGACCGATCCGGTTACCGGTCAGCTCAAGCTCAATCCGTTGGTCAATTGGTCGATGGACGACATCCGGCAATATCGCCGGTTGCGACAGTTACCGCTGCATCCCCTCCTGGCACGGGGATATCCTTCGATCGGCTGCATGCCCTGCACGCGCCCGGTCAAGGAGGGCGAGGATGCCCGTGCCGGACGATGGTGGCAGCTGGATAAGACCGAATGCGGCATTCACCGCGGCGAGGGCATCTGATCCCGTTGCCGAACGGCGGCACGCGCTGCTGCCTGGGAACACGGTTCGCCGCGTGATGCGGCGAACCGTCGACCGCTTCAGCCGTTAACCGCGTCTTTCAAGCCCTTGCCGGGCTTGAACTTGACGGCGCGGCTGGCGGCAATCTTGATCGCCTCACCCGTTTGTGGATTGCGGCCCTCGCGCTCCGGCCGCTCCGCGACCTCGAACACACCGAAACCGGCGATCGAGACCTTCTGACCCTTGGTCAAGGCGTCCTGGATACCGTGCAGCACGGCCGCCACCGATTTGGCCGCCTCGGCCTTCGGCTTGCCGGTCGTCGCCGCTACGGCAGAATTGAGTTCATCCAGGGTCATCAACGCACTCCCATCGTATGCACAACGCAACTCGACGCCTTATCATGAATGCCGAAGCTTGCAAACTGCTTCGCTCGCGAATAATCGCGTAGTCGCTGCCGGAGATTTGCTTGCAGCAGTGCCTTTCCTCAACACCCGCCTGCGCTAAGCCGATGTGCCATCTGCGTACGAAACCGGCGGATCCCCTCGCTGGAGTGGATTCGGCTCTCGACTGTTGCACTGCGGCATGACTTTATAGTGTCATAAGAATTCTTGTCGTATAAGTATTATCCGAAGAAAGTGTGCTGCGTCTGCAATGTTATTCCAAGTTAGAATACATATTTATAAATATATCTGCTATATTGGAATATTTATTCAATATAAACGAGCTGATTATTTTGGATTATATTGTAATTTAATAGTATCTTTATTTATCTTTGGACTAAGCTGGTCATCGGTAGCATGTCGGCTGCCGTCGCTGTCTGAACCACCATTCATCGCTCGTTTCGGCCGCGATATCCAGCCCAAGGCCAAGGTTGTGGTCGGACATGTTACCGACCGCCACGCCGTATTGGCCATCGATTCTCGTGCCAAAGTTGAATTTATTTATCGAAGCCCACATTAAACGCTTTTGATCACTATTGCAAAGATAACACACATACACATCTTTCAATTATTGAGGGAAAAAGCGCCTGATACGGGTTCAGACGTCGGATGGCCGCATGGGTGCCGTCGTTATCGCGCTGTCGGGCGTCGAGCCCATAAAATGGGTCCCTCGCCTGATCGGAATTCAGATCCGGATCGAGCGAATGAAGGCCAGCCGCTCGTCGGCCGCGCGCTGGCGGTCGGCGCGGAGTGCCGTCAGCCGATTGCCGAACATGGCCAGCTCGTCCTCGCTGCTACCGAGTTGCGCGAGGTAGCGCTTGGCAAGGTCGCTGTCGCGCGGCACCGCCTCCAGATTGGCACGGAGGCGGGCCTGGTCCTGAGCGATCTCCACCTGCCGCGCCGTCGCCGCGTCGATGTCGCGCTCGGTGGCCGTTACCTGCGCTGACAGGTCCTGCAGGCGGCTCAGGGCGGCCTGCAGCTCGGGCGGCGGGGTCAGACCGCTGAACTCCAGCAGCAGCTGCTCAGGGTCGGCGTCGACCAGCTGGATACGCTGCGTCACCGGTCGCTCCAGCACGACGGTCAGGTCGAGCTCGGAGGTTGGCGCCAGGGAACGGGTGACCCTGATCCGCCCGCCCTCGACGACGGCGTCCTTGGGTGCCGCCACGTGCCAGCCGTCGGGCTGCTGCTGTTCCAGGACGAAATCTCGGGCGGCGCCGGTGAATCGGGACGTCACCGCATAGTCGAATCGCTGCTGGTCGATTCGGGCCAGCTCCAGCACGCCGTCGGCGATTCGGACGCGATCGAGGCTGCCCTGCTCGCTGGTCCGCGACGTGACGTCGATATTGCCGTCGAGGCCGTAGGCGAGCCGCTGTTGCGCGCCGGGCGCCAGCTGCGGCAGGGGTGCGTCGCCGAGATAGGTCATGCCGCCACCGGGCAACGCCTCGAAGAGTGTGGCCAAGCCAGCTGGCAGGCTGGTGTCGGCCGCGTTGCGCACGCGCAGGGCAGCACCCGGGTGCATCCCACCCTCGTCGGCGTCATAAAGGGCGATGCGCTCGATCGGCAGCGACCGATCGACGATCGGGGCCATGACCGTATGCCCGGAGGCGAGTGTCACCGGCTGCGGCAGCGGGAAAAGGGTCTGCGCGGTAAGCTCCTGCGGCGTACCGACGGCAAGATCGGTCGCGGCCGCCGTCTGGTCGAAGGCCTCCGCCGCGGGCGGGGCCGCCATAGCAGCCAGGGGTGCCGCCGAGCGCCGTGCCTTCCGCATTTCCGCTGTCGGCAATACCGGCACGTCGGGCCGTGGCACATAGTAGCTCTGGAACAATGCCTGGCGGAGCGCCCTGGGGCTGCCGGCGATCAGCGTCACGGCGACGTCATGCCAGTCCTGGCCACTCGCGTTCTCGAGGACGGCCCAACCCTGTAGTAGGCCCTGGCCGTCGCCGGCAACGAGCCGGTAGCTGGCCTTCCAGAGCGGCATCTCGGCCAGATAGCCGAGGCTGACGGTGCTGCCCGGCGCGCCGCCAAGGGCGATCTCCAGCTCCCGCTGCTGCTCACTGCGACCATCGGCCAGCCGTGCCAGCACCACCTGGACCTGCCGCTCCAGCCCAGAGTCGGTGAACGCGATCCCGCCCACCGTCTCCAGGACCACCGAGTTGATCCCGTCGTCACCCAGCAGGCTCAGCCGGTGCGTCGTCGTGGTCCGGTCGCCGTCCCGGGTCTCCTCGGCGGCCACGGTCAGGATGCGCCCGCGGAGCGTCGTCGGGCCGCGGACCTCGATCTGCGCACCGCGCAGGCTCGCCAGCAGCGTCGGCAGGTCGCGGAGATCGCCCTCGCCGAACGGCACGTCGCGGAACAGGTCGGCCAGGGGCGTGGGGCCCAGCAGGGTCACGGCACGGACGGCGCCGCCCTCGCCCAGGATGGTCAGGCTCTTGAGGATGTCGTCGACCTGACGCAGCGGCACGGTCAGGTGCAGGCTGCCGTCGGCCTCGGCCGTGGCCCGGTAGCCCAGGTAACCGACGCCGCCGGTCGACAGCAGGACGCGTTCCAGCACGGGCTCGGCTGCCCGCGCCGACGGCCCGAGCAAGGACAGGGCCACACTGCCGAGCAGCGCCGCGGTCAGGACGGAAGTGCATCGCATGGGCTTGGCTCGGCTCCCTTGATCGCCAACTCTGCGCAGATCCGGCAAACATGCTACACGAGCGCCGCATAGGTGTCGCCCGACACCCGAACCCAGCGAGAGGTCACCATTGGAGCGACTGCTCCTCGTCCATGAGCATGCCGCGACCTGGCTCGCACGGCTGCAGCGGTGCTTCCCGGAGCTGCCGGTGGAGGTCTGCACGACGCCGGACCGGCTGCCGGAGCTGCTGGCCGAGTTCAGGCCGACCATGGCCTATTCGTGCAAGACCGAAGCGCTACCCGGCCCGGCGCACCGGCTGCTGCTCGGATGCCCGAGCCTGACTTGGCTGCATGTCGGCGGCTCGGGCTATGATCATCTGGCCGGCTGGGAGGCGCTGCCGCTGGTGCTGAGCAACAGCCGTGGCGTGTTGGCACCCTATCTGGCGGAGGCGGTGATGGGCGCGCTGCTGGCGCTGAGCTTCGGGCTGCCGCGCTTCCTGCGCCAGCAGTGGGATCGGGTGTGGCAGAAGCACCAGTGGCGGCCGCTCGCCGGCCGCACGCTGCTCGTCGTCGGCACGGGCGCCATCGGCCAGGAAGTGGCAAAGCGGGCAGGTGCCCTGGGGATGCGAACGATCGGGCTCAACCGGACGGTGGCGCCGCTGCCAGGCTTCGATGCAATAAGGCCGCTGGACGAGCTGCACGCGTGCCTGCCCGAGGCCGACATCGTCAGTCTGCACCTGCGGCTGACGCCGGCGACCCGCCATGTGATCGACGCTGCCGCACTGGCGGCGATGCCTGTCGGAGCGTTGCTGGTCAATACGGGCCGCGGCGAGCTGGTGGATACGGCGGCGCTCGTCGACGCGCTGGCGCATCGGCGCCTGGCCGGCGCCTATCTCGACGTGTTCGAGGCCGAGCCGCTGCCGTCGGAGAGCCCCCTCTGGCAACTCGACAACGTCATCCTCACGCCGCATTGCGCCGACCTGGTGGCCGATTGGGAGCTGGTGCTGGCGGACTACTTCCTGGACAATCTGGAGCGCCGCCTCGGCGGTCGGCCGCTCCGCAACGTGGTGACACCGGACCCGTCCGCATGAACAAGCTGCCTATCGGGCTGTTGGCCCGGCATGCCTATCTCGATGTCCTGGCCAACCAGGAGGGTCTCCTGCGTGTCGGCGGCCCCTGGCTGCTGCTGAGCTGGGCCCTGCTGCTGCTGGCGCACAGCGGTGTCCCGCTGCTCAACCTCGCGGCCGACCTGTCGGTCACGGTAGGGGCGGCGGCGATCGCGGTCACGTGGCACCGTCACATTCTCGAGGACGAGCCGCTGACGGCCAAGTTCGCCCCGGTCGACGCGCGTGTGATGCGCTATTTCGTGCTGACCGTGCTGCTGGCCTTCGTGGTCGGCGTGCCGCCCCTGCTGATGCTCGTCCTCACGGGCGGGGCCGAGATTCTGGTCGGCGGCGGCGACGGCGACACACCGACGGGCGGTGGGCTCGGCATGTTGCTGGTGCCGGTGACGATGGTCGCCTGCCTCTACGCCGCCCAGCGGCTGCAGATGCTGCTGCCGGCGGCGGCAATCCGCGATACGGGCATGACCGCGGCCCGCTCCTGGGCGCTGACGCAGGGGAACGGCTGGCGGCTGCTCGCCGGCTTCGCGCTGGTGACTCTGCCGCTGGCCGTCTTGATGATCGCCATCACCCTGTTTCTCGGCTGGGCGTCGGATGCCACCGGCAGCATCGTGTTGGCGGCGCTGGCCGATCTGGTCGCGGTCGGCAATGCCTGGCTGCAGGCACCGATCATCGCGTCGTTCCTGGCCTACGCCTATCTGTTCCTGCAGAAGCCGAGCACGGAGCTGGCCCGCGTCACGGCTCAGTGACGCTCGCGCGTGGCGGTGAAGCGGATCTTGGGGAAGTCCTCCTGGACGCGCCCCAGGTCCCAGCCGTTGCGCGCCAGATAGACCGGGTTGCCGTCGCGGTCGGTGGCCAGGCTCGCCTTCTTCGCCTGCACGAACTGGTCGAGCTCGCGGGCGTCGTCGGCGTCGCACCAGCGTGCGGTGACGTAGGGAGCGGGCTCGAAATCGATCGGCAGGTTGTACTCGGCCTCGAGCCGGGTGCGCAGCACGTCGAGCTGCAGCTGACCGACGACCCCCACCACCCACTCGGCGCCGAGCTGCGGCCGGAACACCTGGGTCACACCCTCCTCCGCCAGATCCTCCAGCGCCGCGCGCAGATGCTTGGCACGCATCGGGTCGCCCAGCCGGACCCGCATCAGGATCTCCGGCGCGAAATTGGGGATGCCGGTGAAGCGGATCGGTTCGCCCTCCGAGAGCGTATCGCCGACCCGCAGCTGGCCGTGGTTCGGCACGCCGATGATGTCGCCGGGCCACGCCTCCTCCGCGATCTCGCGCTCGCGGGCGAAGAAGAAGATCGGGCTCGCGACCGCGATCGGCTTGGTGTGGCGGACCATGTTGAGCTTCATGCCCCGCTGGAACCGGCCTGAGCACAGGCGCACGAACGCCACCCGGTCGCGATGCTTGGGGTCCATGTTGGCCTGGACCTTGAAGACGAAGCCGGTGACCTTGTCCTCGCCCGGCTCCACGGTGCGCTGCTCGGCCGGCTGCGGCCGCGGCGACGGCGCGAAATTGGCCAAGCCGTCGAGCAGGGCGCGGACACCGAAATTGCGCAGAGCACTGCCGAAGAAGGCGGGGCTGAGATGGCCCTGACGGTAGCTCGCGAGGTCGAACGCCGGCAGCGCCCCCTCGACCAGGTCAAGCTGCTCGCGCAGCTCGGCCATCTGGGCTTCCGGGACCCGGGTGGAAAGGCTGTTGCTGTCCAGCCGAACGACATCCTCCGAGCTGAGCCCATTGCCCTCGCCCAGGAGCACGAGATCGCGGCTCGCCCGATCGAACACGCCCTTGAAGTTCTGGCCCATGCCGATCGGCCAGTTCATCGGCGCCACGTCCAGCGCCAGCCGGTCGTGGATCTCGTCCAGGAGCTCGACCGGGTCCTTGGCCTCGCGGTCCATCTTGTTGATGAAGGTCATGATCGGGATGTCGCGCAGGCGGCAGACCTCGAACAGCTTCAGGGTCTGCGGCTCGATCCCCTTGGCTGCGTCCAGCACCATGATCGCCGAATCGACCGCGGTTAGCGTCCGGTAGGTGTCCTCGCTGAAGTCCTCGTGACCCGGCGTGTCGAGCAGGTTGAAGGTGCAGCCGGCATACTCGAACGTCATCACCGAGGTGGTGACCGAGATGCCGCGCTGCTGCTCGATCTTCATCCAGTCCGACCGCGCCCGCCGCCGCTCGCCCTTGGCCCGGACCTCGCCGGCCAGATGGATCGCACCGCCGAACAGCAGCAGCTTCTCGGTCAGCGTCGTCTTGCCGGCGTCCGGATGCGAGATGATGGCGAAGGTGCGCCTGCGGGCGGCGGCGTCGGCGATCGGGGATGAGGGGGAGTTCACGGAAAGGGCTCCAGTGCAACGGTCGCCGGATGATGTAGGTGGTCAGGGCCGGGCGTGGAAGCTACGGTGCCGCTACGGCCACCCGGCCCAGGCTGCAAGGGCAGCCCGCTTCCGATATAAATCGCGAGCCTGACGACCGATCAGGTCAGGCCGCTCGCCACGGCGTACAGCAGCCAAGCGGAGGCGAGAGCGAAGATGACGAGCGCGAACGGCCAAATATGGCGGATCCACGTCACCCAATCGACCCGCGCCACGCCCAGCACCCCCATCAGCGACGCCGAGGTCGGCACCAGTGTGTTCGTGAGGCCGTCGCCGAGCTGGAACGCCAGCACCGCCACCTGCCGGGTGAGCCCAGCAAGATCGGCCAAGGGTCCCATCAGCGGCATGGTCAGCGCCGCCTGACCGGAGCCGGACACGATGAAGAAGTTGAACACGGATTGAAGTACCAGCATGAACCACGCCGCCAGCATCTGCGGCATGTCGGTCAATACGACACCGGCCGAGTTCAGCAGCGTGTTGAGCACCGACGGTACGGCCGGGTCGTCGGAGCCCAGGATGAGCATGATCCCCCTGGCCATGCCGACCACGGCCGCCGACAGGGCCATGTCCGCAAGCCCCTGCTTGAAGCCTTGGGCGATGTCGTTGACGCCCATGCCGTTGAGCCTGAACGCGGCGCCGATCACGCCGATCACGATGCCCATGGTGAAGAACTGGCTGGCGATCTCAGGGATGAAGTACCCCTCGAACGTCACCCCCCAGATGATCCAAAAGATGCCGGCAAAGAAGGCCCCCGATCACGAGCCAGTGCCCGATGGTGAACGCGCGGCGCGTACCCTCCCGCGCCACATCCTCGCGGAAGTAGGCATCGGCGTCGGCCGACAGCGAGCGCGCGGGATCGCGCTTGATCCGGCTCGCATACCACATGGTCATGGCGATCCCGACGACCACGAAGGACAGCCACATCAGGAAGCGGAAACCGGCGCCGGACAGCACCGGCACCCCTGCCAGGCCCTGTGCGACAGCGACGCTGAACGGGTTCATCCACGAGGTCGCGAACCCGATCTGCGAGGCCATGAAGGTGACCATCAAGCCGGTGAGGGCATTATATCCCAAGGCCACTGTCAGCGGCACGATGATCATCGCGAACGCGATCACCTCCTCGCCCATGCCGAAGGTCGCGCCACCGGTGGCGAACAGCGTGAAGATCACCGGGATGAACAGGATCTCGCGCCCTTTGGTGCGCTCGATCACCGCCACCATCCCGTCCTCCATCGCACCCGTGCGCATGATGATTCCGAACGCGCCGCCGATGATCAGAATGAATGCCGCCACGCCGACCGAGCCGCCCCATCGGGACCCGGAGGTCAGGCCGTCGAAGGCGTAGTTGAACAACCCGATCCCGTCGCCGGACCGCGAACAGCGGCACCTGGATCCGGTAGGGCTGCCCGTTCTCGTCCTGCGCCAGGGTGAAAGTGCCGGGCGTCAGCACGGTGCGCGTGGTCTCGACGCCGCCCGCATCGTAGGTGATCTGGTGCGTCGCGAACTGCCCCGCCGGCACGATCCAGGTCGCAACCCAGGCGGCGAGCACGACGAAAAACAGGATCACATAGGTGTCGGGCATCCGACTGGCCTGGGGCCGGCTACGCCGCCCTCGGCCTTGTTCAATGATGTCGCCAAGTTTCTTCCCCGCGGTTGCAGGCGACGCAGCGCGTCGCTGCCGCGGGCGACGGGGCCAGCACCGGGCGCACTGCCGTCCCCTAGTTCGTAGCCAACGCTAGCCGGGAGCTAACCTGGATGACTAGAGGGATCTCGCCCGGATCGGCAATTGTTCCCTCGCCGCCGGAGCATCAGGCTGCAGTGCTGAAGTCCCGAACGCTGGGACCCGGCCATCGACGCGAGCCACTTGGATTGCCCGAAGTGTGACCGATAGCCTACCAGAGCGCCGGCTTCAGGGTCCGCAGCCAAATTGCGCGAGCCTGACGCAGGTTGGCTACCACCGCCGGGTTGGTACTGGCGACGTTGCGGGTTTCCCCGAGGTCGCTGCGGACGTTGTACAGCTCGTTGCCGACCAGCTTCCAGTCGCCGCCGCGCGTGGCCCCGTTGGTTTTACCGCCCCAGAACAGATAGGGGTGGGGCGTGCCGCCGGCCCCTCGCAGGAATGGCAGCAGGTCGACACCGTCGGCGCCGCTGGGAGGCGTGCCCCCTGCGGCGCGCAGAAAGGTCGCGAACAGGTCGGTCGACATGACGGGCTGACCGTAGCGTTGGCCTGCGACGACCTGGCCCGGCCACGACAAGATGTATGGCACGCGGATGCCACCTTCCCAGAAAGTACCCTTGCCGCCGCGCAACGGAAACCTCTGGCAGTTGGTGCAGCCATTGTCGCCCATGAACACGACCGCGGTTCGGTCTGCGATGCCCGTCGCCTGCAGCTCCGCCAGGATCCGGCCGACGCCTTCATCGAGTGACGCCAGCACGGCCGCGACCAGCCGCCGCTTAGGATCCTGGATATAGCCGAGCCGGGCTAGCACGTCAGGCTTGGCCTGGAGGGGGGTGTGGATGGCGGTGAACGGCACGTAAAGGAAGAAGGGCTGGCCAGCGCGCCGTCGGATGAAGCTCGCGGCTTCGGCGGCCAGCGTGTCGGTCAGGTAGCCTGAGGCCGGGACCGGTGTATTACCCCTCAGGATTGGATTGCCGGACGTCTCGCCGAAATAGGGATGGTCCGTATCGAGCACACCGAAGAACTCGTCGAATCCGTGCAACAATGGGTGAGCTTCGGCCTTCATGCCCAAATGCCACTTGCCCACCATACCCGTAGCGTAGCCGCGCGCACGCAGTGCCTCGCCCAAGGTAATCTCGCTCGGGGGTAGGGTGAAATTGGCCGGATAGGGCCGTTGTGGATTGCGGTAGAAGCCGAACTCCTGCGAGTAACGGCCGGTCAGCAAGCCAGCGCGACTTGGAACGCATTGAGAGGCGGTCACATAACCGTCGGTGAAAGTGACTCCCGCCCGGGCAATGGCATCGATGTTTGGCGTGGCGACGTCACCGACATGGAAGGCGCCCACCTCACCATATCCCAAATCGTCCGCCAGAATGACCACGATGTTGAGCTTGTCAGTACGGCCTTCCCTAAAGCCGTTCTGGATGTAGTGGATGGTGGCGGCATTCCCGTTCGTGCCAAAGGCGGCACGCAGATCGCGGTAGTTGGCGACATACTGGGTTTCGTTGAAGCTGTCCGGTGACCGACCTTCAGCCTGCCCGAACTGCAGGTAATGTTGCTGACCAGCAGCGGCATTCGCACCTAAAGCGCGGATGAGATCTGGATAGGACGCAATATACTGCAAGCCATCGATTGCGGCTTGGGCACCCACGCTCGACAGCAGCACCGCCAGGGCGGAACACACAACCTGTAGGCTTACCCTGCGGCAGCAGGAAACGGCCTTTGTAATTGCCAACCTCATACGATCATCTCAATCATCATTATGATCCGAAGCCCCGCGCTGGTGCCAGTTCATTGCCATAGTGCCCGGCAGCGATCGTTTGGTCAAATTAACCGTCTCCGCCGGCCCCAGGGTACGTCCGTGACGCTAACCACTCAGTTCGGCGCCGGTTCCGGGAACCGTCGGTGCCCGCAGCACTTGATCTTGATGAGGATAGATTGTCTCAAGGGGAGATCCTGCATGCCCAGCTTGCGTGACGACCCGGCAACGGCCCGCCGCATGCTGACGGAGCGGCAGATCGCGATCGGTGACCTGCTCAATCTCGGCGAGGAGCTGGCGGCCGGAACCGGCGACGCTCCGGAACAGCAGGCCCTTGACCAGGATGCCGAGCGCCGCCGCCGGCTGGAGCTGCTTCGAATCGAGGGTGCGCTGGAGCGGCTGGCCGCGCAGGAGTACGGATTCTGTCTGGTCTGCGGTGAGCCCATCTCCGACGGCCGGCTGGAAGCCGACCCTGCCGTGGCACTTTGCTTGGCTTGTGCCGACCGCGGCTAGCTTGGTCTTTCCGGGTTATGCCACGCCGCAGGATCGGGTAGGACGACGCGGCCGCCCATCCGGGAGGCCGCCAACGGGCGCCCATTCGTGAGACGAGAGCCGGGCCATGCATCGTCGTCACCTCCTAGCCGGAGCGATCCTGCTGATGACTGCCACTACTTCCGCCAAGGCGGCCGATCCCGACAATACGCTCGTGATCGAGCTGTCGTCGGGCGGCCAGGTGCTGATCCAGTTGCTTCCCGACGTCGCCCCCAAGCACGTTGCCCGCATCAAGGAGCTAGCCAAGGCCGGGTTCTATGACGGGATTATCTTCCATCGGGTGATCCCGGGCTTTATGGCCCAGACCGGCGATCCGACCGGCACCGGCACCGGCGGCTCGGGCAAGGGCAACATCATGGCCGAGTTCAACAAGAAGCCGTTCGTGCGCGGCGCGGTGGGCGCTGCCCGCTCGCAGAATCCCAACAGCGCCGACAGTCAGTTCTTCATCTGCTTCGCCGACGCCCAGTTCCTCAACGGCCAGTACACCGTGTGGGGCGAGGTGATCGAGGGCATGGAGAACGTCGACAAGATCGCCGTCGGCGAGCCGCCTGCCAACCCGACCAAGATGACCAAGGTGCGGCTGCAGTCGGATATGTAGCACCGTTCCACGGTAGCGGAGCAGGACTGCATCCGCCCCAGTGAAGAGATGCGGGCCGCGGCGGTTTTTCAGCCGCGGCCTGCTTGCTCGAGCAGCGCACCTGATCGGCCCGTGGTCGTCTGCATCCGGTCGGATCGGCACCTGACCTGCCACTCAGTGCAGCGGGACGCCTTCCAGCGTTATCCGATGCATCAGGCGTCGCTGGCCCTGATAGTCGTTCACGGCATAGTGCCAGGTCGCCCGGTTGTCCCAGAACGCGATCGAGCCCGGCTCCCAGCGAAAGCGGCAGAGGAATTCAGGGCGCACCGCATGGCGGTAAAGATAATCCAACAGTGGGCGGGATTCTTCGTCTGTCCAGCCGTCGAAGCGCAGCGTGAAGCCAGGATTGACATACAGGGCGGGGCGGCCGCTTTCGGGATGATGGATCACCACGGGATGCACGGCGTCCTGTACCGCCAGCTCCGGGTTGCCGATGCGCGTCGCCAGATCGTCGGTTGCCCGGGTTCTGCTCTGATAGCCGAAGACGTGCCGGCTCGAGTGCACCGCTCGCAGGCGCCCGAGGGTCTCCTTGAGCCCGTCCGAGAGGGCGTCGTAGGCCGCATACATACTGGCGAACACCGTGTCGCCGCCCGCCTTGGGCACCTCGTGCGCGAGCAGGACCGAGCCGAGGGCGGGTACCGCGTCGTAGCTGTGGTCGGTGTGCCAGTCGCCGCCGATGTTCTTCTTGTGCTGCGCTTCCTTGCGGACCTCGGCGATCATCGGATAGCCGTCCACCGCGCGAAAGAAGCGATTGACGTTGATTGGCCCGAAATGGCGCGCGAAGTCGATATGCTGTTCCGGCGTCAGATGCTGGTCGCGGAAGAAGATCACCCCATAATCGACGAAGGCTTGCTTGATTGCTTCGACGATGCCGGCCGGTAGAGGCTTGGTCAGGTCGACGCCCGAAATCTTGGCCCCCAACGCCGGCGCCAACGGCTCGATGCGCAGTGAAAGACGCTCGGTCGACGGTGTGGGCAGACGTTCGATCAGCTGCATGTCGTTACTCCCTCATGGCGTGGCTCAGCCCTGCGCCAGCACTTCCTGGAGCAGGCTCGGATCGAAATAAGTTTCGGCCGGCAGTGGATCGGCGAACGCACCGACCGCCACGTTGAAGGCGGTGACCTCGTTGAGGACACGGTTGACGCTGCCGTCACGATACGCCTGCGCCCAACCGCTGGCGCTGTGCCAACGCACGGCATCGTACTGGGCCTGCAGCTGCGCCGGCGTGAACTCCTTGAACCGACCGGCTTGCAGAATCGGCAGGAACTGCTCCGGGCGTGTGGCCAGCGCCTCGTTGGCCGGCAGCCAGGCGCGGATGAAGCGCCGCAGCAGATCCCGGTCCGTTGCGTGAAGCTCGTTGCGGGCCGACCAGCCATTGAGGATCGTGGCGTCCGGATACTGCGACGCGTCCGCGATCCTGACCGCATCGGGCGACGATTTAGCGATCGCATTGTCGAACGGCATCCAGGTGGCGACGGCGGGCACCGCACCGGCGATGAACGCGGTGACGGCGTTGCCCATCTGCTGGTGGACGATCTCGATGTCCCTGGCTGGATCGAGGCCGGCATGCTGCAGCGCGCGGTAGAGGAAGTAGTGGGCCGTGGTGCCGCGCGAGGTGGCGATCTTCTGCCCCTTGAGGTCCGCCACCGTCTCGATGCCGGATGCCGGATGGACCCATAGTTGTGCCGTGCCGAACTCCTCGCCGTTGATCAGGAACGCCTTGCCCTGGCCGCGGGCCGGGAAGTTCGAGATCACCGCCCCGGTTGTCACCAAGTCGATGCTGCCGCCGGCAAGCGCCTGATAGGCTTCCAGTCCGGTGACGAACTGGATGGTCTCGATCTCCAGGCCCTGGTCCCTGAAGAAGCCCAGATGCTCGGCTGTCCACAGATGGCCGTCGGAGGCCATGCCGTGCAGGTAACCAATGCGCAGCGTCGTCGGGCCGGCCGCTATGGCGGGGCGGCCGATGACGGCCGTTGCGGCGATGGCCGCGCGCTGCAGAAGAGTGCGTCGGTTCAGCATCGATATGGTCCTCGGATTATCCGGCGAGCCTGTCAGTGAGGCGGGCCTGCACGGCGTATTCCCGCATCACCAGCTCCATCAGCTCGGCCTTCAGCTCGTTGAAGGCCAGATCGCGGAGGAGTGCCTGCGAGCGCGGGAACGGGAAGGGGACATCGACCACGGCTCGGATTCGCCCCGGCCGCGCGGAGATCACCGCCACCCGGGAGGAAAGGTAGAGCGCCTCCTCGACCGAATGGGTGATCAGCAGCACGGTGCCGCCCTCGCGCTGCAACACCGCCAGGAGGAGGTCCTGCATGACCAGCCGCGTCTGGGGGTCGAGCGCGCCGAACGGCTCATCCATCAGCAGCAGCTCAGGGCGCACGACGTAGGCCCGGGCGATTGCCACCCGCTGCTTCATGCCGCCCGACAGCATCTTGGGCAGGGCATGGCGGAAATCGCGCAGGCCCATCAGATCGAGATAGCGCTCGACGATTGGGCCGCGGCTCTCCTTGGGCACCGTGCAGGCCCGCAGACCGAGGCCGAAAGCGATGTTCTGCTCGACCGTCAGCCACGGAAAGACACCGTATTCCTGGAGAATCACGCCGCGATCGGGGCCGGGCCCGGTGATCTCCCGGCCACCCGAGGTCACCCGGCCGGCACTCGCTCGCGTCAGTCCCGCGGCAAGCTTCAGCAGCGAGGTCTTGCCGCAGCCGGATGGGCCCAGCAGCGACACGAACTCGCCCGGCCGCAAGGTGAGCGACACGTCGTCGACCGCATGCACCAGGCCTTTCGGCGTGGCGTAGTCGACGCTGACGCGCTCGAACGACAAGGGCGATGCGGCACTCATGCGTGCAGCCGCTCCTGCCAGTGCAGCAGCCGGCGCGACACATGCTGCAGGCCCCGGTCCATGAGCAGGGCCGTGATGCCGATGCAGATGATGCCCAGGAAGATGGTCTCGAGCTGGAAAAAGGAGGCGGCGATCTGGATCATCGCCCCCAGGCCGGTCTGAGCGGCGATCAGCTCGGCGGCGACCAGGGTCGCCCAGGTGACGCCCAGTGCCAGCCTGAGTGCCGTCAGCAGGTGCGGCACGGTCAGCGGCAGGACGACGCGGGTGAATACCTCCCGCTCGCTGGCGCCCAGCGTGCGGGCGACCTGGACATAGATCGGCTGAAGCTGCGCGATGCCGTCATAGAGCACGATCACCGCCGCAAAGAACGCAGCCAGCGACAGGACGATCAGCTTGGCGGATTCACCGATACCGAAATAGACGATCACCAGCGGGATCAGGGCGATGGGCGGCAGGGCGCGGAAGAAGTTGAGCAATGGCTCGAAGGCGTGCCGCGCGGTCGGCAAGCGGCCGAGGAGAAAGCCGACCGGCAGCGCCAGCGAGGTGCCGATCAGCACGCCCGCCACAACGCGCATGGTGGAAGCCAGGACATGCTGCCAAAGCTCACCGGTCGCCGCCAGCGACCAGCCCTGAGCGAACACCTGGGCAGGAGACGGCAGCAGGGTTGGGCTGACCAGGCCCGCGGCACGGACCAAGGTCCAGGCCAGCAGCAAGATCGCCCAAGGCAGTGCGGCAAGTGTCAAGCGCCAGACCCACCGGTCCGGGCGAAGCGCCGGCGGCCCTGAGCCGGCCGGGGCCGAAGGCAGCTGGACCGACCTCGCCTGTCCGCGTGCCTCGCTGTCGATCTCGATGACACCCGCGTGACCGCTCATGGCTCCTCGCATTCAATCTATTAATACGATTAAGTATATAGACTTAATGAGTCAAGCCGGTTTCGGCGACTGGCTTGCGCCCGCGGCTTCACTAAACTCGGCACGAACGGTCGAGGAAGATGAGATGCCCCATCCTAGCACGCCGACACTGGACCAGCTGCGCGTGTTCCTCACCGTCGTCGAGACCGGCAGCTTTGCCAGTGCGGCACGCAAGCTCGGGCGGGCGACATCGGTGATCAGCTATGCCGTCGCCAACCTGGAGGCGCAGCTCGGGCTGGCGCTGTTCGATCGCAAGGCGACGCGCAAGCCGCAGCTCACGGTGGCCGGGCGGGCGGTGCTGGGCGAGGCTCGGACCGTGGCACACGGGATCGATGGGCTGCGGGCCAAGGTCCGGGGCCTGCTGGGCGGGCTCGAGGCCGAGGTGAATCTCGCGGTCGACGTGATGCTGCCGACGCCGCGCATCGTCGATGCGCTCAAGGCTTTTCAGCAGGAGTTCCCGACGGTGGCCCTGCGGCTGCACGTCGAGGCCCTGGGAGCCGTGGCGCAACTCGTTCTCGACCGGACCGCGGTGCTGGGCGTCAGCGGCCCGCTCGCCAGCGGCATCGACGGCCTCGAGCGGGTCGAGGTCGGCATGGTCGAGCTCATTCCCGTGGCCCGACCCGACCATCCGCTGGCCGGTGAGGCGGGGACGGTGCCGGGGGCGGCGCGTGACCATGTCCAGCTGGTGCTGACCGACCGCTCGACCCTGACCGAGGGTCGCGACTTCGCCGTCGTCGGCACGCGGACCTGGCGTCTGGCCGATCTCGGTGCCAAGCACGCCTTGCTGCTGGCGGGACTCGGCTGGGGCAACATGCCGGCACCGATGGTGGCCGACGATCTGCGGGACGGGCGGCTGGTCAGGCTGCGGCTGGCGGCGGGGGCGGGCGAACCCTATCGCTTTCAGGCCATCTACCGCACCGAGACTCCGCCGGGGCCGGCGGGAGCATGGCTGCTGGCGCAGCTGCACGACCAAGCCTGAGAATGGCAGACTTGCCAAATTTCTCGAACAATTCCTTCGATTTTATACGACTATTTCTGTGAGACCGGTGAGGCCATTTTGGCTTCAGACGGAGCACCCACCGTCCAACGCTCACCAGGACGAAGATCATGACCCAGGTTGCTTATGCCACCTCCCCTGCCGGCACCGTTCCGGCGCTCGACGCGACCGCTCCCTATGTCGCCACCGTCGGCCGGCTGCTGCTGGCCGCCATCTTCCTGATCAGCGGCTTCGGCAAGCTCACCGCCGCCGCCGGCACCATCGGCTATATTGCGCAAGCCGGTCTGCCGATGCCGACGCTGGCCTATGCCGTGGCGCTGCTGGTCGAGCTGGGCGGCGGTCTGCTGCTCGTCGTCGGCTACCAAGCGCGCCTCGTGGCCGCGGCCCTGGCCGTGTTCTCGCTCGCCACGGCCTTTGCGTTTCATGGCGATTTTGGCGACCAGAACCAGATGATCCACTTCCTGAAGAACATCGCCATCGCGGGCGGCCTGCTCCAGGTGGTGGCGTTCGGTGCCGGCAGCTTCAGCGTCGACGCGAAGGCCCGCGCCTGATCCGGCTAGCCGCGCGGCCCACCATAGTCCGGGCTGCTGATCGCCAGCCGCGCATGGACAACCTCACGCAGCAGCTGCCGCAGCTCGTCGGGGCGGTCCGCGAGGATCGCCC
>JBATRI010000283.1:0-10905 GCA_049292515.1 Geminicoccaceae bacterium
GTGTCGCTCGGGTTCGGCCGTGTCGCTCGGGTTCGGCCGTGTCGCTCGGGTTCGGCCGTGTCGCTCGGGTTCGGCCGTGTCGCTCGGGTTCGGCCGTGTCGCTCGGGTTCGGCCGTGTCGCTCGCAGGACTATCATCCTATAGATGACCGCCTGATCGGAAGCGGGATGTCAAGGCTCTTGCGGTGACGATGGCAAGGGGCCAATGGGACAACTGGTGCCTGTGGCCACGCCTGGCTGTTGATGGCGCCCTCGAAATCGGAGTCCCGCCCCGGCGCCCGAGCGCGGCACGGAGTAGGCTACGGCCATGACGAAAGGCAGCGACCCTATCCTCCCCTGGAGGCGCTGGCTCGACGCCGAGCGCAACCGGATACCAGCGGTGCTGGAGGACCAAACCGGCCGGCTGCAGCGGGTCGAGGGCCAACTGACCGGCCTCGCCGCCCGTTTCGCGGTGATCGGGAGCTTCGACATGAGGTCGCCCGGATCGACCAGAGGCTCGACAAGCTTGAGCAGCATGTCACGCGTGTTGAGAATGTGATGGTCATCGCTGAGCCACCCCGCTGGCGGTCCGATGCGAAAAACGGTTGATTCCTTAAGGTGTCCCCGCAATTCCCCGAGCAAACGACACCCGTTCATTTTCCCGACCGCCTTGCACCGGAGGCCTATTCCTATCAAGAACTCAGCGTAAAAAATGAATATGTAATCTTGAATGGTAGGATGACATCTCCACTCGGGCCTCAACAGAAAAGATATCTCGCAGCAGGTACTCGGTCAGTACATCTTCGGGTCTTCCCGAAGCGACAATCTCACCCCGCCGCAATATGATCAATTTTTCACAGAACATGGCGGCATGATTGAGGTCGTGGAGCGCGATGATACTGGTCATTGGAAGGCCGGAAACAAGCCTCATGAGGCCGATCTGGTGCTGGATGTCGAGATGGTTGGTCGGCTCGTCGAGGATCAACTCCTTTGGCGTCTGTGCCAGCGCTCTTGCGATGTGAGCGCGCTGCTTCTCGCCGCCTGACAGACTCTGCCAGCGATCGTTACGTTTCTCTGCCATGCCGGCGCGCGCCAGCGCGTCTTCGACCGCTTCCTCGTCGGACACCGTCCAGCCCGAAAACATGGAACGATGCGGAAACCTGCCAAGCTTCACGACATCGATCACTCGGAGATTGGCGTTGGTCGTGGCGTGCTGCTCGACAAAGGCGACACGCTGCGCGATCGAACGGCGACCGATGGTTCTGATGTCCTGCCGGTCGAGTGTGATCCGCCCCGAATGCGGTTGCTTCAACCCGGCCAAGAGACGCAGGAGGGAAGTCTTGCCGGAACCATTCGGTCCCAGCAGGCCGAGCATCTTGCCGGGCTGCGCCTCGAAGGAGACACCGGCGAGTATGGTCTTTTTGCCAATCTTCCAGATGAGGTTCTCGGCCCTGATGGTCATGATACACGCTGGAACCGGTAGAGAATGATCGAGAAGAAAGGCACGCCGACCAAGGCCGTGACGACGCCGATCGGCAGGACCTGCTGTGGCACGAGGGCACGCGATGTGATATCCGCCAGCACCATGAAGATCGCCCCGGTGACCGCGCAGGCCGGCAGTAGCCGGACGTGCAGCGGCCCAACCAGAAAACGTGCCGCATGCGGCACGACGAGGCCGACAAACCCGATCGAGCCAACCATGCTGACGATCGTGGCGGTCATTATCGCGGTCAGGGCGAAGAGCGCGATCCGTGCCCAGCCAACATTCACGCCAAGCGCCGCTGCCGCCTCATCGCCGAAGGCGAAGGCATCGAGGATTCGCGCATAGAGCAAACAGGCCGCGAGCCCAAAGCCTACGACCATGGCGACCAGCAGGAATTCGGGCCAGCGCACACCGCCGAAGCTGCCCAGCAGCCAGAACATCACATCGCGCGCCTGCTGTGCGTTACCCGACGTCATCACGATGTAGGACGTAGCCGCATTGAAGAGCTGAGCGGCGGCAACACCGGCAAGGATCGTGCGGTCGGCGCCGCCGCGCGTGCCGTTCGAGAGAAGTGCCACGAAGAAAAAGGCGGCAAAGGCCCCGGCAAAGGCGCCTGCCGACAGCGATACGGCGCCACCGCCAAGGCCGAGGATGACGATCGCGACCGCCCCAGTGGATGCGCCGGCCGAGATGCCAAGCACATAGGGTTCAGCGAGCGGATTGCGTAGGAGCGACTGCATGATCGCCCCCGACAGTGCAAGGCCGGCACCGCAGAAGGCCGCGACCAGTGCCCGGCTGAGGCGATAGTCCCAGATCACCGTCTCATGGATGCGGCTGATCTCGACCGCTGTCCATCCCAGCCGGTTCGTGACGACGGAGAATGTCGTGGCGATCGGAATCGGCAGATCGCCGATCCCCACGCTGATGCCGATAACGAGCGCGACGGCCGAGAGGGAAGCCAGCAGCAGGAACCCGAAAGCCGCCAGCTGCTGACCGGTATGGAATGCTCGGGTCACTTCAGGAGACCAAGAGCCTTCAACTGGTCGGCCACCTGTTCGGCACCATAGATGGTGCGGATGGTCGGGTTCATGGCTTGGCCATCCATGACGACCATCGCCTTGTTCTTGACCGCCGCCATCTGGCTGACGGCCGGGTCGCTGGTCAGGAACTCGATCTTGGCTTCCGGCCTGTCGAGTTCCCAGCGGTTGCGGTCGAGGTTGGCGACGACAATGACGTCAGGAGCTGTGGCGATGATGCTTTCCCAGCCCAACGTCGGCCATTCGGCTTCCGTGGTAATCGCGTTGCGACCGCCGAGCACGTCGGCGATGAAGCCAGAGGCGCCATTCCTGCCGCCCAGATAGGCGTCAGCGGAAGGCGACTGGCTGGAGAACCAGAAGATGTAAGATAGCTTCCTGCCATCTTTCGGCACACCGGCACGGAGCGCCGCTTCGCGTGCCTTGAAATCGGCAATCAATGCCTGTCCGCGCTCGGCAATGTCAAAGATCTGCGACAGCTCGTCGATCTCCTCGTAAAGAAGATCCATGCTCCATAGCTGTGCCCGGCTGCCATATTGGTCCTGTACATGCTCGGTCATGATGCAGGTGCTGGGCGACAGATAGGTCGGTATCCCGACGCTCTCAAGGTCTTCTCGCTTGGCTACCTTGCTCGTCGGCCCGATCAGGGTCGGCAGGGCGGCAGCAACGAAATCGGGATTTTCAGCAAGCAACGCTTCGAAGGTCGGAAACTCGATGGTCAGGACTTTGACCTTGGCGTTGGCTTCGGCCAGCTGTGGTAGAACTTTGCTGGGCCAGAACGCGGTGCCTACCATCTTGCTCTCGAGGCCGAGCAGCAACAGGATTTCAGCGCTGTTCTGACCGAGGCCGATCGTCCGCTGCGGTGCCTTGTGAAAGGTGACCTCGGCACCGCAGTTCTCAATGGTCAATGGATATTGCGTCGATGCAACAGATGCAGGACTTGCGGCAAGACCAGCTAAAGCAAGCAGGCTCAAGATGGTCAAGATTGATTGCAGTGCGACCATGAGGACGTCCCAAGCCGATCAGTTGTAATGCTTCGCCGATATACTCCGACAGACTGCTGGAAACAAGGCACCCCAACGCACGTTGTCGCTCAATATTCGATTCATTGGACCAAGCTTATGAATTATTCTTATAATAATTCTAACATCATTTTGGATTTATCTGCCTCGACGCTTGACGCGGCACGAGGCGAGCGGGACCGTCCCGACCCCGCGTCGCCCCTCGGCCGGCCATGGGGTGGCCTGCTACAATTGCGACAGTAAATCCCCGAATCGCATATATGCCTGCGACAGACCGGGCCCAGGTTGCTCTTGCGCGGCAGCGGATCAGCGAGAGCCGCCCTAACCGGAGACCCGATCATGTCGACCTTCAAGCCCACCGCCCTGCTGGTTGCAGATCTGGCCACCGGCGCTGTCGCGTGTCTCGTCAGCGGCGACGCGATCGCTGGCCTGAATACCGGCACCCCGTGGCGCGCGCTGGAGACAGCAGCATGAACCAACGGCAAGACAGTCGCTGGTACGGTGAACGGTGACGGTGCGGCAGACGCTCGGGTGAGCGGAATGCCACGGGAAGGCGTTGAATGCGTAGGGTGCCTCCGGACTCTCATGCAGGCACGCCGGTTGCCGAACGTCGTCGGTTAGGTGCCACAGGACGGTGAGACCGCGATCCCAGCGCGACTGGTCGGGGGAGCACGGTCAAGCTGCCGGGCTTTGGGCTTGCGGCGGCGTCGGCGTCGGCGTCGGCGATAGCTACAGTGCCGACAGAACGTTTAATCATAAAGTTTAGTGTGCGGGGAAACGATGCGATCAAAATCATTGGCGGCTCGGCTGATCGTGGCAGGCATGGCCACCAGCCTGGTGTCGACGGCCGTGCGGGCGGCGGATGGGCCGTTGACTGGTAAGTCCATCGAGATCGTTGACCCGCTCGGTGCGGGCTCGATCTCGGCCGTCGCCATCGGGCTGCTCGGGGCCGGGATGGGCGCCGAGCTCGGTGCTGCCGTCGAGTTCGCACCGTCGACCGGTGCCCTGGCCTTCACGCGGCTCTATGCCGGCCCGACCGATGGCACGGTGCTGATTGCTGCCGATCCGCTTAGCCTCGAGATCTACGAGGCGACGCGCCAGGCCGGGCAACCGGCGCTGCAGCCGCCGCCGGTCGCCGTGGCGAAGCTCACCAACGGCCTGTCGTTGGCCCTGGTCGTCTCCAAGGAGAGCCCCTACCGGAGTTGGGCCGATGTCGTCGCGGCGATGAAGGTCGGCCCGGTCCGTATGGTGCTGCCGGATTGGCACGGCAGCATCGGTGTCGTCGCGGCGCTGATCAAGCAGACTTACGGCGTCGATCCGACCGCCGTGATCGCACCCACCCGGCAGGACGCGATCGAGACATTGGTCTCGGGTCGGGCCGATATCGGCCTCATGGTCACCGCCAGCGTGCTGCCGGGCTCGGACATCCCGGTCCGACCGCTGGTGACCTTCGGTGCCGAGCGCAACCCGAAGCTGCCCGATGTGCCGACTTTCGCCGAGATCAGCGGCGACAAGCACAACGACTTCACCGTCAGCGTCGCGCTGTTCGCCCCCCCGGGAACGAGCGAAGCAACGGTCGCCAGCCTCTCGAAGGCGGCGACAGCCGCGGCGGCCGACCCGGCCGTGCAACGGGATGCCGCCGCCACCAACTATCCGCTGGCCGTGGGCGGGCCGTCGCTGGTGGAGGAGACGATCGCGCGCGATCGGGCCCTGGTCCAGCGGATCAGGGGTCAGCTCTGAGCTTCAGGGCATCGGTCCATCGCAGGTCGCAACCGTTGCAAGGGCACGCCCGATCTGAGCGCGAACAGAATCGCGACTAGCGCCGCGTGCCTATCGCTCGGCCGACCATTGCCCTAGGACGCGGTCGCGGCGGCCGCAGCAACGGATCGGCCCCGGCCACTAGCGCGCCAGTGACGAGTGCCTTGGGTACATCCGATCAATCCAGGGCACTTGTCGCGGTTCAGTTCTGGTTGAACACTCAACATCAATAATTCCAAGGAGAGCCAATTGAACAGCGGCTTTACGGATAAAGGCGGTCGATTCAAGAGCCTCGACCAAATCCTTCAATTCGCCGCATCTGAATTTCCGCACGCCGCAATACATTTTTCGGAGCACGACAACGGCGAGCCCGGCACATCTGTTACAAACGCTCAGCTATTGAGCATCGGGGAACGCATTGCGGCAAACCTACGCAAAAAGAGCGTCGATCGATCCAACATTTTGCTGATATTCGAGGACATGGCAAGCTTTCTGCCCGCTTTCTGGGGCGCTCAGCTGGGCGGATATGCGACGTGCCCGATCATGCCCATACACGAAAACCCACAACGTTGGTCAGATCATTTAAATTATCTCAATGCATTGCTCGATGGACCCATAGTTCTATGCACACGCGATATAGGCAGAACGCTTCCGTCGATCGGCAATATCGTGCTCTTTGTAGAGGACCTGGTGCATGCCGACTCAGAGGCACCCCGGAATAGTCCGTTGCCAAATGCTCCGGCGCTGTTTATGCTGACTTCAGGCTCCACAGGAAGAGCCAAGGCTGTAATTCTGACGCACGACAATATTGTCGCATCAACTCTAGAAAAGAGAAGACATTTCAAGATAACATCATTTGATCGTATCCTGAACTGGCTTGCCTTCGACCATGTTGCGACGCTGATCGAGGGTCATTTTCTCCCGCTCGTAGCCGGCGCCTCCCAATACCATGCGCCGCCTGCACAGATCGCTTCCAATCCTTTGAATTTTCTGCATCTGGTCAGTAGGTACAGCATTACTCATACCTTTTCACCCAATTTCTTATTTGGACAGCTGCTAACTGCAGTGTCGTCAGGAGAACTGGGCAATGACGAATGGGAACTGTCGCCTCTCCGGCATATCGTCTCCGGCGGCGAGGCTATCGTGGTGCCGACGGCGCGTAAGCTCGTAGAATTGCTTGCACCCTACGGTCTCGAGCCAAACGTGATCAGGCCAGGATTTGGCATGACCGAAACCTGTGGCGGTTGCACCTATTCCACTGGCCTGGCCGGGGAAAGTGACGTGACGGAGCTGGCTTCGTTGGGCAGGCCAATTTCCGGCATGGAGATCCGGGTCGTCGATGAACAAGGGGCTGTGCCGAGGAAGGGGCAGGCCGGGGAGCTTCAGATTCGTGGCCGGATGATATGCAAAGGCTATCTTGGTGATGCGGAAGGCACTCGACTGGCCTTTGCTCATGACGGCTGGTTTCGATCTGGCGATCTGGCAACGATAGAAAATGGCAGCTTGAAACTTACTGGACGCATAAAAGATATTATAATTGTAAATGGAGTCAATTATTTCAGCCAGGAACTAGAAAAGTGCATTGAGGAGCTGGACGGAGTCGCCCGCTCCTGGGTAGCCGCTTTTCCAATTCGTCCGAAAAATAGCGATACAGAGCAGCTGGCGATTGCCATTGTTCCCTCGTTTTCTCCCGATGACGAAGATCAGCTGTATCGGCTCATTTTGGCGATCAGGAACGTAACGCTGCGCCTGTGGGGATTTCGGCCGGCGGTCATTCTGTCCCTTCAAAAAATCGATATGCCTAAGACAACGTTAGGCAAGCTGCAACATAGGCAGCTACAGGCCAAGTATGAAGCGGACACATTTTCTGCAATTCAGCTGCGATGTGAAACACTGATAATGCGGCATCAAAATGCCTATGCGGCTCCGGAGACGTTGGAAGAGGAAAAGATCGTCGCAATTTTTGCGACTATATTAGTCATGGACATGCATAAGATTAGTGTATCGGCCAATTTTTTCGACCTAGGTGGAAGCTCGCTGGATATTCTTCAGCTAAAGCAGCGAATAGAGGAAGAAATTGGTTCGGATGCTGAGATTTCGCTCAGTGACATTATCAATAATCCTACGCCGCGTGCCATGGCGTCGTATTTAACTCGTACTCATGTATATCAACCAGTTTATGATCCGATCGTGACATTACAGTCGACCGGTACGAGAACTCCGATCTTTTGCATACATCCTGGTCTAGGTGATATTCTGGTATTTATAAATCTTGCAAAATTGTTTACGAACGACAGACCATTCCATGCCCTTAGGGCCAGGGGAATTGGGAAAGGGGAAATGTTCTTTGACTCTCTCGATGAAATGGTCGAGACGTATGTTCGCGCCATAATGCAGAAATATCCGACGGGTCCCTACATCATTGTCGGGTACTCGTTTGGTGGCGCGATGGTTTTGCCGATCGCCAGCCGTTTGCGCGAGCTGGGAGGGAATGTTGTTTTCGTCGCAAGTATCGATTCGCCACCATCATTCAAGCATATCAAACGCATGGACCGCAATCACGCGGCTGTTATAACGGCGTACTTTTTGTCGTTAATAAAAGATGGGTCATTCGATGAATTAGAGCATATATACAAGATAACGGATTGCGTGGATATATGCCAATACATTTTTGATATATCGTCAGAACGACAGCTGTCTCTCATTGGTCTTGATTTGGAGCGCTTTACCCGATTGGTTGATCTATTTTATGCGCTGTCACGTGCCGCTAATTCTTATCATCCTATTGGAAAAATCGATTCGCTTTATGTATTTTATACCTTTCCACTACTTGGCTCTATAGATATTTACCTTGATGCTATTCTCAAGGAGTGGGATAGCCACGTATATACGCCACCGCGGTATGTTAAGATATCAGGTGAGCATCACACCGTTCTTGATCCGCAGCATCTACCGGAGTTCGGTCGTGTGCTGCAAGCAGCGATTGATGGCGATACGGGCGGCATTTAGTGCTCGAGCGGAAAAATTGTACTGATTTCAGTCGCTTGTGGCTCATCGGTGGGGCGAGCAACGACGGGACCACAAAAGGCCCCGCACGTCGGCGATCCAGCACGCGTCGTCGTCCGACCAGAACAGGTTGATGTGGTAGCGACGATGCATGATCGGGCCTTCAGCTTCGGGCCCTTCCTCGGACCTGGTACGGTGAACGGTGACGAATCCTACGAGTGGCCGGTCCAGCGCGGATGCTACATGACACTTGAGACGATCGCCCCACTAGCCAGAGTGCCTCCGTCAGCCTGCCAGTCCTGGCTAACTGACCAATCCGGCCCGGCATCGCGGCGATCAATGCCGAGCTACATCACGCCGAGGGACGCGATCTCGATACCCCCCGAGGTCGTGCTCGCGCCATCTACGAGCCTTGCCGAACGACGCGGCGATATCGCAAGACCGCGAGGTCGGCTACACTGATCCATGAAGTGAGGAGCGATTTACGATCGACGCGTATACTGTTGCCCCAAGCGTCATTCTTCACACGGTGAGGAGTTGAATCATGTCAATCGAGCCGGAAGAACGCCTCGGTCGCCGCGACTTCATGACCGCATCCATGGCAACGGTCGGCGCATCGGCCGCTCTCGCGGCCAGCGCTCGTTCTGCGAATGCGCAGGACTCGGCGACTGCCCCGGTCGGCCCGGCACCGGGTGCGTTATCGGCAACCGTCTATACCGGCGATACGATCCAGGGGAAAAAGGTCGTCAGCGCGCTCGACGTCAACGACCTGGAGCCCGGCAAGAAGCACCTGTTGTATTTTCAGGGCGTGCAGATGCCCACCGGGCAGCACTGGTATGTGTCGGTGACAGTCGCCAGGGGAGCAAAGCCGGGCAAGCGCGTCGTTCTGGTCAGTGGTGTGCATGGCGACGAGATGAGTTCCGTGCATACGGTCCAGACCGTGATGAACCAGCTCGATCCGGCGCAGATGTCGGGCACGGTGATGGCGGTCACGGACGTGTCCCGCCTGGCCATGGAAGGCATGCAGCGCAGGTGGCCCAATTCGGGCAGAGGCGTCGATCTGATCGACATGAATCGGGAATGGCCCGGGAACGAGAACGGCGCCACCGCGCCCAGCCGACACGCCGGGCTCCTGTTCAACCGTCTGCTGCGGCCGAACGCCGACGCCGCGATCGACTTCCATACCGGGACAACGGGATTCGATGCCTCGGCGTTCAATATTGCGAGCCTGGATGTGCCCGAGATCAAGGCGATGGTGGAACTTTTCCCAGTCGGCCAGATCTTCGACAATCCTGTCTATCCTGGTGTCCTTCACAACGCATTTGTCGACGTGGGCATCCCTTCCTTTACGCCGGAGGTCGGCGCTGCTCGCGTCCTGGACCTCGAGATGATCGCGCTGTTCGTGGAGGGCACCATGAACGTCCTCAAACACCACGGCATTCTTGCCGGGCCGATGGGTCGAACAGGCAAGGACGTGGGTGTTTTCGTTGGCAACAGTGCATTCCCGATCCTGGCAACCCGGGCGGGGTTCGTCGAGCATCTGGTCAAGCTCAATGACAAGGTCGAGCCCGGACAGAAGCTGGCCATCCAGCGCAATGCCTTCGGCGAGGTGGTTGCGGCGTACACCAGCAGCGTAGCTGGGGAGGTGGCAGGTCTACGCAGTGACGTAACGACCGAGCCCGGCGACCCCCTGACCTTCATCCTGTTCAACAAGGCGACGCCGGACGGCGGCGAGACCTATCCCGAGTGATCCGGCGCGAGTTACCAGTCGTCACGCCGACGAGAAAGAGGTGGATCGACGAGCGAGTGGCAATCCCGGGCAGAAAGAAGGCCACGGGGTGGGTTCGGGAGGGGACGGGCGGCGTCCCTTCCCGAGGCGTGAGCCTTCTGGCTGCAGCGACGGCGGCAGGGCAGGAGCCGCCCCCGTCACCCTGCCCCCGGCCGCTCGACCCTGGCGCCGAGGTAGATGGCGAGCAGGATCAGGAGGCCACCGGCGAGGGCTTCGGCGCCGATCTGGTCCTGGAAGTAGAGCACGCCCAGAAGGCCGCCCAGGAGCGGCTCGGCGAGGCAACAGACGGCGACGTAGCAGGGCGACAGCCAGCGCAGGGACCAGGTGAGCAGACCGTGGCCGAGGAGCTGGGCCAGGATGCCCATGGCGAGGATGGCCAGGAGCGCGTCGTGGCCGGTGGGCCAGGCGGCGCCGACGGCGAGGTCGGCCATGAGCAGCAGGGCCGTGGCCCAGCTCCAGGCCAGGACCAGGTAGACCGGCATCGGCAGGTGCCGCGGGGCGGTGGCGCTGACGACGAGAAAGGCCGCGGCCGGGATGCTGCTGACGATGGCCAGGAGGTTGCCGAGGTCGGCGGCGCCGGTGAAGGCGGCAAAGCCGCCGCCGGTGACGATGGCGGCACCGGCGACGCTGAGGGTCACGATCTGGAGGTCGCGCGTGCAGGGGCGGCGGCGCAGCCGGCAGGCCGCCAGCAGCAGGACCCAGACGGGGGCCAGGTTGGCCAGGATCAGGCTGTTGGCGATCGTGGTCAGCTGGGTCGCGGCGATCCAGAAGCCGAAGTCGATGGCCAGCAGGGTGCCGGCGACGAGCGTCCAGCCGAGATCGACGCGGCGCAGGCC
>JBATRI010000284.1:0-5724 GCA_049292515.1 Geminicoccaceae bacterium
GTCGACCAGGCGCAGGTCGATCGCGGCGTGCCGGCCGTCGATGATCACGGACAAGAGGATGTCCTGGCCCTTCTCGGGCTTGCCCTTGCGCTGCTCGATTTGCTTGATCCGCGCCTCGAGCTGACGCTGGTAGACCTTGAAGGCGGGGCTCGGCGGTGCGGTCACGATCTGGCGCGCCCCGCCCTTGATCCGCGGCAGCCGCAGGTGCTGGCGGAGATCGCTTTTGAGAATGACGTCGGCGGTGCTGCGGAACATCGCCACCAGCTCGGGCACGTTGACGAACGCGGCAAAGCGGGTGACCGGCTTGTAGCGGCCGGACGGCTGCAGCTCGAGCTCGGTGCGGGTCTCGCCGAAGGCGGCGGCCCAGGCATCGAACTCGTGCAGCCCGGCAGCCGCCAGGAGCTCCGGTTGCAGGAAGTGTTGCAGGCTGTAGAGCTCGCCGAGTGTGTTCGTGACCGGCGTGCCACTGGCCAGGATCAGCGGCCGGGCCGGTTGCCTTTGCGCGATGAACCGCGCCTTGACCAGCAGGTCCCAGGCCCGCTGCGAGCCGTGCGCGTCGACACCCTTGAGGCCGCTCATGTTGGTCGCGAAGCTGAGTTTGCGGAACTCGTGGGCTTCGTCGACGATCAGCTGGTCGATGCCGAGCTCGGCTATGGTCAGCATGTCGTCCTTGCGGCCGGCGAGCGCCTCGAGCCTCGCCTGCAGCCCTTCCTTCAGCCGCTCCAGGCGCTTCCGGCTCAGCCGGTCGTCGCGGTCGACCTGCAGCAGCAGCTCCGCGTAGCTCGCCAGCTGCTCCTGGATCAGCTCACGCTCGAAGGCGGCCGGGCTCGGGATCAGCTTGAAGGCGCTGTGGGTGAGAATGATGCAGTCCCAGCCGGCGGTGGCGGTACGGGCGAGGAAGTGCCGCCGCTTCCTGGCGGTGAAGTTACTCTCGTCGGCGACCAGGATGCTGGCGGTGGGGTAGAGCTGCAGGAACTCGCGGCTGGCCTGGGCCAGGCAGTGGCCGGGGACCACCAGCATTGCCTTGGTGATCAGCCCCAGCCGCTTCTGCTCCATGATCGCCGCGGCGATCGAGAAGGTCTTCCCGGCCCCGACCGCGTGCGCGATATAGGTCGAGCCGGCACTGACGATCCGCCAGACCACCCGCTTCTGGTGCGGATAGAAGCGGATCACGCTGCTCGCTCCCGGCAGCTGCAGATGGCTGCCGTCGAAGTGGCGCGGCACCAGGTTGTTGAAGCGCTGATTGTAGATCCGGGCCAGCTGGTCGGCCCGCTCCGGGTCGGTCCAGACCCAGCCCTCGAACGCCGCCTTGAGCCTGGCCAGCTTCTCCTTGGCCGCCTCAGTCGCCTCGCTGTTCAGCGCGCGGCGCTCCTCGCCGTCCTCGACCCAGACATCCCAGATCTGCGGGATGCGGGCGTTGAGCGCGTCCTCGAGCAGCAGCCCGGCATGCCGGCGGCTGGTACCCCAGTCGCTGGTGGCGGA
This sequence comes from Geminicoccaceae bacterium, assembly GCA_049292515.1. Classification (GTDB taxonomy): domain Bacteria; phylum Pseudomonadota; class Alphaproteobacteria; order Geminicoccales; family Geminicoccaceae; genus Benzoatithermus. The sequence continues at coordinate 1,483 of JBATRI010000284.1, forward strand.
CCCTTGATGCTCGAAGGCATGCAGGTCGAACGACCAGCTGGCGATCCGATCCACATGGTGGATGCGGATGGCGATTCCCAGCGTCTCCTTGACGAACCGCTCGATCACCCTGGCCGGAATCCACGGTGCCCCCAGCCGGGCGGTGATCTGCGAGGGTGCGAGGTCCGGCGGCTGCACCCGCTCGAGGGCCGTGACGTTGCGGGTGAAGGCCGGGTCGGCAGCGGCGATCGCTTGGGCCAGGGCCAGCTTGTCGCGCACCGGACCCGACAGGTAGCTGTCGGCGGTCTCCAGCCTGCCGGTCTGCGGGTCCTCGAACACCGCCTCGCCGAGCAGGGCCAGGGCCTCCTCCTGGCTGCGGCCCAGCAGCTCGGCGATGCGGGCGAGGTCGACCAGGCCGCACTCGTGCAAGCTCACGGCAAGCGCGTCGGCGGCGGTGACGATCACGGGCTCCGCCGGTGGGTGCAGCACCCGCTCGGTAAAGATCGGCCCGGGCTGGCCCTTGCCAGTCTCCGGGTCGTAGTCCTCGATCGAGGCCACCAGCCAGCAGTCCGGGTCGTCCTGGAACGGGGCCAGGTTGACCCGGCGCTCGGTCGCCTTGGTCTCGCCGGTGGCGGGGTCGGTGCGGCTGCTGCTGCTGGTGCGGTTGATCGGGCCGAAGCGGCGCACGAAGCCGGCATAGGCCGTGCGCAGCCGCCATTGCGCCGGACCCCAGGAAGCATCGGTTGCCTGTGCCTGCAGGATCTGCCGCACGGCGTCGAGGATCGGGAGCAGGCCCTTGATGATCTGCACGTGCCGGGCCGGGATGCCCTCCCCGCCTCGGCCGCTGCGGATCGTCACCGCCTGCGGGACGCCGTCCAGGATCTGCAGCAGCGTGCCGTCCGGAGCCACCAGATAGCTGCCCTCCTTGATGGCAGCGCCTTCCGCCGCGGTGCCGACCTCGACGTCGGGCAAGATGGCATCAGGCCCAGGTGCTGCCGGCGGCACGGCGATGGAGCGCGGCAGCACCGCCAGGGCCGCGGGCAACGCGGTCGCGAGCTCGATCCCTGGCACGGGCTCGCAGGTATAGGTCGGGCCGAACGGGCCGGTGGTGCGGGCGTGGCGGCCCATCACCATCGCCGGGTGTGCCAGGAAATACGCGTTGACCCGGAGCGCGCTCTCGCCGTCCGCGGCCGGCACGGCTTCGGCCAGGTCCAGCCAAGCCGGGCCGCAAGGCGCCTCGCCCGGCAGGCGCTTGCGCAGGAACAGCAGGTCGACCACGACGTCGGTACCGGCGGCGGCACGCAGGCTACCTTCGGGCAGGCGGACGGCCGCCAGCAGGTCGGCCATGCCGGCCAGATGCTGGCGGGCGGTGGCATCGGCCTTGTCCAGGGTCCAGCGGCTGGTGACGAAGGCGGCAAACCCACCCGGCCGCAGCAGCTCCAGGCTACGGGCGATGAACCAGTCGTGCAGCGCCAGACCCAAGCGTCCCGCAGGGTCTTGGCCGCGCACCGCCCGATCGGAGAAGGGCGGGTTGCCGAGGGCGAGATCGAATCCCGGGGCAAGGGTAGCACGGGTGAAGTCCTCCTGGCGGATGCGGGCGGCCGGGAACAGCAGGCGGGCGATCCGCGCAGTGATCGGCTCCGCCTCGATGCCGGTGAAGCGAGTGGTGCCGGCGATTGCCTCGGGCACCAGGGCCATGAACAGGCCCGTGCCGCAGCCGGGCTCCAGCACCCGGCCGCCGCTGAAGCCGAGCTGCAGCAGGGCCGCCCAAATCGCCCGGATCACCGGCTCGGGCGTGTAGTGCGCGTACTGTGTCGAGCGCGCGAGGGCAGCGAGCTCACTGGGCTTGACCAGCTGCTCGAGCTCCTGGCCGAGCTCGGCCCAGCCGGGGCGGAAGTCCTCGCCGGGCCGGCGGAACAGGTTGCCCGCGAGCTCGCCGGCGCCGAAGCCGGTAAAGCGGCCGAGAATGGCCTGCTCCGCGGTGGTGCCCGGGCGATCCTCGCGCTCGAGCTTCTGCAGCAGTCGGATCGCGGCCAGATTGTCGGCCGCGCGGGCACGCCAGCCCTTGGCCAGGTCACGCTCGCCGGCGAGCCGCCAGGTGACCAACTGCGGCTCGGGCTCCGAGGTCGATTCCAGGGCGGCAACCGGAGGGGCGGCTTCGCCGCCGCCGAGGCTCAAGCTGTAGGGTGAGGCAGTGTCGAACAGGCCGAGCGTGAGCTGCTCGTAGCCGGCATGGGCCATCGGGGTGTCCCCTTCCCTCTTGGGTGGAGCGAAACACCCTTCCGGCACCGCTGCCGGGTGGCGGGGGCAAAGGCGCGCCCAACGGACGCGGGGCCAGGCCGAGACCAGCGGAGCGGCTCGGCCGCCCTCCCCTTTGCCGCCACCGCCAGGCAGCGGTATCTCCCCTGCCCTAGTCTGGGTTGCTGCCTCAGTCCCGTTCGGCGACCGACACCAGCAGCCGGTTGCCGGCCCGGTTGCCACATGGCTGGCAGCGCAGCCGGGCTTCGACGTCGATCAGCCGCACATGCGCCGGCTGGCCGGCGGTGAGCTGCCAAAGCCGCAGCCAGGCCTGATGGCGGCAGGCGCCACAGACCGCCGTCAGCAGGTGCCAGTTGCGCAGATCCTGCAGCCGGACGGCGTCGCGCGGGCCTATGTTCGCTTTTTGTTCCGGCATGCGCCGAGCATAGCCGGTCAGGCCCGATCCTCAAGGTCAGGGCGGCCTGAGCGCCTCATGCGATCAGCCCCCTGCCCTCGCCCGGGCACGGACCAGCAGCTCGTTCCAGTCGCCCACCCCGTGCGGCGGCCGCAGGCGGGCCGCGCACACGCCCGCGGCGGCTGCCAGCTCGGTGAGGAAAGCGGCATAACGATCACCAGCAGGATCGGCGTCAGTGGCCGCGACCAGTTCCGCCACGGGGTTCGTGGCGCGGTCAGCCAGCAGCGCCTCCAGCGCTTTTAGCGTTCCAGGGCCGATGCCGCCGGTGGTGGCGAGATAGAGCGTATCGGCTCGCGGCCCCTCGAGGGCGGCCAGGCTCAAAGCATCGATCGGCGCCTCGACCACGGCGAGCCTGGGGACAGCCATGCTGCCGCCGGACAGGCGGAACAGCGTCTTGTCGCTACCAGCGGCCATGCCACGCCAGCTCGGCCCGCGCATCTCGATGCCGGTGAGCCGGCCGGCGTGATCCGTATGCTTGAACCAAGCCAAGCCCCGCAGGCCTTCACGGATCAGGTCATGCCGGGTGGCCAGGTGCAGGATGCGGCTCGGCAAGCCGCGGGTCTCGGTCAGGTAGCGCCAGACCGCACTGCCGTCGGTCAGCGGCGGTGCTGCGGCCCAACGATCGCCTACCCGCACCAGCGGCCGGTGCTTTGGCCGGCGCTGCCACTGCTCCGCCAAGGTCGGGGCGATGCCGGCGAGGGCGCGCAGCCGGCGGCGCACCGCGCCGAAGCTCAGCCCAGGCTCCAGATGCTGGACCAGGCCAAACACGTCGCCCTTGGCGGCAGGGTGCGTCGGGTCCCACCAGCCACGGCCGCCGTGGTTGACGATGATGACCTCGCCCTCGCCGCGACGGTATTTGAGCGCATCGCGTGTGCTCTCCCGACGGTCGAGGGTCCAGCGCGGCGGCAGCCGCTCGAGCACCGTCGAGCAATGGACCTCGGTCTTGAGCTGGATGATCTCCTCGTCGGGCGCAAGCATGGTGCAAGTCTCCCTACAGACGGTGAGCAGGCGGCGAAAGCTGATCGCTTGATGCCTCCGAAGCACTAGCGTCAAGTAACGTGACGGACATTATGGCACATGCAAAAATAGTGTCAATGATATGATCACGCATAGTGAGAACATATACTGTCACTCTTGCGATTATTGCACTACATCGAGTTGTGTATTGTGCCTTACTACTGGCAATGATGTCTCGTGATCTTGCGCGAGGCGGAGCCCGTCTGGGCCCGGCCTCACGCCGCTTGGCTAGTAGGGGACGTCCTCGGGCTGGATCGGCTCGGCCGACGCCGCCGCCGGCGCCCACACGGTCTCGAAGACGATCTTTCCCTCGACCGCGGTGATCTCGACCCGGATCGGGGTGAAGCTGGCGGGGACTTGGTCGCCCTCGAGGAACGGGGTGCGGATGCTTTCCATCGTCTGCTCTCCGGTTCGGTGTCAGCCGGTTGCTGACGGGCGCGCGGCAAGGCCAGCCGGCGGGACGGCTCAACCCCGAGGGCATGCAAGCGGGCGGGGTCGGGTTGCGCCGGGGGCGGGCCGGCACGGTCTGCGCC
>JBATRI010000285.1:0-6796 GCA_049292515.1 Geminicoccaceae bacterium
GCGCCAACGACATCACCAACCCCTCCGCCAAGACCGACAGCAGCTCGCCCATCTTCGGCATGCCGGTGCTCGACGTCGACAAGGCCAAGGCCGTGTTCTTCATCAAGCGCTCGACCGCCCCCGGCTATGCCGGCATCGACAACCCGCTGTTCTACATGGACCGCACCATGATGCTGTTCGGCGACGCCAAGAAAATGACCGAGGAAATCGTCAAGGCGATCAGCGCGTGACGGACACCGCCGCCGCGTCCTTCGCTCGCCCGAGTTCGGTCAGCTTCTTCACCGCCTGACCGAGCGTGCTCACCACGATGTCGGCGTGCGTAGCGTCGCGGGCGGTGTCGATGGCGTCGGGCGCCAGGCCCCACAGACCGAGGCAGATCGTGACCTCCTCGGTCTGGCGAGCTCGCAGCCGGCTCACCAGCCGGCGCGCCTGCCGTTGCGCCTCGGCGTCCAGATAGGACAGGCATACGGCATCGAAGCCGCCGATCTGACCGGTGGCGCGCAGAATCGTGCTGGCATCGCTGACCTCCGCCGCCACGCCGCTTCGCCGCAGCAGATGCGCCACCATGGAAGCGGCGGCCACATCGGGCGCGCCACGTGCGCCGACGCAGAGCACACGCAGCGAGCCGTGCTGCTCGACGGCTGCTGCAGGAGCGGTCTCGCCCGCCGCTTCGGCGAGGCTGTCGACGATATCGATCACCCAGCCGGCGATCTCGCGCGAGCGGGCGGGCAGCAGTACGCCGCGTTGCCGATCCTGCTCGGCCGAGATCAGCGCCGGTAGGACGACCTGGCCGAAGACCTCGGTCAACGGCTGCTCGTCGAGCATGTCGTCGGCCAATTCCTCGGCGTCGTGGGGGTCGTTGGCCAGGAGTCGCTGGTAGAATTTGACGTCCGGCTCGAGCACCGGCGTATCGCCGAGCAGCACCTCGAACAGATGCAGTTGCGGCACATGCCGGCCGAGGACGACGAGGCAGACTGTCAACGGTGTCGCCAGCAGCAGGCCGACGGGTCCCCACAAGGTGGTCCAGAAGACGGCGGCGACGATCAGTGCCAGCGGCGACAGGCCGGTGCTGGCTCCGTAGAGCCAAGGCTCCAGTACGTTGTTGGTGAACAGCTCGAGCACGACGAACAGCGCGATCGCCAGGAGCGGTGTCGTCCAGCTTGGATCGACCGCCAGGGACAGTGCGATCGGTGCGACCGCGGCGAGGATGGGGCCGAGATACGGCACGAAGCGCAGCACGGTGGCGAGCAGGCCCCACAGCAGCGCGTTGGGCACGCCGATCAGGTAGAGGCCGATGCCTACCGGTATGCCGTAGAGCAGATTGACCACCAATTGCATCAGCAGGTAGCGGCCGATCCGCTTGGCGGCATCGCTGATCGCCGCCGTGGCGCGGTGCACGTCGTTCATGCCGAATAGCCGGATCATGCGATCGCGCAGATCCTCGCGCTGCAGCAGCACGAAGATGATGAACACGAGCACGATGCCGGCGGTGGCGATGGGCTGCACCAATGGGCCGGCAAACGTCGCGAGTGCCGCCAGCGGTTGCTCCGGCGGCTCGTGAATCTCGACCGGAATCGGCGCCTGCTCTCGCTCCGTCGATGTCGAGGGAGTGAGATCCCTGGGTTGGGGCCGGTCGCCGGGGCTTGTGATCTTGTCGATCTCCCGATTGACGTCCCGCATGAGGTCGGCGGCGCGACTGAACATGCCGCCACTGGGCGCCGCCTGCGCGATCTCCTGGACCTTGGCCCGCAGGTTCATTTCGTAGGTCGGCAACTGCTGGGCCAGATGGGTGAGCTGACTTGCGACCAGGGCGGTGAAGCCACCCAAAAGCAGGGTTACGACCATCATCACAGCCAGCACCGCCGGCACGCGGGGAAGGCCGCGGCGATAGAGCCAGGTGACCGGGGGACCCAGCGCGAAGCTCAGCAGAATAGCCAGCGCCAGCGGGATGAGCACATCCCGCCCGAGGTAGAGCGCGGCGACGATGGCGACCGTGAGCAGGATCGTGGCCGTCGGCGACATCGAGTTGCCTGCGGCGACAGCGTCGGCCGATGGAGTCGGCATGGGCGTGCCATTCGAGATGGCCACGGTGTTGCCGGCATTGCTGCCGTCGCGCGGGCGCGTGCTCAACGGGATGTTACCTCTCTGGCAGCGTCCGCCCCTCGGGACTCTGGTGCGAGCATAACGCACGAAGCGCCATTGCGATCCGACCCGCAAACGGATTTGCGACGGCAGCCCTGCGTTGCCGAGATGATTCGTGACATGCCGGCCTCGATTGGGCACCAACGCGTCGGCACAGCTGAACCAACCTGCGGAAGGAAACGTGCTTGATGGTCAAGATTCTCGGCATCTCTGGAAGTCTCAGGCGCGCTTCGTACAATTCCATGGTGTTGCATGCGGCGAGCCGCCTCGTCCCCGAGGGGGTGAGCCTCGACGTCTTCGAGCAGTTGCGCGAGATACCGCCCTACGATGATGACGTGCGGCTCGAGACGGGTTTCCCGCCCATCGTCGAGACCTTGCGCGAAGCCATCCGTGCGGCCGACGCCCTGCTGATCGTGAGCCCCGAGTACAATTACTCGATCCCGGGTGTGCTGAAGAATGCCATCGACTGGGCGTCGCGTGCGCCCGACCAGCCTTTCGCCGACAAGCCGGTGGCGATCATGGGCGCCTCGCCCGGCCTGCTCGGCACCGCGCGCATGCAGTATCACCTGCGCCAATGCTGCGTGTTCCTCGATTCGCGGGTGCTCAACAAGCCGGAGTTGATGATCGGTCAGGTGGCCTCGAAGTTCGATGCCGACGGCAATCTCTCGGACGGGCCCACGACCGAGCTGATCAAGGCACAGCTCGAAGCCCTGGTCGCGTGGACCAAGCGCCTGCGCGCCTGAGCTAGGCTGCCGCAGCTGGCCGCCGCAGGTCTGTGGTCAGCCGCTTCAGCGTCGGCTCGTCGAACGTCTCGACCTTGAGCAACTCGCGGGCACAGCGCTCCAGAATGGCACGGTTGCCGGCCAGCAGCCCCATGGTCGCGGCGAAGGCCTCGTCGATGATCCGCCGCACGGCGAGGTCGATCTCGCGGGCGGTGTCCTCGCTGAAGCGGCGCTCGAGATAGGCTTGCCCCGGCGCCGGCTGCAGGAAGGGGCTGCGCTCGGTATCGTAGGCGACCGAGCCCAGCTTCTCGTCCATCCCGTAGCGGGCGACGATCGAGCGGGCGAGATCGGTGGCCCGGACCAGATCGTCCGCGGCACCGGTCGACCAGTGGTCGTAGACCAGCTTCTCGGCCGCGCGACCGGCGAGGACGATCTTGATCTTGTTCTCGAGCTCGTCCTTGGTCATCAGGAACCGATCCTCGGTCGGCCGCTGGATGGTATAGCCCAGGGCGCCGACGCCGCGTGGGATGATCGACACCTTGTGGATCGCGTCCGTGCCCAGTGCCAGCCCGACCAGGGCGTGCCCCATCTCGTGATAGGCCACGATTTCCCGCTCCTTGGCATTCAAGATGCGGTTGCGCTTTTCCAGTCCGGCGATGATGCGCTCGATCGCCTGGGTGAAGTCGGTCATCGCCACGGCCTCCGCACGTCGGCGCGTGGCCAACAGTGCGGCCTCGTTGATGACGTTGGCGAGATCGGCGCCCGAGAAGCCGGTCGTCAGGGCTGCCACCTGCCCGAGGTCGACATCGGCGGCGACGCGTACCTTCTTGATATGCACCGCCAGGATCTGCTCCCGGCCCTTCTTGTCCGGGCGGTCGACCAGCACCTGCCGGTCGAAGCGCCCCGCCCGCAGCAGCGCAGGGTCGAGGATCTCCGGGCGGTTGGTGGCGCCCAACAGCACGACGCCCTCCGTCGGGTCGAAGCCGTCGAGTTCGGTCAGGAGCTGGTTCAGCGTCTGCTCGCGCTCGTCGTTGCCGCCCATCTGGAGGAAGGCGCCACGGGCGCGGCCGAGCGCGTCCAGCTCGTCGATGAAGATGATGGCGGGTGCAGCCTTGCGCGCCTGCTCGAACAGGTCGCGCACCCGTGCCGCACCGACACCCACGAACATTTCGATGAACTCGGAGCCGGAGATCGAGAAGAACGGCACGCCGGCCTCGCCGGCCACCGCCTTGGCCAGCATCGTCTTGCCGGTGCCGGGCGGGCCGATCAGCAGAACGCCCTTCGGGATGTGGGCCCCGAGCCAGCCGTACTCCTTGGGGTTCTTCAAAAAATCGACGATCTCGACCAGCTCGGCCTTGGCCTCGTCGACACCGGCCACGTCGGCGAAGCTCGTCTTGGTCTTGGTCTCGACGTAGATCTTGGCCTTGGAGCGCCCGACTGACATCAGGCCGCCGAAGCCCTGCTTCTCCGCGAAGCGACGGAACACGAACGCCCAGATCGCGAAGAACACCAGGATCGGCACGATCCACGACAGCAGCTCGCGGAGCATGGTGTTCTCGACCACGCCCGTGAACTGGACACCGTATTTGGCCAGCTCGTCGGCGACCCGGGGATCGACCCGGGCGGTGACGAACTGGGTCTTCCCACCCTGCGGATCCCTGAACGAGCCGCGCACGAACTGCTCGCCGACGACAATATCGTCGACGGCACCCTTCTGTGCGTACTCCAGAAATTGCGAGTAGGGGATCGTCTCGGTCTCACTGGCCGTACGCCACAGGCTCTGGCCCAGCAACACCAGGGTGATAGCAACAAAGGCGTACCACAGATGAAGCTGGGTCTTGCGGTCCACGGGCCTACAGCTCGAACAGGCCCTTCAGCAGGGGTGCCGCATCGCCGGCTCGTGCCGCGAGAGAGTTCCAGTCGACCGACGACGGGTCGCTGAGGATCTCCGGCAAGGTGCGCTTGTCGAGGCGAATGTCGGCGGTCAGCTCCTGCTGGGTTAGAGCGCCATCGTGGTTCGTGTCGTAGCCGGTGAACAGCTGCTTGGCACCCACCGTCCGCAACACGAGCAGTCCTAGGATCAGGCGTTGCCGGTCACCGGCCGGGATGCGGCCGGCATTGGCCTGGGTCCAGCGGTCGATCTGTGCTTGTGCCGCTTCCACCTCGGCCAACGACAGCTTGCCGTCATGGTCGGTGTCGACGAAGGCAAAGCCCCGGTCGATGCATTGGACCGCCGGCGCCTTCATGCACAGTGGCACGCCGGTCTGCAGGAACCGATCCAGCGACTTGTCCGGGGGTGTCGTGGCGATGGCACTCGTGCCCAGCGCCGTGGACAGGACCATGGCGACAGCAAGCCGGAGCGCTCGAAGGGATGGACGCAAGACAACAACACCTTTCGGAACGTTCAGGCTTCCATCTGCTCTGTCGCCTGATCCGCGACAAGGCATTTCTTCAGCCGGTAGACTAGGTCCAGGGCGGCACGGGCGGTCAGCTCGTCGGGATCGACCCCGGCCAGCAGGCGCAGGGCCTCGGGCATCTCCGCCGGCTCCGGGGGAGGCTCGGGCTTGGTCAGCATGGCTGCGAACAGCGGCAGGTCCTCAGCCAGACGACTCGCTGCCGAGCCTGCCTCACCTGCCTCCAGCCGCTGGAGCACGGTGGTGGCGCGCCGCAGCACCCGTTCCGGCAGTCCGGCCAGCCTGGCCACGTGGATGCCGTAGGACCGGTCGGCGGTGCCGGGTGCGACCTCGTGCAGGAACACCACCTCCTTGCGCCACTCCTTGACCCGCATGGTGTGACAGGCGAGGCGCGGCAGCTTGGCAGCCAGGGCCGTAAGCTCGTGAAAATGCGTCGCGAATAAGCCCCGGCAGCGATTGACCTCGTGCAGATGCTCAACCACGGCCCATGCCAGCGACAGGCCGTCATAGGTGGCGGTACCCCGGCCGATCTCGTCCAGGATCACCAGGCTCCGGCGCCCGGCGAGGTTCAGGATGCCGGCCGTCTCCACCATCTCGACCATGAAGGTCGACCGCCCGCGGGCCAGATCGTCGGCCGCACCCACGCGCGAGAACAGCCGATCGACCACCCCGATCCGCGCCGACGCCGCGGGCACGTAGCTGCCCATCTGGGCCATGATCGTGATCAGCGCGTTCTGGCGCAGGAACGTGCTTTTGCCCGCCATGTTCGGGCCCGTCAGCAGCCAAAGGGCGCCGACGCTGCCCAGGTCGCAATCGTTGCCGACAAAGCTCTGGCTGCTCCGGGCGAGTGCCTGCTCGACCACCGGATGACGGCCGCCCCGGACCAGGAACTGGTCGCTCTCGTCGACATGGGGTCGGCTGTAGCGCTGCTCCACGGCCAGTGTCGCCAGCCCCGCCGCGAGATCGAGCTCGGCCAGGGCCGCCGCGGTCGCGGCGATTCCGTCGCTGTCGGCCAGCGTCAGCTGCCGCAACTCCTCGAACAGCTCGAGCTCCAGCGCCAGCGCCCGCTCCGCGGCCGACGCGATCCGGCTTTCGAGCTGCACCAGGTCCGGCGTGCTGTAGCGCGTGGCCCCGGCCATGCTCTGCCGCTGGACGTAAGTGGGCGGCACCCGGCCGGCATGGGTGGCCGTCACCTCGATATAGTAGCCCAGCAGGTTGTTGTGCCGGATCTTCAACGACGTGATGCCGGTATCGCGCCGATAGCCCTCCTCGAGGGCGGCCACATGGCGCCTGCTCTGGTCCCGCAGCTGGCGGGCCTCGTCCAGCTCGGCGTGCAGGCCGGCACGGACGAAGCCGCCGTCGCGCGCCAGCAGCGGCACCTCGTCGGCAAGGCTCAGCCGCAGGCGCTCGGCCAGCGGTACGAACGTCGGCATGGCGCCGTAAATGACGCGCAGCGCCGGCTCGTCGCCGATGCTGCCGCGCAGATGCTCGGCCGTCTCCAATCCCGCCGCTATCGCC
>JBATRI010000286.1:0-6080 GCA_049292515.1 Geminicoccaceae bacterium
GGCCTGCGCCGCCCGGCCATCGGTGGGGCGCTCGTCGTGGGCGCCGCGCTGTTCGTGGTCGCCGGCAACCCGGCATGGCTGCGGTCGGTGAGCCTGCTCGCGAACATCACGGTCCCTCCGGAGCAGCCGCCACCGAACTGGCCCCTGGTGGCGCCGGAGCTCGAGCCCTGGCTGGCGCGCGTCGATGTCGTCGTGACGACCGAGGAGCTGGCCACCCTCTATTTCCTGGGCCACTACGACATCCGCTTCAGCCCCTCCAAGATGGAAGAGCTGAAGCCCGATCAGCAGCACGAGTTCGGGCTGGATTTCCGCACTGGACGTCCTGTGATCTCGACCCGGGAGTCGTTGGCGCGGGTGCTGGCCTGCTACCCGTCCGGCGTGATCCTTGGCCCGTCGGCCAGCTGGGGCAGCCCGACCCTGCTCAATCCCGAGTTGGTCCGGCTGATCGAGGCCGAGACGCGACGGATCGAGCTGCCGGCCAGGTCGCATCTGTTCGCCGTCGAGTGGCGGCATCCGGCCGGCACGATCCTACCGGCCGACTGCGGTGACCTGCCGGCGTTTGCCCACGGCTGAGCCCGCGGCCTGCTCAGGTCGTCTCGTTCCGTGCGACGAGGCCGGGGGTGGCCAGGGCGGCAGCCATCAGCCTGTACGAGACGACGGCGTTCTGCGTGGTCCGGTAGAAGCCCATGAGCTGGTCCAGGGGATCGCCCACCTTCTGGAAGCCGGTGATGAAGACGAGCAGCGTGCCCACCGATGCCTGCCCCTGCATCACCAGCCAGCCGCCGAACCCCAGCACGGCCACCGGCCCCAGCGCGTCCAGCAGGTTGCCCAGGAAGGTCAGGCCGTACTTGATCCGGTAGGCGGCGAGCCGGGCGTCGAAGGCGCGCTCGACCAGGCCGGCAAAGGAGCCCGCGTCGCTGCTGCGACGCGTCGCCATCTCCTCGCGTACCAGCTGGATGCCCAGCCGCCGCACGACCAGCGTATGCAGGCGCCCCAGCCGGTTGAGCGTCCGCTGCTGCAGAGGGACGATGATCAGCTCGGGCAGATAGAGCAGCAGCGACAGCGCGGCGATCAGCGGCTGGACCCAGATCAGGTAGCCTAGGACGGCGAGGATGGTGCCCGCCTGCAGCAGCGGCATGGAGATGCTTTCGGCCACGAACCCGGCGACGTTCTCGGCCTCGGCCGCCACCATCGAGACCAGCAGCCCGGCATTGGCCGGGTCGTGCAGCGCGCGTAGCCCCTGCCCGTCACCGTGCCGGGTCAGCTCGTGGACCCGCCCCCGCAGCTCACGCGCCACCTTCTCGACCACCAGCCCGCGGCGCAGGTTGATCAGGTATTTCAGGCAGCCCTGGACCAGCAGCACGATGATCCAGCCGGCGGCCAGCAGCAGCAGCAGGTCGGCGTTCCGCTCGCCGATGGCCTCGTTCATCATGCGCCGCTGCAGCTCCAGCGGCAGCGCCGACAGCGGGATCACGAGCAGGGTGAGCAGCGATAGCAGCAGCTGGTCACGGCTGGTGAGCCGCCAGATGAACCGGTACAGGCCCCGAGGCAGCGGCTGGGCGGGATCGATCGACTGGGCGAGGAAGGGCGCGTAAGGCCACCGCGCCGGAGAGAACGGCCGCATCGCGTTCTCCCTGGAGCGGATGACGGTGGACCGGCAGCTCGCCGCTTAGCACATGGCGGGCCGTCCAGTCACCGTGATCGACGCGCCGCCGCCACCGCAGCGGCGGCGCTATCGTTCTCAGATCGCCTTGAGGTCCTGCCCCTTGAGCGGCAGCGACCGGATTCGCTTGCCGGTGGCCGCGAAGATGGCGTTGCACAAGGCGGGCGCGAACGGCGGCACGCCGGGCTCGCCCACGCCACTGACCGGCACGTCGATGCCGTGCACCACGATATGGGTATGGACGTCGAGCGGGGCGCCATCCATCCGTGCGACCTCGTAATTGTCGTAGTTGCTCTGCTCGACGCGCCCGCCCTTGAACGAGATCTCGCCAAAGAGGGCGAGGCTCGTCCCCATCACCGCGGCACCCTCCATCTGCGAGCGGATCCGCTCCGGGTTCACCGCGAAGCCGCAATCGACCGCGGTATCGACCCGTGGTATCGACAGGCGACCCTGCTCGTCGATCGCCACCTCGACCACCGTCGCGATGTAGCTCTGGAAGCTGCGGTGGGTCGCGATGCCGAGCCCATGGCCTTTCGGCAGCTGGCGGCCCCAGCCCGCCTGCTCGGCCGCAAGGTTGGTTACCCCGGCGAGACGACCCGTATCGATTGGGAAGGTCTCGTATGGATCGCCATAGTTCCACAGCGGCTCCGCCAGGCCCATGGCGTTCGGGTCGAGCTGGCGGGGTGGGCCGATCAGCTCCAGCAGGACGTCCTTGGGGTCCCTGCCGGTCGCGTGCGCGATCTCGGCCACGAACGACTGCACCGCGAACGCACGTGGAATGTTGGAGACCGAGCGGAACCAGCCGATCCGTGCATGCGCCGCCGCCTCGCCGACCTCGCAGCGCAGGTTCGGGATGGCGAACGGCACGTCGACCAGGCCCATGCCCTGCTCGAAGGTCGACGAGTATTTGGGGTCGGGCACGAAGGTCGACATGATCGTCGGCGACACGCTGCGATGCCGCCAGGCCACGACCTTGCCGTCCGCATCGAGCCCGGCCTCGATGTGCTCGGCCGAGACCGTATGGTAGAAGCCGTGCTGGATATCGTCCTCGCGGGTCCAGACGACCTTGACCGGCACGCCGTCCATGGCCCGCGACAGCAGGGCCGCCTCCTGCGCATAGTCGCACTTGGACTTGCGGCCGAAGCCGCCGCCGAGCAGCGGCACATGCACGGTCACGTTCTCGATCGGCAAGCCCAGCAGCTTGGCCAGATCCTCGCGCGTGCCGTAGGGGCTCTGCACCGAGGCCCAGACCTCGCACTTGCCGTTGGCGACGGTGGCGGTGGCCACCGGTGGCTCCATCGACGCATGGGCCATGTGCGGCTGGTAATATTCAGCGGTCACCACCTTGGCGGCATTGGCCAGTACCTGATCCGCATCGCCCTGGTTGCGGGCGACCTTGCCGGGCTGGCGCGCGGTCGCCTCCATCTGAGTGCGGAACGCCACCGAATCGTAGGACGCGTTCGGCCCGTCGTCCCATTCCAGCTTCAGGGCCTCACGGCCCTGGGTGGCAGCCCAGGTGTTGCTGGCGATGACGGCGACACCGCCCTGCGGCGCGAACTTGGCCGGCGGTGCGCTGAAGGGAAGCTCCACCACCTTCTCCACCCCCGGCACCTTGAGTGCTGCCGTGGCATCGAACGATTTCAGCCTGCCGCCGACCACCGGCGGACGGGCCACGACCGCAAAACGCATCCCCGGCTGCTGGACGTCGAAGCCGTAGACCGCCTTGCCGGTGGTGATGTCGTGCAGGTCGATGATCGAGAGATTGCCCTTGCCCATGTAGCGGAAGGCTGCGGGATCCTTCAGCTTGAGCTCCTCGACCGGCGGCGTGGGCAGGTCCATGGCAGCCGTGGCGAGTTCGCCGTAGCCGAGCTTCCGGCCCGAGGAGCTGTGCACGACCTCGTGGTTCAGCGCCGCGACCTCTCCGGCCGGCACACCCCATTGCTTGGCTGCCGCCTGCTCCAGCATCTGCCGCATGGCGGCGCCGCACTGGCGCATCGGCTGGATGAAGTGGCGCATGCTGCGCGAGCCGTCGGTGTCCTGGTTGCCGTAGCGGGGCTCGTCGCCCGGCGCCTGGACGATGCGCACCCGCGACCAGTCGGCCTCGAGCTCGTCGGCAACCACCATCGGCAGGCCGGTGCGGGAGCCGGTGCCCATCTCGGATCGGTGGGAGGTGATCGTGACCGTCCCCGACGGGTCGATGGCGACGAAGATATGCGGGTCGTTCACCGTGCCGTGCGGCATGGCGTCGGCGCCGGTGGCGTAGGCCAGGGCGTGGCGGAACGGGACCAGCTGAATGGCCAGCACGAAGCCGGCCGTGGCCGCGGTCGAGCGGAGGAAGGACCGCCGGCTGACGTTCTCGATCAGGGTCTGCGGGATCATGGCATCACGCTCCCGTGCCGGCTGCTTTGACGGCCGCATGGATGCGCTGGTAGCAGCCGCACCGGCAGATGTTGCCGTCCATGGCGTCGGTGATGTCCTGATCGCTGGGGCTGCTGGTCGAGGCCAGGAATGCCGCCGCCTGCATGATCTGGCCGCTTTGACAGAAGCCGCACTGAGGGACGTTGGCCTCGCGCCAGGCCTTCTGGACCGGGTGGTCGCCGTCGGGATGCAGGCCCTCGATCGTCGTCACTTCGCCGGTGATGTCGCCGATCGTCGTCACGCACGAGCGCACGGCCGTGCCGTCGACATGGACGGTGCAGGCACCGCACGCGGCGATGCCACAGCCATATTTCGTACCGGTGAGCCCGATCACGTCACGGATGACCCACAATAGGGGCATGTCGGCCGGCACATCGACCTCGTGACGCTGTCCATTCACGACGATTGGCAGAGCCATCCCGTGTTCTCCCTGTCGTTCTTTTGATCACTTTAGACATGTTACACTGTGGCGTCGTGCCGCGCCAGAATGACCCGACGTCAAATCTTCTAAAATCTGATGGGTGACACGCGTTTTTGCCGGACCGGATGCCGGCTCAGCCCAAGGCGAGGAAGTTCCGCAGCAGCTGGTGGCCGTGCTCGGTGAGCACCGCCTCGGGGTGGAACTGAACGCCGACGAGCGGCCACTCGCGGTGCGCCAGGGCCATGATCTCGCCGTCCTCGCTGCGCGCGGTCACCCGCAGCGCTGCCGGCAGGCCCTCGTCCTCGACGATCAGCGAATGGTAGCGGGTGACCTGCAACGGGTCCGGCAGGCCCTTGAACACGCCGCTGCCGTCGTGCCGGATGCGCGAGGTCTTGCCGTGCATCGGCCGCCGCGCGCGGTCGACCTTGCCGCCCAGGGCATGGCCGATGCACTGGTGGCCGAGGCAGACGCCCAGGATCGGCACCAGCGGCCCGAAGCCGGTGATCACGGCGTTGCTGATGCCGGCCTCGGTCGGCGTGCAGGGGCCGGGCGAGACGATGATGTGCGAAGGCGCCAGGGCGGCGATGTCCTCGAGGCTGGTGGCGTCGTTGCGGACCACGATCCGGGTGTGGCCGAGCTCGCTGACGTAGCGGGCGAGGTTCCAGACGAAGCTGTCGTAATTGTCGATGAGCAGGATCATGGGCCGCCCTGCAGCGCCTCGATCAGCGCCCGTGCCTTGTCCAGCGTCTCCGCGTACTCGGCCGCGGGCTCGCTGTCGGCGACGATGCCGCCGCCGGCCTGGAACGCCACCCGGCGCCCTTTGATCGCGAAGGTGCGGATGGTGATGCTGGTGTCCATCCAGCCGTCGAAGCCCAGCCAGCCGATCGAGCCGCAATACGGGCCGCGGGCGCTGGGCTCCAGCTCGGCAATGATCTCCATGGCCCGGATCTTGGGCGCGCCGGTAATCGAGCCGCCGGGGAAGGTCGCCCGCAGCAGGTCGACGGCATCAAGCCCGTCGCGCAGCTCGCCGGTCACGGTCGAGACCAGATGGTGCACGGTGGCGAAGCTCTCCAGCACGCAGAGCTCGGGCGTCAGCACCGTATGGTCGCGGCAGACCCGGCTCAGATCGTTGCGCAGCAGGTCGACGATCATCACGTTCTCGGCCCGGTCCTTGGCACTCGCCAGCAGCTCCGCCCCGAGCTGCCGGTCCGTCTCCGGCGTGGCGCCGCGCGGCCGCGTGCCCTTGATCGGCCGGGTTTCCACTTGGCGCCCGCGCAGCTCCAGGAAGCGCTCGGGCGAGGCCGAGGCGAGCTGCACGCCCTCAAAGTCGAGAAAGGCCGCGAACGGGGCCGGGTTGCGCCGCCGCAGGCGCCGGTACAGGCCCCACGCGTCCATGCCCGCCGGCAGCTCGGCGAGGAAGCGCTGCGAGAGATTGGCCTGGAAGATGTCGCCGGCCAGGATGTAGTCGACCACACGCTGCACGGCGGCCTCGTAGCCGGTGGCGGTGAAGTTGGAGCACAGGCCCGCCTCCCCCATGACCTCGGGCACCGGCTCCGGCTCGCGGGCGCGGCCGACCAG
>JBATRI010000287.1:0-2179 GCA_049292515.1 Geminicoccaceae bacterium
TGCGGCTGTGTGCCAAGGCGCAGCCCAAGGCCACGTACCGCGTCTATCTCGACCACGCCGCCCCGTTCGTCGGCAGAACCGCCGCATCGGCCGCCTGCGTCACGACCGCGGACAGCGTCGTGGCCCAGACCCCCGCCGGCCATCGGGGCGTCGGCATGAGCCAGATCGAGGGCGACACGGTCCGCTTCGTGATCCCGCTGGCGAAGCTGCATGTCGGCAAACCCAGGGATGTGCCGCGGATCGCGCTTTGGGCGACCAGTTCGCTCGGCAACGTCACGGACCACGCGCCGAACCGCGAGGCAGGCGACGGCTGCGGCCAGCCGCAGGTGACCACGGAGGCGCTCGTGCAGGCGCGGGTGGCCCTCACCGGCGGCATCGCCTTCGTCAGCAGGACCTATGTTGCCGGCGACATTGGTGAGGCCGCCGACGACGCGATCGACAACGCCGACCACATTTGCCAGGCAGAGGCAACGCTAGCGGGAATCACCAACACTCGGGGTGTCCACGCCTGGCTGGCCAACTCGTACAGCCAACCGGCGAACTATGCGGACCCCTCCTTCGGTCCCATTCAACTTCCCGACGGTACGGTGGTAGCGGACAATGTCGCCGCCCTAATGTCCTGCGACCAATCGGGAGATCCGTGCCTGCAGGCGGGGATCAATGAGGACATCCAAGGCAATGTCGTCGATACCAACTACCATATTTGGACGGCCGCGCTCCCCAACGGGACTTTCAGCTACGATAGTACCCCAAGCTGCGGCAACTGGGCGGGAATTGAACCCACCGTCGGCACGATCGGGAATGCGGGTGCGACCAATTCCAGCTGGACAAATGCGGGCACCGACTTCTGCGTCAGGACTCACTACCTTTATTGCATCGAGCTTAACGACGGTAGCAAGTAGACGGTGGGCCTGATTTCAGCTCGGGCTGGACGACATCGGCCGCCCAGCCTTGTCGGCATCGTGTGTCACCCCGTGAACAGACTTCGGTTCTCCGACGGTCCGCCCCAGCCCATCGCCGTCAGCGCCTCGCGGCCACGAAACCGCGCACGCACACCCAGCGCTTCCTCGATCCGCAAGCCTTCGTTCCACTTCGCCATCCGCTCCGAGCGGCTGAACGAGCCGACCTTGAGCTGGTCGGCACCCCAGCCGACGGCGAGGTGGACGATCGTCACATCCTCGCTCTCGCCGGAACGGGCCGAGACGATCCCGGCCATGCCGAAGTGGCGGGCCGCATCCCAGGCGGCCTTGGTCTCGGTCAGCGTGCCGCGCTGGTTCGGCTTCAGCAGCACCGCGGTGCAGGCGCCGGTGTGCGCCGCGGCCCGCACCCGGCCGGCGTCGCTGACCAGGAAGTCGTCGCCGACCACGAGGCAGCGGTCGCGCACCTGCCGGGTGAACGCGACGAAGCCCTGCGGGTCGTCCTCGGCCAGGGGGTCCTCGATCGACACGATCGGGTAGCGGCCGAGCCAGCCCAGCAGCAGCTCGATCATGCCGCCGGTGTCGAGCTCCCGCTCCTCGCGTGCCAGCCGATAGCGCCCCTCGCGGCCGAACTGGGAGGCCGCGACGTCGAGCGCTATCGCCACCTGCTCGTGCGGCCGGAATCCGGCGCGCTCGATGGCCCGGGTCAGCATCGCCAATGCGGCCTCGTTGTCGGCGAACTCGGGCCAGTAGCCACCCTCGTCGGCCACGCCCTTGAGCAGCCCTTGCTCGGCCAGCAGCCGGCCCGCGGCGCGGTAGATCTCGGCGGTCCAGTCCAGCGCCTGCGCGAAGCTGCCCGCCCCCGGGCAGACGACGAGGAAGTCCTGGATGTCGAGCCGGCCCGCGGCATGGGCACCGCCGCCGAAGATCTGGATCTCGGGCAGGGGCAGCGTGCACGCCGCATCACCGCCCAGATGACGCCACAGCGGCAGACCGGCGGCCGCCGCCGCCGCATGCGCCACCGCCATCGACACGGCGATGCTGGCATTGCCGCCGAGCCGGCTCTTGTCCGCCGTGCCGTCGAGCTCGATCAGGCGCTGGTCGACCGCGGCCTGGTCCATGCCGTCGAGCCCGATGAGCGCCGGTGCGATCAGCCGCTCGACATTGGCCACCGCCGCCGTCACGTCATGGCCGCCGAACGCCTCGCCGCCGTCGCGCAGGTCGAGGGCCTCGCCACTCCCGGTCGAAGCACCGGCCGGGGC
>JBATRI010000288.1:0-2842 GCA_049292515.1 Geminicoccaceae bacterium
CGGCAGCTCCTGGCCGCGGTGATGGCTCTGCTGACGCTGGCCGGGGTCGGCTCGCTCCTGGTCGCGCGCAGGCGGCGCACCCTGCTGCCGGCGTTCGCCGGCGGGCTGGCGCTGGTCGCAGCCTGGTTCGCCACCATCGAGCCCGGCGGCGAGCGTGACTGGACGGTCGATGTCGCCAGGGCACCCTGGGCCACGATCGACGGCAACATGGTCACCATCCACGAGGTGCGCAACTTCGCCTGGCGGACCGAGACCGACTTCACGCCGCGCTGGGAGACGCGGACCGTCGACCTGCGGCGGCTGAAGGGCGTCGACCTGGTCGCGTCCTACTGGATGGGCGACGCCATCGCTCACATCCTGGTCAGCTTCGAGTTCGAGGACGCGCCGCCGCTCGCGGTCTCGATCGAGACCAGGAAGGAAGTCGGCGAGGCCTATTCGACCGTGCTCGGCTTCTTCAAGCGCTACGAGCTGGTCTATGTCGTGGCCGACGAGCGCGACCTGATCGGTGTGCGCACCAACGTGCGGGCCGATCCGCCCGAGGACGTCTATCTCTACCAGGTCGCCGTGCCGCGCGAGAACGCAAGGCGGCTGTTTCTCGAATATGTGCGCCGGATGAACGATCTGCACGCGCACCCGGCATTCTACAACACGGCGACGACGAACTGTACGACCGTGGCGATGGTCAACACGCGCGTGAACGGCGACGTGTCCTTGTGGAACTGGAAGATCCTGCTCAGCGGCTACCTGCCCGAGCTCGCCTGGGAGCGCGGCCGGCTCGACCAGGAGCTGCCGTTCGCCGAGCTGCGCCGGCGCTCGCGCATCAACGATGCCGCACGCGCTGCCGGCATAGATGCCGCCGATTTCTCGGCGCGCATCCGTGCCGGGCTGCCTGCCGTCGCGCGCTGACGGGACGGGCGGGCCGCCGGCCTACCGGTCGACCAGCACGACCCGGAACACCTCGTTGGATGCCACCGTCTGGCCGAAGTTCGGCTGCTCGGCCGCGATCCCGCCGAAGATCCAGCCCACGACCTGCGAATTGCCGGGCTTGGCGCGCAGGGCCGCGAGGTCGATCAGCCCGGGCCCCTTGATCGGCGTCTGGGTCTTCAGGAAGACGCGGGCCTCGGCCCCGAACAGGTAGCTCGCCACGTCCGGCCCGCTGACCGTGGGGAACTCGGTCGGGAACAGATACTGCCTGTAGCGGCCCTGCTTGTCGCGGACGACATCGGTGATCTGGTTGGTGAACGGAGCGTCCGGGTCGGGCACGAACTTCTGCGTCGTACGGTCGTAGGTGATGTAGCTGATGCTGCCGAACAGGAGGCTGTGCGTGGCGCCGGTGTGCGAGTCGTAGATGCCGAGCGTGGCGCCGTCGTAGCTGTTCATGCCCTGCTTGAAGGTGGACTTGGCGGCCGGATTGTCCTGCTGCGGGATGCCCGCCGGGCCGATCTCGACCGGCACCGTGAACACGCCGCCGCTCTCCGTGAACACGCCGGCCAGGGCTGCGGCCTTGGCCTGGCCACCGTCGAGGAACGGCACCATGCTGTAGTCGCGGCGGCGGTAATTGACGTAATCCGGCGTCGTGGGTGAGGCCTTGACGTCGGTGATCGACAGATTCGTGCCCGTGTCGACGATGTTGAAGCTGCGGACCTGACCGGTATAGGTCTGCACGACGTCCGGATCGCCGTAGCCGCCGGCGAAATCGTGCCCGAAGGCCAGGACGGCGCGCTTGCCGAAGATCATCATCTGCCCGCCGGTGACGCGCAGGGTCTCGCTCGTGGTCTGGCGGATCAGCTTGGCGAGCCTGGGCGACTTCGCCGGCTCCTGCACCCATTTGACCAGGGCCGGCACGTCGATCGCGGTCATGACCGGGAAGGTCAGGAACTCCTTGGTCGAGCGCTGATAGCCGTAGCCGCCGACCAGGTAGAGCGTGTCGCCGATCGTGTCGTGCTCGTAGTTGGTCGCCGAGAGCTGGTCGACCTGATCGCCCGTGAGGCCCGAGTCCTTGATCGACCGCGACCAGACCTGCCAGGTCGTCGGATCGATCACCCAGACGCGCCGGTTCTGCTCGCTGGGCGGGAAGTTCTTGAGCGGGTCGGAGGTGAAGTTGTGCAGGCCGTTGGTGCGCCCGCCGAGCAGTACCCACAGATTGCCGTACTGCGCCGCCGCGAAGGACTGCAGGGTCGGCAGCTTGCCGTCGGTATCGACGCGCTGCAGCTTCAGCCCGAACGGCAGGCTCTGACCGCCCACGGTGATCGGCGTCGTCGTCGGCGTCTGGTTGTCGGCGACGGCGGCAAAGCCGAAGAGCGCCGAGCACGCAAACCCGCACGCGGCGACGGCCGCGCGTCCATACTGGTGCATGTGACCTCCCTGTACCTGTCTCGTTTTTCGGCCGACGGTCCGAGGAGGGCGATCCTGCCGTGCACGAGCCGTGGCCGACCGTGAGCCTCCCCCATCCCCAACCATCGGTCAATCCACTACCCGACGTCGACTGCCGTCAGAGACCCTGCAGCACGAGGCGGAACATGATATCAGCAAGACCAGTAACCTGATCGTGTAACCAGACGTCATCAGGCGATCATCGACCAATCGGGAGCCCGTCATGGCCAAGCCCAACATCAACACTGCCAGCCGCGCCGACCTGCTTGGCGCCGGTGTGCGTGCCGAGACGATCGACGAGATCATGAAGTGGCGTCGGCGCAAGGCGGGCATCAGTCTGGAAATGCTGGGCGGACTTGCAGGCGTCGGCCCCGCCACGCTCGAGAAGCTGCGCGACGCGCTGGACTTCGGGCCGGCAGGTGGCGCCTCCGCCGAGCGGAAGCCGAAGCGGCGGCAACGGGCTGCCGCA
>JBATRI010000289.1:0-3293 GCA_049292515.1 Geminicoccaceae bacterium
GCCCCGGCCACCCGGCGTGGACCGAGAATGCTGGCGGCGGCGGCCAGCACCGAGGTGGGCGCGTTGCCGGCGGCACGGGATGCGTCCGCCGCCGCCAGGATCGGGTCGCCGTGCAGGTTGACGTGCGCCGCGATCGCGACGTTGGCGAGCCGGTTCTCGTTCGGGCCGTTGGGCTCGCGCAGGACCGCGAGGCAGAGATTCGACTCGAACGGCTGCAGCGCCGCGTCGAGCATGGCGACACCGTGCAGGCTGGTCACCTGCGTCGCCGGGTCCATGATGGTGGCCCCCGAGGCGTCCTTCATCGACCGTCGGATGAACACGCCGCCGATCTGCCGGCCCAGCTCCTTGATCTGGCCGTTATAGGGTGCTGGCGCCTCGACCACGGGCAGGTCGAGCTCCCTGGGCAGGGAGAGGCCCTGACTGTTGCCGAACCAGGGCTTGAGCGACAGGTCGCCCTTGGCCGGCATGTCGGGCGCGATGCCGTTAAGCGCCATCACCTTGGTCAGGGCGAGAGGGATATGGGCGATGTTGGTGACCACCGCACCCTTGGCCGAGCAGACCTGATCGTTGGGTGTGAAGATGTCGTCGACGCCGAACATCTCCATGAACCACCGCTCCTTCGAGGCGGCGTCGTCGCCGGAGCCGGCCATCGCCCCGGCATGGCCGACGGCCCGGGTCAGCTTGGCTTTCCAGCGGCCGACGACGCAGGCGACGACCGGCTTTTTCGACTGCAGGCCGAACTCGTAATAGCCGCCGGGCTCGGCATAGAGCACGGCAGCCTTGCTGCGCTCGTCATTGTCGAAGGCATGGATGAACTCGGGCGCCGCGAAATGGATGTAGACATCCTTGCCGCTCGAGATCGACGTCGTGGTGCCCCAGCCGGCGGTGCCCAGATAGTTGGCGATGGTCGTGGTGAAGTTGCCGGAGTTGGAGAAGATCGCGACCGAGCCCTTGAGCAGCGTCTCGCCGGGATTGTCGCCGCCGAGCGCGCCGCCGATCCGCACCCGGTTCCAGGAATCGGCCACGCCCAGGCCATTGCCGCCGAAGATGTCGATCCCGTTCATCTGGCCGATGGCGCGGATCTCGCGCGCATCGTGGACCGAGACCTTCTCGGTGATGATGATGATCTTCTCGAGATCGGGATTGACCCGGACCAGCTCGGCCACGCCGTCGCGCACGGCCGAGGGCGGCAGGTAGACCACGCCGGTGTTGAAGCGGTGGCCGGCATTGAGGCCTTCGCGCACCGAGTTGAACACCGGCACGTCGCCGATCGGCGTCTTCAGCTTCTGGCCGCCGCGGCCGGGCGAGGTGCCGAAGACCACGTTGCCGCCCGAGAAGGCGTGGCCGACCGGGGTCACGTCGCTGGACTCGCCGCCCAGGATGTTCAGCACGCAGACGCGGTCCTCGCGGGTCGCGACCTTGGCCAGATTGTCGATGCCGACATAGTATTTGAAGCTGGGGACGCCCTGCTTGTACATGTTGATGCCCTGATCTTTAGTTTGATTGAGGTTCAGGCGGCCTTGCGGATGCCCAGGCGCTGCGCGACCTGGTCGCGGCCACCGGCCTTCATCCAGCGGTCGGCGGCCTGGGCGTAGTTGACGACCTCGCTGATCGCCGAATCGAAACCGAACATGCGGTAGGGCAGACCCAGGGATTCGACCGTGTCCTGCAAGGCGCCCATGCCGCGGATCAGGTTCGGCCCGCCGCGGCCGACCACGACGTAGAGCGGGGTCGGGCCGTGCTCGCTGAAATGCTCGCGCAGCGCATCGCCCATGGCCCGGAACGTGGTGAAGATGTCGGTATTGTTCGACTTGCCGCCGATGATGAACAGCACGTTGGACTGCCTGAGCCAGTACTTGAAGCAGATCCGGGCCACTTCCTTCATCTTCTCGTAGGGCGGGTTGCCGCCGAAGTCGGAGGAAATGATCGCATCGTCGCCCAGGACCTCGCTGACCAGCGAGTTGGCACCGCCGCCGAAGGTCGGTGCCAGGATCGAGCCGTTCGGGTTGATGACGTAGACGTCGCTCTGGCCCTGGTGGGTGCGCAGCTGGTTGATCTCGGTCTCGAACTCGGACTGGTCGGCGGCGAACAGATGATCGGGCAGGCCCAGCCGCTCCCAGCGGGTGTCGTCGCGGTCGAAGCCGCACTTGAAGTCGCAGGCGACCGGCACCAGCCGGCCGCGGGCGTCGGGGCGCATCCGGATCGGGTTCAGCTCGAGCGTGGTCATGCCGAAATCGTGCACCAGCTCCCACAGGCGCGGCAGCTGCTGGACCAGGGGCGAGATGATCGGGCTGGGAGCGCCGATATCCGCCAGGGCATTGGCGATGACGAACGCTTTGAGGCCGGTCAGGGCCTCGAACGGGACGGTGGCGATCTCGTCCTTGCCGAGCTCCTCGATGTCGACGCCGCCATGGTGGGTGATGGTGATCGTGGGCGCGCGGTACCGCGTCGAATCGGCGATCGCGAAATAGACCTCGTGATCGGCCGGCACCGCCGCCTCGAAGGTCACCCCTTGCGCCTTGGCGGTGACGTTGCCGTGCGTGTGCTGGGCGAAGAACAGGCGCTCGCGCTCGGCCAGCGCCGTCTTCAGATCCCTGGCCCGCCCGACCAGCCCGGCCTTGCCCTTCTTGCCGATCGCACCTTTGAAGATCGGCTTGATGAACACCATGCCGTGGCGATCGATCATCGCCTTGATCTCGGCCTCGGTGGCATCGGCGCCCAGCACCTCCGGTACTGGAAAGTTCACAAAGCGCAAAAGCTTGGCGCCGTGGAGCAGGCCGCTGAGCTGCATGATCTAGTCTCCCTTCGCACGGTGCGTGCGGCTTCGTTTCTCGGCAGAACAGGTTTAGAGGAGCCGCCTGTCAACAACCTGTCGAGGAGGCGGTGAATGCTTGTGTCGGCCTCGGCCGAAGCCGCTCGCGCCGGTCGCTATTCCTGGAAGGCTTCTTCTCGTTTGGCTCTGATGTTGGGGAGGAGGACGACGACCAGCAGGGCGGCGGAGATCAGCAGCAGGGCGAGGCTGAGCGGGTGGGTGAGGAAGACGGAGGGGTCGCCGCGGGAGATGATCATCGCCCGGCGCAGGTTCTCCTCGAGCATGGGGCCGAGGACGAAGCCGAGGAGGAGAGGGGCGGGCTCGAAGTCGAGCTTGATCAGGACCCAGCCGACGAGGCCGAAGCCGGCCATGGCGTAGACGTCGAAGACGTTGTTGTTCACGCTGTAGGCGCCGATGCAGCAAAAGGCGATGATCGCCGGGAACAGCAGGTGGTAGGGGATGGTGAGCATCTTCACCCACA
>JBATRI010000290.1:0-3458 GCA_049292515.1 Geminicoccaceae bacterium
CGGCCCTGGCGCACGACCGTGAGCAGCTCCGCCTCGGCGAGCTTGGCCAGATGGCCGCTGGTCGTCTGCGCGCTGACACCGGCCCGCCAGGCCAGCTCGCCCGCCGTCAGGGCGCGCCCTTCCATCAAGGCCGAGAGGATGTTGGCCCGCGCCGGGTCACCGAGCAGCGCCGCCGTCTGCGCCAGCGTATTGCCTGAAACCATCGTTGTCATGGCGGCCACCATAGACTGCAGCACCCCTCCGGTCAGCCGCTGACGCTACGGCCGCGGCCGTAGCGTCCGGACGATACCCCAGGCCCGCAAGATGGGAACCTGCAGACCCACATGAAGCCCGAGGAAAGCAAGCCATGACAGGACCGGCACAGCAACTGCACCCACGCGCGACACTGCTCCGGATCGAGGCCTCCGCCGGCAGGGCGGCATGGCGGGTGCTCGTCGCCTGGCTGGAGGCCGCGCACGAACGTCGGCGTCAGCGCCGTGCCCTGGCGGACCTCGACGACCGCTCGCTGCGGGATATCGGGCTCTCGCGCCACCAGGCCGAGTGCGAGGCGGCAAAGCCGTTCTGGCGCTGAGCGACGTCGCTTGTTGGCGCCTAGGGCGTCAGGTCGACCACGTCCAGATCGAGGCGCCGGGCCAGCCGCTCGACCAAGATGCGTCGATGGCAATGGTCCGCGTGCCGCTCATAGCAGAGCAGGCACAAGGGTGGCCCGTCGGCGACCAAGCGGGCCAGCTCGTCGAACTCGGCGATCGCCGTCGTGGTCAGCAGGTGCGCGTCGTAGATGCGGCGCAGATCAGCGTGCCGCCCGGTTCGGGCCGCGAGCCTGCCGTCCGGCGGCGTCCCCAGCCCGCGCAGATGCAGGTAGTCGATGCCCACCGATTCCACGCCGGCGGCGAGCTGACGCTTGGAGAAGCCGGGCCGCCGCGACGCCGCCACCGCCCGCACGTCGACCAGAAGACCCACCCCCGCCGCCGCCAGCGTGCCCAGCACCGCGTCGGTGGTGGATTCCTGATAGCCGATGGTGAAGACGGTCGGCATCGAGCCCGCCGCTCAGGCGGCGCCGACCCGCCGTGCCTTTGTCGGCTGCTGCGCGCCCAGCACCTTGAGCACCGTGGCGACGATCCCGCTCCTGTTGAGCCCCGCCTCCTCGTACTGCCCCGCGGGCGTGCCCTGGTCGAGGAAGCGGTCCGGCAGGACGAGGCTGCGCAAGCGGAGCGCGCCGCCGTCGAGCAGACCGGAATCATGCAGATATTGCTGCACCTGGCTGCCGAAGCCGCCGACCGTGCCCTCCTCGAGCGTGACCAGCAGCTCATGCCCTTGTGCCAACCGGTCGATCAGCTCGTGATCCAACGGCTTGGCGAAGCGGGCATCGGCCACCGTGGTCGAGATGCCGTGCGCGGCCAGATCGTCGGCTGCCAGCAGCGCTTCCTGCAGCCGGGCGCCGAACGAGAGGATGGCCGCACGGGTGCCTTCGCGGACCACCCTGCCCTTGCCGATCGGCAAGGGCTCCGCCCGCTCCGGCAGATCGATGCCGACACCCTCGCCACGCGGGTAGCGAAAGGCGATCGGCCCCTGGTCGTAGCGTGCGGCCGTCGCCACCATGCGCATCAGCTCGAGCTCGTCGGCCGCGGCCATGACCACGAAGCCGGGCAGGCAGCTCAGGTAGCTGACGTCGAACGACCCCGCATGGGTCGCCCCGTCGGCGCCGACCAGGCCGGCCCGATCGATGGCGAAGCGGACCGGCAGGCCCTGGATGGCCACGTCATGCACGACCTGGTCGTAGGCCCGCTGCAGGAAGGTCGAGTAGATCGCGCAGAACGGGCGGAAGCCCTCGGTGGCGAGCCCCGCCGCAAAGGTCACCGCGTGCTGCTCGGCGATGCCGACGTCGAAGCAGCGGTCGGGGAAGTTTTGCCCGAACAGATCGAGCCCGGTCCCGGCCGGCATGGCCGCGGTGATCGCCACGATCCGGTCGTCGGCCCGCGCCTCGGCCAGCAGCGCCCGGCCGAATACCGAGGTGTAGCTGGGCGCGTTCGACTTGGCCTTGTGCTGGGTGCCGGTGATGACGTCGAATCGGTTGACGCCATGATACTTGTCGCTGGCACTCTCCGCCGGCGGGTAGCCCTTGCCCTTCTGGGTGACGACATGGATCAGCACCGGGCCCCGGTCGGCCTCGTCGCGGACGTTCTCCAGCACGGGGATGAGATGGTCGAGATTATGCCCGTCGAGCGGGCCGATATAGTAGAAGCCGAGCTCCTCGAACAATGTTCCACCGGTGGCGAGCCCGCGCGCGAAGACCTCGGCCTTCTCGGCCACGGTCTGCAGCCGCCTGGGGAAATACTCCGTCAGCTGCTTGGCGACGTGCCGGAAGCCGCGATAGGTGTGCGACGACACCACCTTGGACAGGTAGGCGCTCATCGCCCCGACCGGCGGTGCGATCGACATGTCGTTGTCGTTGAGAATGACGATCAGCCGGGCGCGCATCGCACCCGTGTTGTTCATGGCCTCGTAGGCCATGCCGGCGCTCATGGCCCCGTCGCCGATCACCGCGATCACGTTGCGCGTGACGCCGCTGAGCTTGGCCGCCGTCGCCATGCCGAGGCCGGCCGAGATCGAGGTCGAGCTGTGCGCGGCACCGAACGGGTCGTAGTCGCTCTCCGCGCGGCGGGTGAAGCCGGACAGGCCGCCGGGCTGGCGCAGCGTGCGGATCCGCTCGCGCCGGCCGGTCAGGATCTTGTGCGGGTAGCACTGGTGGCCGACGTCCCAGATCAGCCGGTCGTCGGGCGTGTCGAACACGTGGTGCAGCGCCACGGTGAGTTCGATCACGCCGAGCCCGGCGCCGAGATGGCCGCCGGTCACCGAGACGGCGTCGATCGTCTCCTGCCGCAGCTCGCTTGCCAGCTGCGGCAGGCTGGCGCGATCGAGTCTGCGCAGATCCTCCGGGGCGTGGATCTGGTCGAGAAGCGGCGTAGAAACCATGTCGTGGCGAACTCTCTGCCCAAGCGGTTATGATCTTCGGTTGATGACGAAATCGAAACACTGCCGCAGAACCGTGGAGCGGTCACCAAAAATGTCAAGGCAGCCCTGCGCCCGGGTGCGCAGCCGGCCCAGCTCGTCGTGCGCCCCGGCCCGCCCCAGCAATTGCACGAACGTGGCCTTGCCGACCGTGCTGTCGCGGCCGGCATCCTTGCCCGTCGCCGCACTGTCGCCCTCGCCGTCGAGCAGGTCGTCCCGGATCTGAAAGGCGAGGCCGAGGTCGGCGGCATAGCCCATCAGCGCCAGCCGCTCGGCGGCCGAGGCCCCACCGAGCAGCGCGCCAGCATCGCACGCGAAGCTGATCAGCGCCCCGGTCTTGAGCTGCTGCAGCACGGTGATCTGCTGCAGCGACAGCGTCTGCCGCTCGGCCAGCAGGTCGATCATCTGGCCGCCGCACATGCCGGCAGCGCCGGCGGCCCGTGCGAGCC
>JBATRI010000291.1:0-1722 GCA_049292515.1 Geminicoccaceae bacterium
ACTTTAAGCCGTATTACAAAAGGTTGGTTATTGGCCAGGCGCTGGGCTACTTCATGGGGGGGTAGCGTTAGCGAGTTAGTCATGGTTTCGCGCGTATAGTGCTGCTGGTCGGCCTTGGCATTGGCCAAACGTTGTCGCATCTCATCGAGGTCGGCTTCGGTATCGAAGGCGTAGTAAGCGTGGCCAGTATTAATTAGTTGTTGGGCATATTGGGCATATATGGCTTTACGTTCGCTTTGGCGGTAAGGTTCGCAGGGGCCTCCGGGCAAATGTACGCCTTCGTCGCAAGTAATTTGGCACCAGTTTAGGGCTTCAACAATATAGTCTTCTACGCCGGGCACGGTGCGGCTTTGGTCAGTATCTTCAATACGTAAAATAAATTGCCCACCCATTTTGCGGGTAAACAAATAACAATACAAGGCTGTGCGAATGCCTCCAATATGCTGAAAACCAGTTGGACTGGGCGCGTAGCGCGTGCGAACACCTCTTTGCTGCTGCATACAAGTAATAAGGGCAGGTAAACAAGTAAAAAGCGCAACTAAATTAAATTGTATTGCGAATTACCTAAAATTAAAAACAAAAAAAACGAGTAGCAAAGGTACGGCAAAATTTTGATGTTTTTTTGAGCGACACAGCTATATTGATATGGGTTTATGCCCATGATTGCTATTGCCAGCAGTTCTTGTTTTTTGCTTCCGGATGTATGGTTATATTGTTTTGTTTTCATTGGTCTTGTTCAAGAATAAAATTGATTTACACAACATTACTGTCAGTCGGTTCGCACTTTTGGGTTTGAAAACCTTGACCACTATTTTTGAACAAATCTAATCAAGTCCGAAGGGATTTTACGTTTATAGAGAAACCAAATAAACAAAAGGTTCGACCCCAATAGGGTCGCATTGAAATCGAAAAAAGAACATTTGAACCCTTCGGGTTCTTACCGGTTGAAATTACCCATGGTTACAATTATTGCTATGTATAATCCTCAATATTTAGTTGCCAAAAATACAATTAAACATTATTGTTGTTAAATATCATTGATAAAACATTATATAACTCACATTTTTTATTGTACTCTTTGAGCTTTTACCTTTACTACTTGTGCCTTGTCGTTATTGCGTGCAATTACTAAAGATATGCCCTTATTTGGGGTGCGAACTGCCACTATTTTACGGCAGTCGCCGGGTGCATAAAACCCTGAGTTTCGGCTGGCAATATTGGCAAAATTGCCCGTGCCATCGCCTTGTAAATACCAGCCAATAGCGGCATCGTACTGGCCAATTTCGGCATCGGGTGCAAACGAATTGCCTACGGCAACTATATCCAAAACACCGTCGGCATTAAAATCAGAAACAACCATATCGTTTAGTGGTGCCATTTGTAAGGCATTTTCAAGTGGCCTTACCCCAATTTGCCCGTTGCCTTTGTTTTCAATATAAGCGCTTTGCAGGGTGGTGGCTTGTAATACCATTGCTTTTTGTAGTTGTTCGGGTTTAAAAATATCTTCGAGCCGTTTAGTGGCAAAATCGCGATAGCGTAA
Source organism: Geminicoccaceae bacterium (assembly GCA_049292515.1). Taxonomy (GTDB): domain Bacteria; phylum Pseudomonadota; class Alphaproteobacteria; order Geminicoccales; family Geminicoccaceae; genus Benzoatithermus. The sequence continues at coordinate 1,541 of JBATRI010000291.1, forward strand.
AAACTTGCCTTTAAGCGAGGGCATTTGGTCTATATATTCATCGCGCGAGTGGAAAGGGTAGCTGTTTTCGCCCAAATACAAAGTAAGCAAAGGATCAATAGTTCCCGAGTCGTCAAAATCGTTAATATACATTTGTAGTGGTTGTTGATTGTTAGATTTAAAGCGGTTATTTGTGCCCGAAT
>JBATRI010000292.1:0-22096 GCA_049292515.1 Geminicoccaceae bacterium
TCCCTCGACGATCCTTCCTTCACCGCCCCGGTCTACGCCGCCCTGATCCCGACCGAGGCCGACCCCGACCGCTTCAACCTCGCCTGGTCCCGCCCGCGCAGCCAGGACGAGGACGGCTTCTAGCCCACCCCGGCAGCAGGCGCCCGTCCGCAAGGTCGGGCGCCCTGCGTCGCGTCACCTGCACATCGAGCCTGCCGGATACAGCTACACCAGATCTGCTATCTGCTCGAGCCATGCCACCGAAAGTCGTATGTTCCGTCACTTTCCTGCCGGCCTTTGAATCCTGGTGGCGCTCACCGCCTTGCCGGCTATCGCGACCGAGCTCCTGATCGGGCGGACTCGTGCTCGCGATCTGGGCCCAGTGCTCCTTGGGGTAGTCCATGTAGGTGAGGACGTCCTCACGCGAGGCGTCCATCAAAGTATCCAGCTTGTCGTGCCTGTCGCGTAGCGCGTCGGCCGCCTTGCACCACTGGGGTGAAGGCCTCGGCCTTGCTGTAATGCGCGAAGATGGTGCGGATCATGGCCGCCACCGCAGCACGCTGCTTGGGTGCCGCATGGCGCAAGAGGTTGCGAGCCCAGTGCACGCGGCAGCGTTGGAGACCGGCGCTGAAAACGCGCCTGGCAGCCGTCCGCGGGAGCACCACAAAGCGTGGGAGATTCACCGCACCTGTCCGCCCCAGGGGTGCAGTCCAAAATGAACCGCTGCTGCCGTCCGCAGCCCGTTAGAAGTTCACGAGCGTTGCCCCTTCGACCGACACACTGCCAGTGGCCGGCTGGACACGGCCGATGGCAACGAGAATAATCGTGACTTGTCGGTAGCTCCGGGGAGCCGCCGGCAGGGGTAGCGAGAACTCCTGAACCTGCGATCCATCGGCAGCGGCCAGTGCCAGCGAGCCGGCAAACGCGGGGTCGTCGATCGAGCTGGCAGTATTGGCATCGGGCTTGTCCAGGAAGATCCGGACGATCAGGCCGGCCCCACCGTCAAGTGGCCGTAGTTTGACCTTCAGTATCGTCCCGGCGCGGACGTCGCACTCGGTGCAGGGCGGCTTGATCTCCTGACGCGAAGGTACGAGTGACACGGTAGCCGGCTGTCCTACTCGGGCGACTGCAGTGCCATCGGCGCGGCTGAGAGTTGCTGTTCCCAGCACGCAGGCGGCAGCAAAGACAAAGGTGCGGGCGACGACGGCCGCTGCGTCATGCGCCGGGACGATTCTCGCCAGCAACATCAGAAGAATGTCACCTCGATCGCGGCCGGCTGAAGGCGATCCTTTGCCAGCCGGTTGCCCGGTTCGATCGGGACGAGCTGTATGGTCAGCGTGCCCGCCAACGGCAGGCTCTCGGCGCGCCAGCGCTCAAGCAGATCGTCGAGCGGCAGCTCGAACGAAAAGCAATTCCCCCGCGTGGTGCATATATCGGACGGCTCGAACGGCGCTTGCACGTCAGCCCTGCCCGCACCGCCGAAGAACGCCAGCGTACCGACATAGAACGGCCCTTCCGGGGCCGGGTCCCGGTTGGCAGCAGGGTGGTTCACGAACACCCGCACCAGTTTCGAAAGGAGGTCCTGCGGCACCGTCAGGTTCAGGATTCGCAAGACCGCGCGTGACGGCAAGACGCGACGGCTGGCGAGCCGGATCTGCCGCGTCACCGCCCCGTTGCCGGCCGCCAAGGGATCGGTGGCTGCGGCGGCCAATGCCGCCACGTCGGTGGCCCGGAGAGTGAACGATGCCATTGCCGGGGAACTGGCGGCCTTCGCTGCGGCGGGTCGGGGATCGAGCCTGTCGTAGCCGTAGCCCGTCATTCCGATGTCGCGCACCTTCACGTCGTAGAGGGAGCCATCCGGGCGAGGAAAGTTCCTGGCGAAGGTGAAGTTCAACCAGTTGGTGGCGTTGCTGTTGGCGTGCCCGTGCGCGTTCCAGGACGCCCAGATCCGGTCGACGTTCGCATGGTGCAGGAAGAACAGTGGATCGCGTGGCGAGGTCATCGTGACCATCTTGCCGCCGATCCAGTTGTGCACGCCGTTGTGCGGGGTCGCTTCAAGCGGGCCTTGCGTGCTGCCCTCCCACTGCCACCAGCTTTGCGTGTTCGCCTGCCCGTATGGCCGGGCGCTGCCGAAGGATTCGAAGGCCGTCGGCGCGTAGGCCCGACGCATGGCGCCGCTGCCCACGAGCTCCGCCGGGATCGTGGCCGTCGCCGTAGGCGCGCGCGTGCGCTCGTACAGCGGGTTCGCGGTGCCGTCGAGCAAAGTGGGCCGGCTGACCGCGGCCGGCAGCCTGGGGTTTCGGGCCCAGTCCCAGTAGGGCATGATGAAGTTGGCGGCTCCCGGCACGGCACCTGGCGGCAGGCGGCGGATGATCCGCTCCAGCGCCAGAAGATATTCGCGGTGCCAAGGCAACAAGTACCAGTTTTGATGTGGACACAGATTCGAGTGGATGTTGCTCAGTCTATCCCAGTTGCGCCGGTCACCGGTCGGCAATGACCGAAGGTAGCGGACGGCGGTGGCATAGGTGAGGATCATCGGATCGTCGATGGCCAGGCTGTCTATGTCCCGTCGGATGCGGAGTGTGGCGCCGCTCACCAGCGCCGTCGGGAGCATGGCACCACCAAGGAGGCCCGCTGCCCCGCCAAGGCTGCCACGCAAGATCCCCCGCCGAGTTACTTCGATCGTCATCAACGTTTCCCTTGTCTCGCGGATTGGCCTGCAAATCTGGCAGAATGAAGCAGCCGCCATGCGCAGCCGGCGCTCGAGAGCCGGCAGCTGCTGGCGATGGCGGTAGACGGTCGCTCGCGGGATGCTCCAGATCTGCGTCACCTGCTGCAGGCCATGGGCCCGATTTGCGGCAGGGCGAGACCGGACGGCACTTCGCCTCGACCTCCGGCGTGACCAAGGCCGGGCGGTCTTCGGCCGCTCGATCCTGTCAGCTTCGCTGATATCCCGCCGGGGGATCGGGCACAGCCCGATGGCCTAGAGCAGCGATTGGCCCTCTCAGGTCGCCGGCCCTCGTCTTGAGGCAGCCGATCTCCTCATCACGCGCATCGGCGGGCCGGCTCCTCAAGGAGGCCTCACCTCCGGCAAGGAAAGCCTCCCGCCAAGCGCTCAGCTCCTCTGCCCTTAAAGAAGGGTCTCGAAGAATCGTAGATCGGGGGCAGATGGCAACCGAGTTCTTCAAATAACCCGGCATCCGACTTGCAAGACTAATCTCGATTAGCCCTTTTCCTGCAAGGCTAATCTCGATTAGTGCCATTGAATTGCCTTGGTGCGAGGGGGCTGGCGGCTGGACTGCATCGCATGCCTTAGGCGCCCATTGCTCGCCCGCCGGGCCCCGTGCAGCAGCGCCCTCGATCAGGTCCCGGTCACGTTGCTGTCGCGACCCAATTCCTCGCCGATCGACATTCTTTTCCACATGCAGGGGCCATGGGGGAGCAGGTCGCCTGACGTCGCATGGCCCGCGATTGGCCGTACTTTCGCTAATCCAGATTAGTACGGGCCTAAAATCTGCGGTTATGTTCCGGTCAATCGCACAAACGTTCCAGTGTCAGTGTTTCGCTTTCCGGTGTTTTCCCTCCTTCGCACGATCTCTACCTAAGGTGATGGAATAATAGGGTTGTCGTGAAGCAGGATCCTTCGGCCGCGAGTACCGACCTTACTGAATGATCCCAGCTGGTTCATCAGCGAAGCTTTGCTCTGCGAGCAGGGCTCAACAATGAAAGGCGTTCCGAGATGCTCGGCCGATTCTTCGAGGTATCTGGCATCGCTTCAAACGAGGGCGCAAAGCTCGCCTACGTTTGGTGCCGTGCCGAAGGTGGCAATGATTACAAACTCGTGGGCTCGGGACATGTAGTCGGTGCAGACGGGATTCTTCCTCCGGGCATCAAAGCAGGGCAATTTGCCATCGCCATTCGACTTCCACCCGACGGCGCCGTCGAGACCATCGGCGTGACGGATGACGTCAGTGGCGAAGAATTGATACCTGGTGTTTCCATCATCGAGTGCCCGGCTCCGGTCGGATTTCGAGCGGGTGCGGCCACCGCTCGCGCGGGCTTTGTGGCGAGTTCGGAGCTGCCAATGGCACCTTCTGGCCGCCGCGACATGCCATCCCTGAATTCTTGACATCATAGTAGAAAATACAATCATGAGCCAGCTGGTAGAAGTCGACGGCCGGGACACCTCCGGCACTACTATGTTCATTTATTACAATAACGGAGCATCATTAAGATTAATCGGAAGTGCATCCAATACGACAGCCGCCAATGATGCTCAAGATGGTGATGATGTTTTATTGAAAACCTACTCTGCCATGGTTTTGCTTCGTGATGGAGAGGTTTCGACTAATATAATCGTCTACAATCAAGCAGGGACGATTCAGTCCTTCGGTACAAATCCCCAGATCGATGGCGATTTCGCTGTTACCTTGTTCAATCCAGTAGGTGCTACGGGCGCTACCGGTGCTACGGGCGCTACCGGTGCCACGGGCGCCACGGGCGGGACTGGTGCCACAGGTGAGACCGGTGCTACCGGTGCCACGGGCGGGACCGGTGCCACAGGTGAGACCGGTGCCACGGGCGGGACCGGTGCCACGGGCGGGACCGGTGCAACGGGTGCCACAGGTGAACCCGGTGCTACGGGTGCCACGGGCGGGACCGGTGCAACGGGTGCCACAGGTGAGCCCGGTGCTACGGGTGCCACGGGCGGGACTGGTGCCACAGGTGAGCCCGGTGCCACAGGCGGGACCGGTGCTACCGGTGCCACAGGTGAGACCGGCGGGACCGGTGCCACAGGTGAGCCCGGTGCCACGGGCGGGACCGGTGCCACAGGTGAGACCGGTGCCACAGGCGGGACCGGCGCTACCGGTGCCACAGGCGGGACCGGTGCTACCGGTGCCACAGGCGGGACCGGTGCTACCGGTGCCACGGGCGGGACCGGCGCAACAGGTGGGACCGGCGCTACTGGTGCCACGGGCCCGACCGGCAAGACAGGGCCGACTGGACCCACCGGACCGACCGGCCCAGGCAAGACCGGGCACACGGGTCCAACCGGCTATACCGGGCCGACCGGCAACACCGGCAATACAGGTCCAACCGGCTACACCGGACCGACCGGCAACACCGGCAACACGGGTCCAACCGGCTATACCGGACCGACCGGCAACACCGGCAACACGGGTCCAACCGGCTATACCGGGCCGACCGGCAACACCGGCAACACGGGTCCAACCGGCTCCACCGGACCGACCGGCAACACCGGCAACACCGGGCCGACTGGTTACAAGGGGCCGACCGGCAACACCGGCAAGCCAGGGCCGACTGGTTACAAGGGGCCGACCGGCAACACCGGCAACACTGGGCCGACTGGTTACAAGGGGCCGACCGGCAACACCGGCAACACGGGTCCAACCGGCTATACCGGACCGACCGGCAACACCGGCAAGACAGGGCCGACTGGTTACAAGGGGCCGACCGGCAACACCGGGCCGACTGGTTACACGGGGCCGGCTGGAAACACCGGATCGACCGCGCCTAAGCACATGACCTTCATATCTGGCTCAAGCAACGGAGGCGCGGGTCCGAAGGCCGAAACTGCCACTGCCGGCAGTGGTAGCTCACTCAAGAGCATCGCACAGTCATCGGGCACCATGCTTACGCCGCTCGACATCGCGCCGAAGGGAGGATCTTCGACAATAGTCGGCAAACCCAATGGCGGATCAATGGCGGTTGAAATACCAGCCAAGTCCAACGGCTCTTCGGGCGCCTTGGTGCCAAACACCGAGCATGACGCACGCCCCCTGACCCTGCCTCGTCAGAACTAAGCTTGTCTGGGGAGACCGGCCTCACGGCCGATCTCCCCACCCCGTAGCCAGGACGATCACCATTACATCGACTTCCGACCAGCATCCGTTGAGTGAATCGAGATGAACAACAGTCGGAGCTTCCTGGTTGCCGGCTTTTTCTCGCAGGCGCTCAATATATTTCTAGTCTCGATGGCGACCTTTCTCGTCGTGATTCCAGATGTCGGTGTCTGGCAATCCGACTTATCGGCACTACTCGTGCCGGCTTGCTTCTGGCTGGGGGCAGTCGTGTTGGTGGCGCTGCTCGACGTCGGGATAGGCAGAATTCTCGCACCTAAGTCCAAGTCTCCAGCGCTCGCATCTACATCGCCCATGAACGGCCTTGCCGTCACGCACATTGATTCGGACTCGGCGCCGCTCGCGGCAGGCGCGCTGAACGCCGTGACGGACGGGCAGGACAACGCGGCGCCGAATGTGCGTCTGGCGGCGGCAATCTGCATCGCGCGCTATCACGGCATCGACCCGGACCCTCGCGGGAGCAGGCTGGATGCGATGGAGACCGCGCCTTCCTCCCCAGTGCTGGTGGAATGGTTCCGGGCGTCCGGGCTCTGGGCTCGCAGCATCCATCTCACCTTCCGCCAGCTCATGAAGATCGACAGCCCGGCCCCGATCCTGCTGCTGCTCGCCAATGGCAGCGCCGCCCTGGTGGTCGGCCGCGATCGCGAGAGCGGCGTCCTGCTGGTCAGCGATCCCCGCAAGCCGGGCGGCGAGGCCGTACCGGTGTCGGAGCTTCGACTCAAGCAGGTGTGGGACGGTGCGACGCTGCTGGTACGTGCCTCGCGTGCCAGCAGTGTGGAGGAGCAGCCCTTCGACCTCGGCCTGCTCACGCGGCTGGTATGGGGCGAGAAGTCGATCCTGCGCGATGTCGCGATCGGTTCGATCACCATCACCGCTCTAAGCGTTCTACCCGTGCTGATGATCATGACGACGCTGAATACCGTCGTCACCTATCGCAGCATCAACACTCTCACGCTGATCGTCGTCATCCTGCTGATCGCTCTCGTGTTCGAGATGCTGATCACCTGGTCACGACGAATGTTACTGGTCGTGCTCGCCTGCCGTCTCGATACGCGGCTAAATCTTGCGATATTCGACCGACTGATGACACTGCCGATCGATTTCTTCGAGCGCAATCAGGCAGGTGAGATCTCCTATAAGGTCGCCCAGCTCTATCGGGTCCGCGACTTCCTCACAGGCCGATTGATGACGACGTTCATTGACGCCTCGATGGTCCTGCTACTGCTGCCGGTCCTGTTCTACATGGAGCCGACGCTGGCCTGGAGCGTGCTGATCGCCGCCGGCTGCATCGCCCTCGTCATCGCGGCGTTCCTCAGGCCGCTCGCGCGCATGACGGCCAAGCTGATCCAGGCAGAATCCGACAAGGGTTCGACCTTGGTCGAGAGCATCTACGGCATCCGCACGATCAAATCGCTCTGCCTCGAATCCGCCAGGGCAGCCGAATGGGACCAGCGGATCGCCAAGCTCGGCGAACTCAACCTGCAAATGGGCAAGCTCAGCAACTGGCCCATGGTCCTTGTGATGCCGTTCGAGAAGTACACCCAGGCTGGCGTGCTGGCGGTCGGCGCCTATATCGCGCTCTCGTCAGACAACCCATTGTCAATCGGCGGCCTGATCGGCTTTATGATGTTGGGCGGTCGCGTGGCCGGACCGCTGGTGAGCCTGGCGCGCCTGCTGCAAGACGTCCAAGAAGCGCGTGAGGCGCTCTCGCAGGTGGGCTGGGTACTCAACCGGCCAACCGAGCGGCGCGCGTTGACCCACGGGCTGCGGCCAAAACTCGAGGGTGCCATCAGCTTCGAGGACGTAGTGTTCACGTACGAGGGCACCAAGACCCCCGCACTCGACAAGGTGAGCTTCGCGATCGAGCCGGGTACGATGCTCGGGCTGGTCGGTCGCTCCGGCTCCGGCAAATCGACCATCACCCGACTGCTGATGGGCATCAACCGTGACTATTCCGGTGCGGTGAAGATCGACGGGACGGATCTGCGCGAGATCAACCTGGGCTACCTGCGCCAGAGCTTCGGCGTCGTGCTGCAGGACAACTTTCTGTTCCGCGGCACCGTGAAGGACAACATCCTGGCCGGTCGACCCAACCTCAGCTTCGAGGACGCCGTACGTGCGGCCAGACTCGCGGGGGCCGAAGAGTTTATCGAGCGCCTGCCTCAGGGTTACGAAACCTGGATTCAGGAGGGTTCGCCCAACCTTTCCGGTGGCCAGCGCCAGCGGCTGGCTATCGCCCGCGCTCTGATCGTCGATCCCAAGCTGATGATCCTCGACGAGGCGACCTCCTCGCTCGATCCGGAGAGCGAGGCGCTGATCAATGCCAATCTGCAGCGCATGGCCCGCGGACGCACGATGGTGATCGTCTCGCATCGTCTTTCCTCGCTGGTCAACTGTGACCAGATCCTCGTGCTCGACCGCGGCAAAGTGCTGGATCTCGGCCCGCACCGCCAGTTGCTCGAGCGCTGCGCTGTCTACCGTCATCTCTGGCTGCAGCAGACCCGTCACATCGAGCCGCAAGAAAAAGCTCATGTCGCTCCTGCGCCGAGGCTCGCCCAGCATGGCTGACCTCAACCTGCGCAGAAACCAGCTGCCGCTCGCCGCACTCGAGTTCCAGAGCCCCTCGGCGGCAATCATCGCCATGCAGGTGCCGGCGATGTCGCGCGTGATCAATCTCCTCGTCTTCCTGCTGGTCGTCTCGATAATCGCCGCCAGCGGGCTGATAAGGATCGACAAGATCGTTTCGGCCAATGGCAAGCTGGTCGCCGAAGCGCCGAACATCATGCTGCAGGCGTTCGATCAGACCATCGTCGAGAGCATCAATACGCGAAAGGGCGACATCGTCCGCAAGGGCCAGGTACTCGCGCGTCTGAACCCGACCTTCAGCTCGGCCGATCTTACCACGATGAAGGATCAGGTTGATCTGCTCGGCGCCATGGTGGCACGGCTGCAGGCAGAGGCCGACGGCACCGGCTACGTGCCGGACCCGGCCAATCCGCACGCGAGCTTGCAGTCATCGATCTTCGATCAGCGCTCTCGCGAGAATCGCTCCACGCTCCAGAATTATGACCAGAAAATCAACCAGTTGATGGCCCAGATCGCCGGGGAAGCCGCGCAGGGTGCAAATTATCGTGAGCGGCTGGGGCTCGCCACCCAGATCGAGGAGCTGCGCCAGAAGCTTCAGGAGCTTCAGGTCGGCAGCGTGCTCAATACCATGCTCGCCAAGGACATTCGGCTGGGCGTCGCCGGCGCGCTTGCCCAGGCGGAGTCGGATGGGGCCCAGGTGGCCCGGCAGCTCGCCGCCCAGCAGGCCGAGCGCGAGAGCTTCGTGCAACATTGGAACGGCCAGACCTCGCAGGAGCTCGCGGAGGCGCGTGGCAGACTGGTGCAGGCGCAGCAGGACTATGCCAAGGCGAGCCTGCACAACGAACTGGTCGTGCTCACGGCTCCGCGCGACGCCATCGTGCTGTCGGTCGCCAAGGTCTCCGCGGGCTCGGTCGTGATGAGTGCCGAGCCGCTTATCCACCTTGTGCCGATCGACGTGCCGCTGTCCGTCGAGGCGGACATTTCCGGCATCGACAGCGGCTATGTCCGAGCGGGCGATGAGGTCACGATCAAGTTCGACACGCTGCCCTACCTGCAATACGGCAGCGGCAGCGGTGTCGTGCGCTCCATCAGTGCCGACAGCTTCAATCCCGCTGCCGCGCCCGAGAACGCCGACAGCTCGCTGCCGAACCGGCCGCAAACGCTCTACTACAAGGGCGACATCGCGCTTGACGAGATGATGCTGCACGACACGCCGCCGGGATTCCGGCTGATGCCCGGCATGCCGGTGACCGCAGACGTGAAGGTCGGGACGCGCTCGGTGCTCAGCTACTTCATTACCAAAATCCTGCCTGTCGCCTACGACAGCATGCACGAGCCGTGAGTCGCATGAGCAGATTCAACTTACTCACGACGCCCCTCGACCATTTCGCGTCGACTTCGCCCAGGCGCGCGCGGGCGCGGGCCGAGCGTCTCTCGGAGACGGCACCGGAACGCGCGCTCGTGCTGTTCGTGGCTGCGGCCAAAGCGGGTGACCCGGAGGCGGCCTTCGCGGTCGGCGAGCGCTTTCTCGAAGGCAAGGGGACGCTGCGCCACCCGTTCGAGGCCGCCCGCTGGTATCAGCGTGCGGCCCTAGCCGGGCACGTGCGTTCGCAATGCCGCCTGGCCCAGCTCTACCTCTTTGGCCTGCCGCGGGCCGCCGTCGATCCGAACGCGGGGCTGTTCGATCCCATCGCCATGGGGAGCGCGGACTTTCAAGCGGCCCTGCTCTGGGCACGACGTGCTGCCGATGCCGATGCGCCCGATGCCCAGGCGATGCTCGGCTATATCCTGTCCTATGGGCCGGATGATCTGCTCGACCCGGACGCCGCCATCGTCTGGTACCGCAAATCCGCTGAGCAGCATTGCCCGCAAGGCCATCTCGGATACGCCATTGCACTGATGCTCGCTGCCGACAGCGCAGAGCGGTTGTTCACCATCCGCGACCAGTTGCTCCATGCCGCGGAAGCCGGGTTGCCCACGGCGCACTATCTGCTCGGGATCAATGCCGAGCGCGCGGTCGGCACGGCGCAGGACGAGGCGGGGGCACGGCAGCACTACGAGATCGCCGCATCGGCCGGGCTCGGTAGTGCACAGGCGAGGCTGGGCCTTCTGTTGCTCGAGGGACGCGGCGGCCCCGTGGACCTGCTGGGCGGCGAAAGCTGGCTGCGTCGCGCCGCTCTCGGAGGCAGTGCCGAGGCGGCCTCGCTGCTCGGCGAGGTCTATGCGCGTGGGGGGAGTCTTCCACCGAACTATGCGGAGGCGGCGCACTGGTTCCGCACTGCAGCCGAACGCGGACACAATGCTGCGGCGCGTGCACTCGGCATGCTGCACCTCACGGGCGCCGGTGTTGCCCGAGATCCGGACGAGGCGGCAACCTGGTTCAAGCGAGCGGCCGAGGCGGGCGATGCCGGCGCCCAGGCCGATCTCGCAACGCTGCTCCAGACTGGTACCGCAGCCAGCCTCTCATATGACCCGCCGCCCGTGCACGAGTGGTTCCAGCATGCCGCCCAGCAGGACGATCTGATCGGTGCCTTCAACTTCGCCGTCTGCCTGGCCGAGGGCGTCGGCGTTCCGCGTGACGACGAGCGCGCGGCGTTCTGGTTGAAGCGTGCAGCCGAAGGCTTGGTGGAGGCCCAGTACTGGTACGGCCGGATGCTCGCCGAGGGTCGTGGCGTGGCGCAGGATGATGCCGCTGCGGCGTTGTGGTTTGCCCGTGCCGCAGATGCCGGCATGGTCGAAGCCCAAGTGGCGCTCGCCGACCTCTATATGACCGGCTGCGGCGTGTCGCTCGATCACCAACTGGCGAAGACCTGGTTCCTCCGCGCGGCGTCTGCGGCGCACGCGGGAGCGATGTTCGCGCTCGGGGAGCTCCATGCAGGCGGGGACGACGACGAAACGGGTCTCGACGAGGCCCGGATCTGGTTTGCCCGGGCCGTCGAGCATGACCACCCGACCGCTGCCCTGATGCTCGCCCGGTATGCAATGCGTGGTCTGGGAGGGCCGCAAGATGTCGAAGCCGGGCGCCGCTATTACGCGCACGCGATATCGCTCGGAATGTCCGAGGCAGCGGACGAACTTGCCACCTTTGAACAGCTCCTGCTGGAAGAGGCAAGCATCGTGACGGCAAGGGATGTTCGACCGGAGCAAATTTATGCAGCATCGCGCTTGGTCGGAGATCTCTGATCTTATGTTTTGGAAACGCCTGCCGACGCCTAGACGATTTAGATCTAGCTCTTTCAATCAGGCAAAGATCTTTACAGGCCTGCAAGAAGTTTTCGCACGCGCATGGGCAATCGACCCGGCGCGCCCAGTTCCGCACAACTTCTTTGCCAAAGGTTAAGGTAGTGCGGCAACGGCACGCCACTCCGCTCCGGCCAGCGATTCACGGCCCCCAAGTCCGCGATCGCAGCCGAATCGCTTTCCAGGAGACCGAGCATTGTCAAGACGGCGCCTTTCGCGGCGTCGATTCCACCGTCCTGAGTAAGGAACGCCTCGTGCGCCTTGAACCAGGAAGCAAACCCTACGGCGATCCCTTGGTCCTGCGCGGCCATTCGGTAGGCGGTAACGATGGTCTCCCGGTAGGCTCGAATCGAGCCGGCATAGCCGCTGTCACCCGGAAAGGGCGGTGCCCGCTCCCATTCGTCGGCCATGCGGCCGAGACCCCACAAGGAGAAGGCCTCGACCATGGCCTCCTCCACCCATTGGCAGGGATTGCGTGGCTGCGCATCCGGCTCCCAGCTGTTGCAGAGCACGTGGCCGAGCTCATGTCCGAACTGATAGGCGAGATTGCACCAGTCGCGTCTACCGACGACAACGGTAACCCAGGCCGTCGCGGGCTGTCCCGTGTGCAGCCATACCGATGGATTGCTCCCCGACCGGTCCTCGACGCGCAGCGTCTCAGGCTGGCGCTCGGAAAGAAGGGCGACGCCCGCCAGGCAGGCCGTGCGCATGGTCTCAACGATGACGGCCACATCGGCCGTTGCCGAACCCTGCCAGTCGCCGCGTATCTCAACGTCCGCGGTGAGCAGTGTCACATCAGCCGCGTTGGCGCGTGCCGCGGAAACTCTTGGCAGCAGTACGCAGGTGCCAAGCAGTGACATAACGAACCGTCGCCTCATCGTGTCGCGCTCACGACGGGAAAATCCATTGCTCTCCAAGTCTGCTCATCGCAGGATCTCCAGTCATACGGACCATCAGATGAATAATTCAGGCCAGCTCATTTGTCTTAACATGATCGTCAAGAACGAGGCGAGGGTCATTCGACGCTGTCTCGACAGCGTGCGGCCGATCATCGATCGCTGGATCATTGTCGACACCGGATCGACGGACGGCACGCAAGACATCATCCGCGAGCACATGCGCGATTTACCGGGAGAATTGCACGAGCGAACGTGGCGAGATTTTGCCCACAACCGCTCCGAGGCGTTGGATCTGGCCCGCGGGCAGTGTGACTACACGCTGATCATCGATGCAGACGACACCCTCGAGATCTCTCGCGACACGGGTCCTCTCTCGCTTACTGCCGACTCGTACATGGTGACGATCAACGACACCGGCTTTGTGTATCAACGCCCGCAATTGATGCGAAGCGCGCTGCCCTGGCGCTACGAAGGGGTGTTGCACGAGTACCTGACGTGCGACGAGGCGGGCCCGGTAGAAGAACTCCCTGGGATCGAGATACGCCTGAACCAGGATGGCGCGCGCCGCAACGACCCGAACACCTATAAGCGCGACGCAGCAGTATTGGAGGTTGCGCTGCGCACCGAAACCAATCCCTTTCTTCTTGCGCGATACCGATTCTACGTCGCACAGAGCTACCGGGACTGCCACGAACCGGAAAAAGCCCTGGCTAGCTATCTCGCTCGGGCGGAACTCGGGTACTGGCAGGAAGAGGTATTCGTGAGCCTCTATTGCGCAGCCCAACTCAAGGAACAGCTCGGCTATCCCGAACATGAGGTCATCGACGCCTATATTCGTGCGACTGATGCCCAGCCTGCACGCATCGAGGCCCTTTACAAGGCAAGCCGGTTCTGCCGCCAGAGGAAGCGGTACGAGGAGGGCTACCAGCTGGCGAAGCGCGGACTTTCGGTTCCCATGCCGCCCGACGCGCTGTTCGTCGAGCCTTGGATCTACGAGATAGGCCTGCTGGAGGAGTTTTCCCTGAATGCGTACTGGTCGGGGCACGACTGGGACTGTCTTGATGCAAGCCTGAAGATGCTTGCGACAACGAAGCTCAGGCCGGTGGACACCGAGCGAATTCTTGCCAACGCACGGTTCGCGAGCGACAGGCTGGCACGGGAGCCGAGGCTGGGCCCGACCGGTGCCGAGAGCTTTACCGAGCAGCACAGCCTCGCGCCGCCGCTACAGCTCCGATCACGCGTAGAAGGATCACCGCGTGTTCTGGTCAGAATTGTTGCAAGTCAGAGAGAGGCGTTCCTGCCGCTTTTCCTGGAATGCATCGAGGCGCTGGACTATCCGAAATCGGCGATGGTCCTATCCGTTCGGGTCTACAACAGCACCGACGCAACGGAACGCCTGCTACGGGACTGGCTCGCCCGGATCGGCGATCTTTACGCCGCCGTTGAGATCGAGAGCGACGAAGAGAATATCCGCGATAGTGAATGGTACCCGTCACGTTCTCGAATATTCGGCCACATGCGCGACGTCAGTCTGCACCGCCCCGCGGATCATAAGTGCGATTTCCTCTTCGTGGTCGACGTGGACAATTTTATTCGACCCAGCACGCTGCGCGAGCTGGTGGCCCTGGACCTGCCGATCGCCGCGCCGTTCCTTCGCTCGATCCAAATGAACGATGGTTATTCCAACTATCACGCCGATGTCGAGATCAATGGATATTTCAAGGAATGCGATCAGTATGCCTGGATTCTTAATCGCCGCATCCGAGGCGTCCTGAGTGTGCCCGTCGTGAAATGCACCTACTTGGTCCGATCCGACGTGCTGGGCGAACTGACCTATGAGGATTCGACCGCTCGCCACGAATATGTGATCATGTCAGAACGGGCCCGCGAGCGAGGCGTCCCGCAATATCTGGATAACAGGCAAGTTTACGGGTACATCGTGCAAGAAATGGGCGATCATTTCCTCGATGCAGCTGAAATCGAGCGGGCAAGACGGCTGTTGAGCAGTGATCTGGAGGGTGATCTTCGGTCGAGCGTGGCGATGGCCTCGGCCGAGCGAGTGACGGCCTCGCCTGGCCCGGGGCTCTGACGCATGCACGCTCACGAGTTCCTGCAAGCCGCCGAGCAGCTGCCGCTGGTGGGCCTCGAGCAGATCGTTGGTGCCGGCGGGATCGTGGTTGTCGCACCCCATCCCGACGATGAGAGCCTCGGCTGCGGTGGCCTGATCGCCGCAGCCCGTGCCGCCGGCCACAAGGTCCGGATCGTCGTCGTCAGTGACGGGGTCGGCTCTCACCCCAACTCGTTGACCCATCCGCCGGCGCGCCTGCGCTGCTTAAGGCGCGAGGAGGCACGGGCAGCCGCGGCTGCGCTTGGTGTCGCTGCTGACGAGATCATTTTTCTCGACCTGCCGGACCGGTACGTCCCGAGCACGGGGCCAGTTGCCGACGCTGCAGCGACGCGCATTGTGGAAATCGCGCGATCGATCGACGCCGGGGCGTTGTTCGTCACCTGGGAGCACGATCCGCACGTTGATCATCACGCTGCTTATGCCATCGCCTGGGCCGCGGCCCGCGAGCTCGCGCCCGCTCGCCTGTTTGCCTATCCCATCTGGGGCTGGGAGTTGCCGGGCGGTACGGAGGTCGGCGATCCACCTCGGGGCATGCGTCTCGACATCACGCGGCAATTGGCGGCAAAGCAAGCGGCTGTCGGCGCGCACCGCTCCCAGACGACCGAGCTCATCGCGGACGATGCGGGGTTCTGTCTTCGGCCAGAGGTGCTGCAACGGTTCGACAGGCCCTACGAGATCTATCTCGAGCAATCGGTGCTGAGCCGCACAGACGACACCGTACTGCCTGCCTTCTTCGAGCAGCTCCATGCCACCAATGACGACCCGTGGGGGCTCACGACGAGTGACTACGAGCGCGCCAAGTATGCGCAGACACTGGCAGCCCTGCCGAAGCAGCACTACCAAAGGGTGCTGGAGGTGGGGTGCTCGATCGGCGTGCTGACGACGCAGCTGGCCGACCGTTGCGAGCATCTTCTGGCCATCGACGCGGCGGCGGCACCACTGCGGCAGGCCAAGCAGCGTTGCGCCGCCCAGCCCTGGGTCGCCTTCGACCAGATGTTCGTTCCGGGCAACTGGCCGGGCGGCACGTTCGACTTGATCCTGTTGTCCGAGGTTGTCTACTACCTGTCGCGTGCGGATGTGGTGCGCCTGGTCGAGCGCGCGGCCGGAACGCTTCGGCCGGCTGGCGACGTTCTCCTGGTCAACTGGACGGGGATGACAGACTGTCCTCTGTCCGGCGATGCTGCCTCGCAGGCGTTCATCGACGACGCGGCGCCATTCACCCGGGTCGCCAGACACCACCGAGCGGAAACGTTCCGCCTGGATCTGCTTACCCGGTGCTGACGGTAAGAACGCAAGCGTCCGCCGAGTTCGTCAATCTAGCAAGGCAGCAACTTTGCGTCGAGATAGCCGCCATGCCACACGGCCAGACGTCGCAACTCCTTACGGTCATGAAATCGGACGACTCCCGCACGGAATGTCACCAGCTTCTGGTCTCGGAGGTCTCGCAGAAGACGATTGACGTGAATGGCGGTGAGGCCGATGGCGTCGGCCAGGTGATATTGGCTGAGTGGACATGCAAAGCTATCCTCGCTGCCGAGCCCCGCGAGCTGCAGGCGCTCGCCAAGTTCGAGCAAGAAGTGTGCGAGGCGTTGGAGTGCGCCACGTCGACCCACGCTGACGAGATGCTCGACGACCATTGCCTCTTCGCGCGAGGCAGCCCAAAGAATCGCGGCGCTCAGCTTCGGCAGCCGCATGAGGCTGTCGATCATCTGATGCCCCGACACTTTAGCGACGACGAGATTCGTCAGGGCGGCGAAGGAGTGGTCTGATGTACGAAGAAGGACGCTACGCAGACCGAGAATATCGCCGGCGATCGGAAAGTCGACGACCTGGCGCTTCCCATCCTCCAGCAGCTTGTAGGCACACGCCCAACCTTGTTGGAGAATGTAGGCGTGATGGCCAGCCTGATGTTCCTGGACCAGTTCTGTGCCCGCCGCGACCCGGTGGGGCCTTGACTCAAGCTTGGCTAGGATGGCGAGCTCACCAGGTCCCAGCAAATTGAACGTATTAAGTTTCCGAACTAACGCGCTTTCGTATGGTATCATGCCATCGGACTCCACTCTAGGGTGTCATTAAGCATCTCCCGTAAAGCAAGTCTAGCATCGGCCCTACAACCGGCGGTGGATGCGATCTATCCGACTCGTGGATTGTCGCTTATCATCGGATGATGCAACTGTTAGAGCGAGGGTGTGAGCGGTTCCCTGGGCTAGCTGAACTATTTATTGGATGTTGATCGGCGTGGCGCTGTTGCACAGAGGCCGACGAGATGGGAGTGCACCTGCGGCCACCGCCATCAGGCGGTGCGAACCGAGATTGGCTTGGCGGTCCAGATCACGTGGTGGAGCACCGCGACTGCGATGGCAGTCTTGCCCTGGTGACCGGACAGCGTGCGGGCACGCAGCCGCGAGCCGATGGCGGCTTTATAGCGGCCGATTCCGGTCTCCACCAAGCTGCGGCGAGCGCAGCCGGTGGCCTTCTGCCAAGCCATATGCCCCTTCTCCCGGATGAGGCCGATGTGGCGGTCGCGTTGGCTCGGTGGCGCATCGGCTTGAGTGCCGGGCACCGCTGTGGAGCGCGGCGCCAAGGCGAGCTGGAAGAGCAGCGGCATGGTCAGCACCAGCTCGATCGCCAGGTCCGAGTAGCGGGCTCGGCCGCCCGGCGTCATCCGCGGCGCTGCCTGTCATCCGGCCACCGTTGCCGCCTCCAGCCGGAGCGCCAGATCGTTTCGACGACGAAAGCCAGCATCGTACGGAGGCCAGTTGTGAACCCGATACTGCGCCCGCAGGATGCGATGACAGCGAGTGGCATTGTACTTAAACGGCAAGGAACGATACTCTCGTGGTTATCGAGGACGCGTGCCTACGCCGATCATCGCCTGTCTGCTAGCCTCTGCGCACCAAAGCTCATCCACGCCCCTGATCCCGTGCATCATGCCGGCTTGGGGACATGCTTAGTATACTGCCGCCGACCACGGCCGGCGCTCTCGCGCTATGGTAGGTGTGCGCCTCACGGACGATCCATACGGCCTCGGGGTGCGTGCAGTCGAGGAGGTTGTGGCCGATCTGGAAGACACGCCACTGGTTGCCATCGACATGACCGTGGGCCGTGCGGCCGTCGCGGCTTTGGATCTTGATGCTGCCGCCGTAGACAACCACGGCGCCGGAGTGGTCACGGACCATGAACGTCGTGGCCTGGTCGCCAAAGGTGTCGGGGTCAGCTTGCCGCCCGACTAAGGCGTCGCGGAACCGGCCGGTTTCACGATTCGGCGCTTACCGGTTGGTGATCCCGCCTACGATCGGCAACTCGGGCTCATCGGCTTGAGGAACGCACGCACAAGGCTGAACGGCCCGACGCGAGCTTCAGGGCATTTTCCAATGCAGGCTTCTTGAGACTGTAGAGTTCATCGGGCGCAGATTATTTGAGGTTGAACACACGGCGTGTAAGATGAGCGGGCGGCTTCCTCCGTGCGGTGTCGTTCAGCCCAGACGGCAAGCTCCTCGCCACCGTGGGCGCGGACAATACGGTCCAGCTTTGGAGCACCGAGCCTGACGCGATGCTGCGTCGTCTCTGCACCGCTCGCGGCCGCAATCTATGGGCCCTGAGCCTTGTGTCGGCTCTCTGCGCCGCTGTTTCTGTAACGGGCCGTTGGTCGTCAAGCTCCAGAGTGCGCCGAGCCGCCGGTTTCGTGCTTCTGTTCGTGGTCGGCGCGCAGCCGCCACTTCATGTAGCTGTCGTGGCCGTCCGTCGTGACCCGATCCGGTTATCACCCCGGTCATCGCCTTGGCGGAGCGGAAAAATGCCTTCGCCGCCGCCATGGCGCGATGCTCGCTGAACATCACGTCTACCAGGGCGCCGGAGCGGTCGATGGTACGATAGAGATAGCACCAGCGGCCCTGGACCTTGAGGTAGGTCTCGTCCACGTACCAGCTCCGGCCCGCCTTACCGCACCGACGTCGCTGCAGATCCTCAACCAGAGCGGGGATGAGCTTGGCTTCCCACTCCCGCACCACCTTGTGGCTGAACACGATACCACGAATAAGGAAAATCTCGGGCAGGTCGCGCAGGGCCAGCTTGTAGCGCGGGCGCCGAAGCACCACGAGCGCGATGACGTTGCTGGGATACTGGGTCCGGTTGAGCAGGCTGCCGGTGCGTCCGTTGAATGGCTTGCCGCACGCACGGCAGCGGAAGCGTCGGTAGCCCTGAGCGGTGCGCTCGGGCCGCTCCGTCAATGCCGTCGACCCGCACCCGATGCACCGCATTCCTGCCAGGCCAGCCGTGAGAACCAGCCATATGGTCAAGCCAACCTTCACCGGTCAGGGGGAGTGGCGCGAGACCTGACAGAACCGAATCAACCACTCAGCACTCAAACCGCCTGCCCGGCCATGGACAGGACCCGAGCTGATGATATGGTCCCGTTGTCCGGCTGAATACCGTGGAGTCTGCCCATTTCCGGCCCGTTGCGAAGCTTCCTGACCGTCGATCCTGAGGAGAACGCTTCGGTGATCGTCGGTCTTTGCTCACCCTTGCGCCTGCGCATCCTGCGGCTCCTGCGCACCGAGGGACCGCTCAACGTCAATGAGATCGCAACCAGAATGGCGCTGCCGCAGTCCACGATCGCAACCAATGTCGGCATTTTGGGCGAGGCCGAGCTGATCCGTACGGAGACAAGCAAGGCGCGCAAGGGGCAGCAGAAGGTCTGCGCCGCGCGTTATGACGAGATCATCATCCGGCTCGACCATGCGGCCGAGCAACAGGACAACATCATCGAGGTGGCGATGCCGGTCGGGCTCTATACGGGCTGCCAGGTGAGCGCCCCGTGTGGCATGTGCTCTACCGAGCGGGTCATCGGCCTGCTGGACGTGCCAGATGGATTCCTCGACCCCAATCGGATGCAGGCGGCGCTGATCTGGTTCGGCCGCGGCCATGTCGAGTACAAGTTCCCGAACAATGCCAGGATTTCCGGCAGGAAGGTCAGGGCCCTGGAGCTAAGCCTGGAACTCTCCTCGGAGGTGCCGGGGACCAATACCGACTGGCCCTCGGACATCTCGATCTGGATCAACGACATCAGGATCGGCACCTGGACCTCGCCGGGCGACTATGGCGACAAGCGGGGGCTCCATACGCCGCGATGGTGGAAGCTGGCAGGCTCACAGTACGGACAGCTGACCCGGTGGTGGGTGACCGGTGAAGGCTGCTTTGTCGGCGAGCAACGGGTCTCGGCGGTCACCCTAGCCGATCTCGCCCTGGACGGGCACAGCTCGATCCGCCTGCGGATCGGCATCGAGGAGGCCGCGGAACATCCGGGCGGGATCAACATTTTCGGCCGCGGCTTCGGCAACCACGATCAGGACATTCTGTTGCGGCTGCATTTGTAACCGAATTTCCGATATATATCGCCGAATGATTGACCGACGCAAGCCCGGCCGCTAGCCTTGGCGTGAAGATCGCCATCAGGCGACCGCTGGGAGGCTAGGATGCAGAGCTATAGAAAGCTCGCGCTCGTCGCGGGCGCCTTGCTGTTCAGCACGGCCGTTCAGGCACAGGGCACCATCAACGATCTGCCACGTCGCGAGACGCTGATTGTCGAGAACCCCGAAGGCACCATCAAGAATGCCGGCTGGTTCAACATCTGGTCGGTCAATGCCGGCGGCCGCTCGACCGGCCTGCAGCAACTGGTCATGGATACTTTCTGGTACATCGACCCCGAGCGTGGCCTGGACGGCGTTTGGGACAATTCGCTTGCCAGCGAGAAGCCGATCTACAATGCCGATTTCTCCGAGATGACCGTGAAGCTGCGCTCCGGCATCTTCTGGAGCGATGGTGTCGAATTCACCGCCGATGATGTGGTCTACACGATCGAGACCCACATGAAGAACAGCGGCTTGTTCTGGAGCGCGCCGATCCAGCTCAATGTCGACACAGTGACCGCACCCGACCGCAATACTGTCGTCTTCAAGCTGAAGAGGCCCAACTCGCGCTTCCACACGCTGTTCACGGTCCGCTGGAACGCGATGTGGATGATGCCGAAGCATGTCTTCGAGCAGGCCGGCGACCCGATCAAGTTTGCCTTCGATCCTCCGGTCTCGCTGGGCCCCTACAAGCTCCACAGCTACGACACCAACGGCAAGTGGTTCATCTGGGAGAAGCGCGAGGACTGGCAGCGCACGACGCTGGCGCGCTTCGGCGAGCCCGGGCCCAGATATGTGACCTATCTCGACCCCGGGCCGCCGGACAAGCGGGTGATCGCCCAGCTCAACCACGAGCTCGACATCATCCACGACGTGGCACCCGAGGGCATGTTCACCCTGGCCAAGCAGTCGAAGTCGCTCGCGACCTGGTTCAAGGGCTTCCCCTATGCTCATCCCGACCCGACGCTGCCTGCGGTGCTGTTCAATGACCAGCGCGCGGTGTTCCAGAACAGGGACGTCCGATGGGCGCTGGCGCTATTGATCGACATCAAGGCGGTGTCGATGGCGTCCTATCGTGGCGCCGCCACGATCTCGGCGATCGCGGTGCCGCCGACCGGGACGCATCCTGGAGACTATCACGTGCCGCTGGAGCCCTGGCTCACCGACTTCGAGCTCGATACCGGCAAGCGCAAGATCAAGCCCTACGACCCCACCATGGGCATGCAGATCGCCGACATGCTCCGCCCGTCGCTGGGCGAGGCCATCCCGACCGATCCCAAGGCGATCACCAGCTCCTTCGGCCGCGGCTGGTGGAAGCCCGATCAGGAGGCGGCGGCCGAGCTTCTGGAGAAGGCTGGCTTCACGAAGCAGGGCGGGCGCTGGCTCAAGCCCGACGGCACCCCGTTCACGATCAAGGTGACCGTCGAGGGCGACACCCGGCCGATCATCACACGCGCCGGCTCGATGATCGCCCAGCAGTGGAAGCAGTTCGGGATCGACGCCACGGTCGATCTCGCCCAGGGCTCGTGGCTGCAGCGCCGCGCGGCTGGCGATTTCGATGTCTTCATCCAATGGAGCGTCGAGACCTGGGGCGGCCATCCCGACCTCTCCTTCTTCCTCGACAGCTGGCACTCGCAGTTCGTCGCCAAGCCTGGGGAGCCGCAGCCACCGCGCAACTGGCAGCGCTGGCAGAATCCCGAGCTCGACGGCATAATCGAGACGTTCCGCTCGATCAGCTTCGACGACCCCCGAGGCGTCGAGCTGGGCCGCCAGTTCGCGCAGATGATGGTGCGCGAGATGCCGATCATCCCGCTGATGGCCTACAGCGCCTTCACGGCGATGGATACGACCTACTGGACCGGTTATCCGACCCTGGAGGACCCGTACACCAACCCCGTCCCGAACTGGGCCAACACCAAGTACATGATGGTGAGGCTCAAGCCGGCGCCCGCCGGCTAGCCTGGCCGGGGGGGG
>JBATRI010000293.1:0-12620 GCA_049292515.1 Geminicoccaceae bacterium
TCCCCGATGATCCCCCCTCGCGCGGCAGCCCGCTCGGCATCCGGGGCCATGCTGGCGATCGTCATCGACGATATGGGACCGGCCGCGGGCCTGACCCGCCGGGCCATCAGCCTGCCGGTGCCGGTCACGCTGTCGTTCCTGCCGTACGCCGATGATCTCGATGGGCTCACTGCGGCGGCCCAGCGCCGCGGGCATGAGGTTTTCCTGCACCTGCCGATGGAGCCGATCGGCACGCCCAACCCCGGCCCGAACGCCATCTTGGTCAGCCTTGAGCCGGACGAGCTCGAGCACCGGCTCGACTGGGCGTTCGACCGCGTGCCGCGGGCGACCGGGCTCAACAACCATATGGGCAGCCGTGCCACCTCCGACCCGGGCACGATGCTCAAGGTCCTGCAGGAGGCGCGGCGGCGTGGTCTGAGCTTCGTCGACAGCCGCACCTCGCCGCTCTCGGTCGGCGACGCGCTGGCGGACCAGCTCGGTGTGCCGCATGTCGCCCGCGACGTGTTCCTCGACAACGATCCGTCGTCCGCTGCCATCCTGCGCCAGCTGGCCGAAGCCGAGCGCGATGCGAGGCGCCGCGGCCATGCGCTGGCCATCGGCCATCCCTACCCGACGACGCTGGCGGTCCTCGAGGCTTGGCTGCCGGCGGCCGAGGCGCGCGGGCTGCGAATCGTCACCGCCGGCCAGCTGATCGCCCACAACAACTGCCGCCAGCCCGAAGCGTTGACGGTCAGCGCCTGCAACGGCGCTGACTGCCCGCTGGCCAAAGCCTGCTGACGGCGATCGTCAGCGCGCCCCGCTGGCGAAGCGCACGGCCTCCTCGGCGGCCCGGATCAGCGCCCGGGCCTTGTTGCAGCTTTCCTGATACTCGGATTCCGGGTCGCTGTCGGCGACGACGCCGCCGCCAGCCTGGACGTACATCCGGCCGTCCTTGACCAGTGCCGTCCGCAGCGCGATGCAGCTGTCCATGGTACCGTCGGCCGCGAAGTAGCCGATGGCACCGGCATAGAAGCCGCGCCGCTCGGGCTCGAGCTCGTCGATGATCTCCATGGCCCGCACCTTGGGCGCGCCGCTGACCGTGCCGGCGGGAAAGCCCGCCATCAGCGCATCGAGCGCGTCGCAGTCGGCGCGAATCCCGCCCTCGACGTTCGAGACGATGTGCATCACGTGGCTGTAGTACTCGACCTTCATCTTCTCGGTCACCGTGACCGTGCCGATCCTGGCCACCCTGCCGACATCGTTGCGGCCCAGGTCCAGGAGCATCAGATGCTCAGCCAGCTCCTTGGGGTCGGCCATCAGGTCCGCGGCCAGCGCCTCGTCCTCGGCCTTGTCGACGCCGCGGCGACGGGTGCCGGCGATCGGGCGGACGGTCACCGTGCCGTCGCGCAGCCGCACCAGGATCTCCGGGCTCGAGCCCACCAGCGCGTAGCCGTCGAGGTCGAGGAAGAACAGGAACGGCGAGGGGTTCAGGCGACGCAGCGCGCGGTAGAGCGCGAACGGCGGCAGCGTGAACGGCAGCTCGAAGCGTTGCGAGGGGACCACCTGGAAGATGTCGCCGGCGCGGATGTACTCCTTCGCCCGCTCGACCATGGCATGGTACTGCTCGCGGCTGACGTTCGCCACCGGCTCCGGGGGCGGGCTGGTCATCCGGATCGGCTCGTGGCTGATCCCGCGGTTGAAGGCCGCCACCGCGTCGGCCAGCCGCTCGCAGGCGAGATCGTAAGCCTGCCGGGCCGACATCTCCGCGCTGGGCCAGACCGGGGTGACGACGGTGATCCGGTCCTCGATATGGTCGAACAGGGCCACGATCGTCGGCCGCACGAACACGGCGTCGGGCAGGCCCAGCCGGTCCGGGTTCGCGTCCGGCAGCCGCTCGATCAGCCGCACCATGTCGTAGGTCATGTGGCCGAACAGGCCCGCGCCCATCAGCGGCAGAAAGTCCGGCAGCTCGATACGGCTCTCGGCGATGAGTGATCGCAGGCCGTCCATCGCCGGGCCGGGGCAGGGCTCGAACGCCCGCCGGTCGACGCGGGCGCGGCGGTTGATCTCGGCCACATTGTCCCGGCAGCGCCACACCAGGTCGGGCTTGGTGCCCAGGATCGAGTAGCGGCCGCGGACGGCGCCGCCGGTGACGCTCTCGAGGAGGAAGCTGTAGGGCTGGCCATCGGCCAGCTTGAGCAGGGCCGAGACCGGGGTCTCCAGGTCCGCCACCAGCGACGTCGACACGACCTGGGCCGTGCCGGCGGTGAATGCCCGTGAGAACGTCTCGAAATCGGGTTGCGCGTCCATGTCAGCCTGCCCGGGTGCCGGTCATTGCGCGTTCTGCTCCATGAGCTGCGCCAGCGTGGCCTGGTTGACGGTGACCTTGTAGGTCTGGCGCAAGGCCGCCTCGTAGGAACTCAACAGCTCGCCGCGCATCGAGTCGAGCAGCGCCGTCTCGGTGGCGCTGACCATCTGCTCGTTGGCGGCGGCCGGGATGATCTCGTCGACGGCGACCACGGCCGACCCGGTCGGCAGGTCGACCACGTCGGCTGCGACCTCGCCGGCCTTGGTCGCGAACATGGCCTGGATCACCGGCGCACCCAATCCTTGTGCCTGGCCATCGTCCGAGCGCATCACCGGGCCGACCGCGATCAGCCGCAGATCGGCGTTGGTCTGCGCGAGCTGGGCGAAGGCGGCGGGCGCGCTCGCCTCCGCTCTCACCTCCACCGCACGGGCGTGGGCGCGCTTCTTCTGCTCTTCCACTCGCCAGGCCGCGGTCACCTGATCGCGCACCTCGGCCAGGCTGCGCTCGTGAGCCGGGCTGATGGCATCGATGCGGAAGATGAAATAGTGCCCGTCCTGGGTCTGCTCGAGCAGCGACGTCTCGCCCTGGACCGCGGCAAAGATCGGGGTCAGCATGTCGGCGGTCAGACGGTCGAGCGCCAGACGCTCGTTGGCCGCCGTGTGCCCGGTGCTGTCGATGTTCTCGAGCTTCTGCACGGGGATGCGCAGCTGCTCCGCGGCCGCGTCGAGTGCCGTGCCGGCTGCGAGCTCGTCGTCGAGCTTGGTGGCGAAATCCGGCAGCTGACTCGTCGCGCGCTCCAGCGCCAGCTCACGCCGGAGCTCGTCCTTGACCGAATCGAACGGCGTGACCTGCTCGGGCAAAATCTCGGTCGCGCGCAGCAGATGCCAGCCGAACGGGGTCTGCACCGGTGCGCTCACGCCGTCGGCGGTCAGCGACCAGGCCGCCTGGCTCAGACCGTCCGGCAGGTCGCCCTCGGTCAGCGGCCCGAGCTCGGACCGCTCGACGCCGGCACCCTTCATGGCCGCGGCGACCGCGGTGAAGTCCTGCCCCGCGGCGACCATCTCGGCCGCCTGTTTGATCGTGGCCTCGTCCTTGGCCAGAAGCTGCTCGAGCTTGCGCTGCTCCGGGGTGCGATACTGGGCCTGCCGGTCGTCATAGGCGGCGCGGACGTCCGCATCGCTGACCTCGATCTCGCCGACGAGATCCTCGGGCGCCAGGGTCACCAGCGTGATGCTGCGGTATTCCGGCGCCTCGTACGTCTTGGCGTTGGCGGCAAGGTAAGCCGTCAACGCTTCGTCCGTGGGCGTCTCGACCTCGATATTCGCCGAATCCACCAGCAGCACCTGGCCGCGCCTGCTCTCCGTCCGGTACTCGACCAGCTTCTTGGCGAGCAGGTCCGGAACGCCGGTCGGCCCGGTCATGGCGCTGACGATCGCGTTGCGGATCAGATCCGCACGGACCGCGTTGATGTACTCGGGCTCGTTCATCCCGATGCTGCGCAGATAGAGGTCGAAGCGCTCGCGCTCGAAGCCGGTGCTGCCCTGAAACGCCTGATTCTGCCGGATTCGCGCCGCCACCGTCTCGTCGGCGATCGTCAGCCCCAGGTCACGTGCATGCGCATCCACCAGCCGCCGCGCCACCGCGGCTTCCAGCGCCTGGTTCATCAGGCCGAGGCTCACGGCCGTACGGCGGTCGATGCCGGCGCCATATTGCTGCTGCATCTGCCGTAGGCGCTGGTCGAATTCGTTGCTGACCTCGCGGGCGGGGATGTCCGTGCCGTCGACCTCCGCCACCGAACTGCCGGCGTGCGGCGCCCGAAAGATGTCGCCGATGCCCCAGACCGCAAAGCTGAGGACGAGAAAACCAAACAGCACCTTCGCCACCCAGCCGGTGGCGTGCTTGCGCAGCGAGTCGAGCATGGGTCAGGGCCGATGTGGTTGGCGTTGCACGACGATGCTCGCGAGCCTCGGCGCGGGCCGACTACATATGGCGTGGCTGCCGAAACGGCAACACCCGGGCCTTGCCGGCACGCTGGAAAGGCCCGGCACGGTGTGTTACGACCCGCCCGACTTCAAGAAATCGGATCTGATGATGGGTTTTGCGCGGCCGATCGTGTTCGGCAATTGGAAGATGCACGGCTTGCGTGCCGACGGGCGTGAGCTGGCGGCTGGCTTGGCCGAGCGTGCCGGTGGGCTGACCGCAACTCTGGGCATATTCCCGCCGTTCACGATCCTGAGTGAGATTGCAGCCCAGCTGGCGGGCACGGGGATCGTCGTCGGTGGCCAGGACTGCCATGCCGAGCCCAAGGGCGCCTTCACCGGCTCGGTCAGTGCCGCGATGCTGAAGGATGCCGGTGCGACCGCGGTGATCGTGGGGCACTCCGAGCGCCGTCAGGGTCTGGGCGAGGCCAGTGCGGCCATCAAGGCCAAGGCCGAGGCGGCACTGGCCGTCGGCCTGACCGTCGTGCTGTGCATCGGCGAGACCGAGGCGGAATGGCAGGCCGGTCGCACGCTCGAGGTGGTAGACACGCAACTTTCGCAGAGTTGGCCTGCCGGTGCCACCGCCGACAACCTGATCGTCGCCTACGAGCCCGTCTGGGCGGTCGGCACCGGCCGCACGCCCACCATGGCGGATATCGACAGCAGCCATGCGGCCATCCGCCAGCGCCTCGAGGCATTGGCCACCGACGGCGACAAGGTCGCCATCCTCTATGGCGGTTCGGTCAAGCCGGACAACGCGGCCGAGATCATGGCGGTGCCGGGTGTTGCCGGCGTTCTTGTCGGTGGCGCCAGCTTGGACGCGGCCACCTTCTGGTCAATATATAAGGCAGGCGGCGGTGCTTGAGCCCGGCATCGGGTCCGGTCTTGCCCAAATCCGCCCTGACACGGAGTTGTCTCTTAGCTCATGATTACCGTAATACTGGTCATTCACCTGCTGATCGCCTCGACCATGGTCGGCGTGATCCTCATTCAGCGCAGCGAGGGCGGTGCCCTGAGCGGGCTGGGCGGAGGAACCATGGGTGGACTGATGACCACGCGCGGCACCGCCAACCTGTTGACCCGGGCCACCGCGATCCTGGCCGGCTGCTTCATGGCCACGAGCCTGATCCTGGCGATCCTGGCGGGGCACAGCCAGCGTGGCGGCTCGATTCTCGACACGGCACCGCCCCCGGCCACCACGGCGCCGCCCCCCGCAGCGACCCCGGCCGTGCCGGCCGAGCCTGCGGCACCGATTGCGCAATAACGGCTGATCGGTTCATGGCCACCCGCCCCGCCCCTCTCGCAGCATCTGCCAGGGAGGCGGCGGCGGCCGACATGGGTGAGACATGAAACGGTTCGTATTCATCACCGGCGGCGTGGTGTCGTCGCTCGGCAAAGGTCTGGCGGCCGCGGCCCTGGGGTCGTTGCTGCAGCTGCGCGGCTATCGGGTCCGCCTGCGCAAGCTCGACCCGTACCTGAACGTCGATCCCGGTACGATGTCGCCCTACCAGCATGGTGAGGTGTTCGTCACCGACGACGGGGCGGAGACCGACCTCGACCTCGGCCATTACGAGCGCTTCACGGGCGTGCCGGCGCGGTCCTCCGACACCGTGTCCGCCGGCCGCATCTACTGGACGGTGCTGACCCGCGAGCGGCACGGCGACTATCTGGGCGGGACCGTCCAGGTGATCCCGCACGTCACCAACGCCATCAAGGAATTCATCCGTAACGACACCGACGACGCCGATATCGTGCTGTGCGAGATCGGCGGCACGGTCGGCGACATCGAGGGGCTGCCGTTCTTCGAGGCGATCCGCCAGTTCGCCCTCGAGGGCCAGCCGCGCCAGTGCTGCTTCATCCACGTGACGCTGGTGCCGTGGATTCCGTCGGCGCAGGAGCTGAAGACCAAGCCGACCCAGCATTCCGTGGCGGCGCTGCGTGCCATCGGCATCCAGCCCGACATCCTGCTGTGCCGCGCCGACCGGCCAATTCCCGATGACGCCCGGCGCAAGATCGCGCTGCAATGCTCGGTGCGCCCGGACGCCGTGATCCCGGCCCTGGACTGCGCCTCGATCTACGAGGTGCCGGTCAGCTATCACGAGCAGGGCCTTGACCGGCAGCTGCTCGAGACGCTGGCGCTGCCGGACGAGGCGGCACCCGATCTCGGGCTCTGGCGGCAGATCGTCACCCGGCTGCACCGCCCCGAGGGTGAGGTGTCGGTGGCGGTGGTGGGCAAGTACACCGGCCTGTTCGACGCCTACAAATCGCTCAACGAGGCGCTGGTGCATGGCGGGATCGCCAACAATGTCCGCGTCAGGCTGCACTGGATCGACGCCGAGGAGTTCGCTCACGCCGACCAGTCCGACCGTCTGCATGGAATGAACGCGGTCCTGGTGCCGGGCGGCTTCGGCGAGCGCGGGGCCGAGGGCAAGATCGCGGCGGTGACCTATGCCCGCGCCAAGGCGCTGCCGTTCCTGGGCATCTGCTTCGGCATGCAGCTCGCCTGCATCGAGGCGGCGCGCCGGGTCGGGCTCGAAGGCGCCTCGTCGACCGAATTCGGCGCCTGCGCTCACCCCATCGTCGGCTTGATGACGGAGTGGGAGCAGGGGGGAGCGCTGCAGCGGCGTGGTGTCGGCGACAATCTCGGCGGCACGATGCGGCTGGGCGCCTATCCGTGCGTGCTGACGCCGGGCAGCCTCGTGTCCTCCATCTATGCCGGCGCCGAGGCGATCAGCGAGCGCCACCGGCACCGCTACGAGGTCAACGTCAACTACCGTTCGACCCTGGAAGAGGCGGGCCTCGTCTTTTCCGGTATGTCGCCGGACGGACGCCTGCCCGAGATGGTCGAGCTGCCCGAGCATCCGTGGTTCGTCGGGGTCCAGTTCCATCCGGAGCTGAAGTCGCGGCCGTTTGCACCGCATCCCCTGTTCGCCGCCTTCATCCGGGCGGCCGTCGAGCAGTCGAGGCTGATGTGATGACTGAGCGTACCGTTGAAGTCGGCGCGGTCGAGATCGCCAACCGCCTGCCGCTGGCGCTGATCGCCGGGCCCTGCGCCATCGAGAATCTCGATCACGCGCTGATGATGGCCGGCGAGCTGAAGCGGCTCACCGACCGGCTGGGCATGCCGCTGATCTACAAGAGCTCGTTCGACAAGGCCAACCGCACCAGCGCTTCCAGCGCGCGCGGCCTCGGGCTCGAGCAGGGCATCGAGATCCTGGCGGCGGTGAAGGAGGCGACCGGCCTGCCCGTGCTGACCGATGTCCACGAGAGCTGGCAGTGCAAGCCCGTGGCCGAGGTCGTGGACGTGCTGCAGATCCCGGCCTTCCTCTGCCGGCAGACCGACCTGCTGCGGGCCGCCGCCGAGACGGGCCGTGCCATCAACATCAAGAAGGGCCAGTTCCTGGCCCCGTGGGACATGAAGCAGGTCACGGCCAAGCTGGAGAGCTTCGGTGCCGAGAAGGTGCTGGTGTGCGAGCGCGGCACCAGCTTCGGCTACAACACGCTGGTCTCGGACATGCGCGGCCTGCCGCAGCTGGCCGCGACCGGCTGGCCGGTCATCTTCGACGCCACCCACTCGGTGCAGCAGCCGGGCGGCCTCGGCGGCACCAGCGGCGGGCAGCGCGAGTACGTCCCGGTGCTGGCCCGTGCGGCGGTCGCGGTGGGCGTGGCCGGCGTCTTCATCGAGACCCATGAGCAGCCGGACCGCGCGCCGAGCGACGGTCCCAACATGGTGCCGTTGGCCCGGCTCGAGGAGCTGCTGCTCGACTTGCAGCGGTTCGATGCGCTGGCCAAGGCCAAGGCACCCGTGGCACTCTGAACGATTGCGTCAGACAAAGGGGGAAACTGATGGACGAGAACGAGATCATCTCGATCCGCGGTCGCGAGATCTTGGACAGTCGGGGCAACCCCACCGTCGAGGCCGACGTCATCCTGGTCGGCGGTGCCTCCGGTCGGGCGGCCGTCCCATCCGGTGCCTCGACCGGCTCGCGCGAGGCCATCGAGCTGCGCGACGGCGATAAGGACCGTTATCTCGGCAAAGGCGTCACCAAGGCGGTGGAGGCCATCAACGGCGAGATCGCCGACGCCATCACCGGCTTCGACGCGTTGGACCAGACCTCGCTCGACGAGGCGATGATCAAGCTCGACGGTACCGAGAGCAAGTCGCGCCTGGGTGCCAATGCCATCCTGGCCGTGAGCCTCGCCACGGCGCGGGCCGCCTCGGGTGGGGTCGGCCTGCCGCTCTACCGCTATCTCGGCGGGGTGGGCGCGCGGGTCCTGCCGACGCCGCTGATGAACATCATCAATGGCGGCGCGCACGCCGACAACCCGCTCGACATCCAGGAGTTCATGATCCTGCCGGTCGGGGCCGAGAGCTTCAGCGAGGCGCTGCGCATGGGCACGGAGATCTTCCATGCCCTGAAGAAGCAGCTGAAGGATGCCGGATTCGCCACTGCGGTCGGCGACGAGGGCGGCTTCGCCCCCAACCTCGCCAGCGCCGAGACGGCCCTGGCCTTCATCGAGAAGGGCATCGCGGCTGCCGGCTACTCCCTGGGCGACGATGTGGCGCTGGGCCTCGACGTCGCTTCCAGCGAATTCTTCAAGGACGGCAAGTATCATCTGGAGGGCGAGGGCAAGACGCTCGACCCCGAGGGCATGGTGCGCTGGCTGGAGGGCTTGTGCGAGAAGTTCCCGATCGTCTCGGTCGAGGACGGCATGGCCGAGGGCGACTGGGAAGGTTGGCGGATGCTGACCGAGGCCCTGGGCGAGGAGGTCCAGCTGGTCGGCGACGACCTGTTCGTGACCAACCCGGCGATCCTGGCCAAGGGCATCGAGGAGGGCGTCGCCAACTCGATCCTGATCAAGGTCAACCAGATCGGCACGCTGACCGAGACCATGGAGGCGATCCAGCTCGCCACCTCCGCCGGCTACTCGTCGATCATCTCGCATCGCTCGGGCGAGACCGAGGATTCGACCATCGCCGATCTCGCCGTCGCCACCAATTGCGGCCAGATCAAGACCGGATCGCTCTCGCGTTCCGACCGCTTGGCGAAGTACAATCAGCTGCTGCGGATCGAGCAGATGCTGGGCGACGGCGCCATCTATGCCGGGCGGTCAGGTCTGGCGCGCGGATGAGCTGAAAGGCCTGGCATGTTCGCAAAGCTGAGCGAGAGCCTTACCGGCAACCTGAAGGGGCGCTGGCTCGCCATCGTGGTCACGGCGGTCCTGGCCTATTTCGGCTACCATGCGCTGCATGGACGGTACGGATTCCTCGCCTGGCTGGACACCAGCCGCGATCTCGAGGCGGCGCGCCAGGAGCTCGCGGGCATCGCGGCCGAGCGCCACGAGCTGCAGCGTGACGTGCAGGCGTTCCAGCGCGACCTGATCGATCGCGACCTGCTCGAGGAAGAGCTGCGCAAGCTCGGCTACGTCAAGCCGAACGAGGTGATCATCCTCCGGCGCAATGCGGAGCCGGGAGCCGCGCCCGGCTAGGCTGCATGGGTCCCGCGGCCCGGCGGGCTTGGCGCTCGCCGGAATCCGTGTAGACAGCAAGGAGTGATGTTCGGTGGCCGGAGAGGCCGACCGGGCATCGGTCTGGCCGGTGCCGCAAAGCCGTATACAGGGAGGAGCGAAGCTCAATGGCAGCGAGGACTTCCGCGAAGTCGGCGGCCAAAGCCGTTGACGGCCCGAGTGCCGAGGATCTGCTCGGCTACTATCGCGAGATGCTGCTGATCCGCCGCTTCGAGGAGAAGGCCGGCCAGCTCTACGGCATGGGCCTGATCGGTGGCTTCTGCCATCTCTATATCGGTCAGGAAGCGGTGGCGGTCGGCATCCAGCACGCCCTCCAGCCGGGCGACAGCGTCATCACCGGCTACCGCGATCACGGCCACATGCTGGTCTGCAACATGGACCCGCGTCGCGTCATGGCGGAGCTGACCGGCCGCAGCACCGGCTACTCGCGCGGCAAGGGCGGCTCAATGCACATGTTCGCCCGCTCGGTCGGCTTCTATGGCGGGCACGGCATCGTCGGCGGCCAGATCCCGCTCGGAACCGGGCTCGCCTTCGCGCACCGTTACCGCAAGGACGGCGGCATCTGCGTCGCCTACATGGGCGACGGTGCCGTCAACCAGGGCCAGGTCTACGAGAGCTTCAACATGGCGGCGCTGTGGAAGCTGCCGATCCTCTACGTGATCGAGAACAACCGCTACGCCATGGGCACGGCCCAGGTGCGGGCCGCCGCCGGCAAGCGCCTGTGTGACCGCGGCGAGGCCTACGACATTCCCGGCCATCAGGTGGATGGCATGGACGTGGTGGCGGTGCATGCCAAGGCGCAGGAGCTGGTGGCCCAGGTCCGCAGCGGGCAGGGGCCGGCCATCCTGGAGGCCATGACCTACCGCTATCGCGGCCACTCGATGTCGGACCCCGCCAAGTACCGCAGCAAGGAAGAAGTCCAGGAGATGCGCGAGCGGCACGACCCGATCGACGCCTTGCGCAAGGTGATTTCCGATCGGGCCTTCGCCGGCGAGGACGATTTCAAGCGGATCGACAAGGAAGTCCGCGACATCGTCAACGAGGCGGCGCGGTTCGCCCAGGACACGCCGGAGCCCGATCCCAGCGAGCTCTGGACGGATATTCTGGCCGAAGCGTGAAGCACCTCCGCCACGATCAAGAAACGGCTGCCGGACCTGCAGGGAGAGCGTGATGCCCACACCGATATTGATGCCGGCCCTGTCGCCGACCATGACCGAGGGCAACCTCGCACGCTGGGTCAAGCAGGAAGGCGACGCGGTACGCTCCGGTGACGTCCTGGCCGAGATCGAGACCGACAAGGCCACGATGGAGGTCGAGGCGGTCGACGAGGGGACCCTGGGCAGGATCCTGGTCCCGGCCGGCACCGAGGGTGTGGCCGTCAACACGCCCATCGCCATGCTGTTGGGCGAGGGCGAGGACAAGAGTGCCTTGGACGCCCAGCCGGCGGCGGCCAAGGCGCCCGAGCCCGCGGCCGAGAAGCCCGCTGCAGCTCCCGCTCCCGAGGCCAAGCCGGCGCCGCAGGCAAAACCGGCCCGCGAGCCGGAGATCCCCGAAGGCACCGAGATGGTCCGTCAGACGGTGCGCGAGGCGCTGCGCGACGCCATGGCCGAGGAGATGCGCCGCGATCCGGACGTGTTCCTGATGGGCGAGGAGGTCGCCGAGTACCAGGGTGCTTACAAGATCAGCCAGGGCATGCTCGAGGAGTTCGGTGCCGACCGGGTCATCGACACCCCGATCACCGAGTACGGCTTCACCGGCCTGGGCGTGGGCGCGGCGATGGCCGGCCTCAGGCCCATCGTCGAGTTCATGACCTGGAACTTCGCCATGCAGGCGATCGACCACATCATCAACTCGGCCGCGAAGACCCGTTACATGGCCGGCGGCGAGATGGGCTGCCCGATCGTGTTCCGCGGCCCCAACGGGGCGGCGGCCCGGGTGGCCGCCCAGCACAGCCAGGAATACAGCTCCTGGTACGCGCACTGCCCCGGCCTGAAGGTCGTCGCACCCTACAGCGCCGCCGACGCCAAGGGCCTGCTCAAGTCCGCCATCCGCGACCCCAACCCGGTCGTCTTCCTCGAGAACGAGGTGCTCTACGGGCACAGCTTCGACGTGCCCAAGGGCGACGATATCACGGTCCCGATCGGCAAGGCCAAGGTCGTGCGCGAGGGTGCGCAGGTCACCATCACGGCCTTCTCGCTGATGGTCGAGCGGGCGTTGAAGGCGGCCGAGAAGCTGGCCGAGGACGGCATCGAGGCCGAGGTCATCGACCTGCGCACGATCCGGCCGCTCGACGTCGAGACCATCGTGGAGTCGGTCAAGAAGACCAACCGCATCGTCTCGGTCGAGGAAGGCTGGCCGCAGAGTGGCATGGGCGCCGAGATCGCCGCCGTGATGATGGAGCAGGCGTTCGACTGGCTGGATGCGCCGGTCGTGCGCGTGCACGGCAAGGACGTGCCGATGCCCTACGCCGCCAACCTCGAGCGGCTGGCCCTGCCGCAGATCGACGACATCGTGGCGGCGGCCAAGGCCGTCTGCTACCGCAGCTGAGCCGGCCCGGAGCAAGCGTACCATGCCGATCAAGATCCTGATGCCGGCTCTGTCGCCGACCATGACCGAGGGCAACCTCGCCAAGTGGCTGAAGAACGAGGGCGACACGATCAAGTCCGGCGACGTCATCGCCGAGATCGAGACCGACAAGGCGACCATGGAGGTCGAGGCGGTCGACGAGGGGATACTTGGCAAGATCCTCGTCCCGGGCGGCACCGAGGGCGTGAAGGTCAACGAGCCCATCGCCCTGCTGCTCGAGGAGGGCGAGGACAAGGGCG
>JBATRI010000294.1:0-1557 GCA_049292515.1 Geminicoccaceae bacterium
CCTGGAGGCCGCCCCCGAGGCGACGCGGCGCAGCTTCGAGGCGGCGATCGCCGGCGAGCTGCCGGCCGAGCTGCCGGGCGTCATCGATGCCTACAAACGCAAGCTCTCGGCCGAGAAGCCCGCCTGGGCCAGCCGCAAGGCCAGCCAGATGGCGCTCGAGGTGCTGACGGCCGCGATCCCGACCATGGTCGGCGGCTCGGCCGACCTGACCCACTCCAACCTCACCAACACCGCGGCCACCAAGCCGATGGTGCCGGGCGACTATGCCGGGCGCTACGTCAGCTACGGCGTCCGCGAGCACGGCATGATGGCGGCCATGAACGGCATGGCCGTCCATGGCGGCATCATCCCTTACGGCGGCACCTTCCTGGTATTCGCGGATTACTGCCGCCCGTCGCTGCGGCTGGCGGCGCTGATGCAGCAGCGGGTCATCTTCGTGGCCACCCACGACTCGATCGGCCTCGGCGAGGACGGCCCGACCCACCAGCCGGTCGAGCATCTGGCGTCCTTGCGGGTGATCCCCAACATGCTGGTGTTCCGCCCGGCCGACGCGGTCGAGACCATGGAGTGCTGGGAGCTGGCGCTGCGCCAGACCGACGGCCCGTCGACCCTGGCGCTGACCCGGCAGGAGCTGCCGACCCTGCGTGAGGCCCACAGCGAGGCCAATCTGTGCGCCCGCGGCGCCTATCTGCTGACGGATGCTTCGGCCAAGCGTGACGTCACCATCCTGGGCACCGGCTCAGAGGTGCATATCGCCCTGGCCGCGGGCAAACTGCTGGCGGCGGAGGGCATCAACGCCGCCGTGGTCTCGATGCCGAGCTGGGAGCTGTTCGACCGCCAGGACCCGGCCTACCGGGCCTCGGTGCTGGGCGACGCGCCGCGGGTCGCGGTCGAGGCCGCCTCGCCGTTCGGCTGGACCCGCTACGTGGCCAGCGAGGCCGACGTGGTGGGCATGACCAGCTTCGGCGCCAGCGGCCCGATCAAGGAGCTCTACGAGCATTTCGGCCTCACCGCCGAGAATGTCGCGCGCAAGGCCCGCGCGCTGCTATGATTCCATTCTTGAAGTCGAGGGAGTTGCATCCGTGAGCGCAAAGATAGCCATCAACGGCTTTGGTCGTATTGGCCGTAACATCCTGCGTGCGCTGGCCGAGCATGGCCGCGACGACATCCAGGTGGTGGCGATCAACGATCTGGCCCCGCCGGAGACCAACGCGCATCTGTTCCGCTACGACAGCGTGCATGGCCGGTTCCCCGGTGAGGCCAAGCTCGAGGGCGACACGCTGCACATCCGCACCGCGGCCGGCAAGGCGCTGCCGCCGATCAAGGTGCTGGCCGAGCGCGATCTCGCCAAGCTGCCGTGGGGCGCTCTCGGCGTCGACATCGTCATGGAATGCACCGGTATCTTCACCAGCAAGGAGAAGGCATCCGGCCATCTCGGCGCCGGTGCGAAGAAGGTGCTGGTCTCGGCCCCGGCCGACGGTGCCGACCTGACGGTGGTGTTCGGCGTCAACCAGGACCAGCTCAAGCCCGAGCACACGGTGGTCAGCAACGCGTCCT
>JBATRI010000295.1:0-5814 GCA_049292515.1 Geminicoccaceae bacterium
GCAGCCCGAAGGCCCTGGTCCTGCGCAACACCGAACGGATCGTGGTCGACGACAACAGCTTCCAGGGCCAGTGGGCCGACACCATCGTCGCCGACTTCGTCAACCGTGGCGGCATCGAGCGCGTGCAGGGCCGCGGCCTCGGTATCTGGGGGGAACGGCAGCTCTCCATCCTGATCCAGAACAACATGTTCCACGGCGCCAGCCTGCGCTTCACCGGCCGTGGCACCGGTGCCGCCGACCGCATCGAGCTGGTGAACAATGGCGGCACCTACAGCTGCGCCGTCCAGCCGTTCCAGGAAGCCGAAGGCAAGAGCTACGACTGGAGCACCATCGACCGCAGTCCGCCCACCGTCATCGACTGTGCCACCGCCAGTGCCAGGGCGGACTGACGTTCCCATGGCGATCTACCACTGCTCCGTCTCCATCATCTCCCGCGGCGACGGCCGCTCTGCCGTTGCCGCGGCCGCCATCCGTGCCGCCGAGACCCTTCGCGACGAGCGCCATGGCCGCCGCTGCCGCTCACCGGCCACCAACCCCGCACCCGTCCATGCCGAGATCCTGGCACCTGCCCATGCACCCGCCTGGATGCAGAATCGCGAGCGCTTGTGGAACGCCGTCGAGGCCGCCGAGAAGCGCAACGACTCCCAGCTCGCCCGCCAGATCACCCTCAGCCTGCCGCGCGAGCTCGACCTTCGCCAGCAGATCGAGCTCGTCCGCGGCTTCGCCCATGAGCAGCTGGTCGCCCGCGGCATGGTCCTCGATCTCACCGTCCGCGAGACCATCGCCCGTGATGGCCGGCGGCAACGTGCAGCCGTCCTGATGACCACCACCAGGCAGATCGACCCCGCCACACCGTCGGGCTTCGCCCCCACCAAGGAGCGTGCCTGGAACAGCAAGGCTTCCTTGTACGCCTGGCGAAAATCCTGGGCCGGGCACGTCAACACCGCCCTCGCCGCTGCCGGCAGCGACGCCCGGGTCGACCATCGCTCCCTCGAGGCCCAGCGGCAGGAGGCTTTGCAACGTGGCGACCACGGCCAGGCTCGCGTCCTCGATCGTCTCCCCCAGCCCAAGCTCGGTCGCCGTGCCGCCGAGCTGGAACGGCAGGGCATCGCCACCGAGCGCGGCGACCTGCTTCGCGATACCGAGGAGTACAACGCGCTCACCCAGCAGCTCTACGAGCTCCACGACCAGATCGAGATCTTGCAGGCCGCCAGACATACAGGAGAGCCAGGCACGCCCGATCTGACGAGCGACCGCGGATCCGCAGATCGGTCGCCTCACGCTCCGTAGGAGCCCCCTCCCCTTTTCTGAGGCCCTCAGGCCGCGGCCGACCACAGCGTCTCCAGCGAGCTCTGCCCGCTCGGCCGCTCCAGCCCGAGCCACCGCTTCCGCGGCTCGGCCGGCACCTCGCCCATCACCCGCTCCCAGCGAACCTTGGCCTCACCCTTGACCGTCCCCCCCGGCCGCGGCCGGGGGGCACGACCACGACCGGCCATGCACGGCCGACACGGGCTGCCATCCGGCTGCTCGTCATGAGATGCCAGTCTCCTCGACAGCGTGTAGGTCACGAGCCGCAGGTAGCCCGCGGCCTTGTCCGCCCGCGCCGCAGCGCCATAGAGAAAGCTGCACACGTCCGCCGTGCCGTCGCCGGCCAGCCGCAGCACCTCCAAGGTCCAGCCATCGTCCAGGCCGCGGCTCACCGGCCGGCCCAGCACCACCACCCCGCACAGACGCCGCTCGACCCTGAGCACTGCCGCCAACGCCAGCTTGTAGCCCTGCACCCCGCCATGCCGGCGATGCCAACGCCGCACCAGCTCGTTCGCCTCTGCCATGTCCATCGGCACCGCCCGATATTTCCGCGCCATCGCCAGGTCCCCTCTGTGAGAGACCGGCTGCCTGTAAGGGCAGCCAGGCCTCGCCCTGGCTGCCAACGGCAGGCTCCCCGCAAAGGCCGGCGGCGGGGTCAAGGGACGGCCATAAGGCCGGCCGCAACGCGGCGCGCCAGCGTCCTTGACGCCGACGACGGTCGACGCCACCGCCCATGCCAACAAACCCCGCCCGGCGCCAGCCGGACGACCGCATTCGGCTTTTCACCCGCACATGAGCGCCATCGTCCAAAACGTCCTGCACGACGGCGGCCGAGAGCACAAAAGAGGCATCACTGCCGGGGACGCTAACTCGCGACGGAATGATTTATGGTTAGGTGGAGCAATGCCCAATTGGGCAAAACAATAAATGCCCAACTGCGGATGCTTGGGCGAGAAAAAGCTTCCTTGCAGGGTGGTCTGGCAGGCTGTCACCGCAAATGCGGACTTGCCCAGCCGGGCAAGTGCCCCAATGCCAAGATGAGCAAATGTTGTTTCCCTTGCGAGCGGCCGTCGAGAGCATCAACGAAGCATTGCTGCAGGGGACGCCAACTCGCGCCGGAACGATTTATGGTCAAATGGGGTAACGCCCTGTTGGGCAAATCGATAATTGCCCAAGTGCCTATTCGTGTACGAGAGAAATCGCTTGCACTGTGGCCCGGCCAGCTGTCACACCAAATACGGACTTGCCCAGACGTGGAATTGCCCTAATGCCCGAAAACGCAAGTGTGGTTTCCTTCGCAAGCAGCAAAGGTGGACCCGGAAAAACCACTGCGTTGATCGCAATCGGTGACGCACTTGCGGCCGGCGGCAAGCGCGTCGTGTTGCTTGACGCAGACCCCAATAGCCACCTTCTCGCATGGTCGACACTGCGGCCTGCGCCGACCCCGAATCTCCGCGTTGTTGGACGGGTAACAGAGGAGGACATTCTTGACAGGATTCGGGACGAGGGCGGAGGGGCAGACCTGATTCTCGTCGACCTGGAGGGGACCGCCAATAACGCCCTAACTTATGCCACGAGCAAGAGCCATCTCGTCGTCGTGCCGGCGCAGGCCAGCGCCATGGACCTACAGGAAGCGTTCCGTGCGATTGCGCTGCTCGAACGGGCGTCCAAGGTGATCGAGCGCCCGATCCCGCATCGTGTACTGCTATCTAAGATGCCCATCCTGCCGACTCGAGCCGGGCGCCACGCCCGAGCGCAACTGGAGCGCCAAGGCGCCAAGCTATTTCAGACCGAGCTGATGGAGCGCACAGCATTCAAGGAAATGACCTTCCATGGACGTACACCCCGCGAGATCGATCCAACCAGCAATGCCGCGGCCAACGTGACAGCACTCACACGAGAGCTGCTCGACGCTCTCGCGATCGAGCGAAACTGACCACCTGCCGTTTTGGGCAAAACACCATTTGCATAAGAGGCTTTGCCAATGGCGCAACGTCCGATCCGACCTGCCCTACCCGATCTGCCACCGCCGCGGTTCACCGGCCAGAGCGATGCCAATAATGATGACGCGCTCAAGCAGAGGCTGCGAACCGTAGCCACTGAAGTCGGCTTTGGGAGCAGGGCGGGAGCTGCACCGGCCATACCGACAGCGGCACGGCCACAAGCCGTACTATCCCAACCAGCTCCGAGCATGAAAACGCTCCAACTCGTGATCCCGGACTATCTCTTCGAACAGCTGCACATGGCCGCCGCAACACATCGCGTCACCAAGAAGTACCTGGTTCTCCAGGCTTTGCGGCACGCAGGCTATCGCATTGAGGATGCAGATTTGGACGAGGATGGACGCCGTAACCGCTAACCACGGCGCCGCGAGATCTCAACGTCTGGACTCTGGTCGCGCGCGAGCCGGCCGAGGCGATGCAAGCCTCCATCTGAGGCGAGCCCTCGGGTGAATCGCCATGGCGCTCAACCGGTCTTACCGTTCGACATAAAACCTATGTCCGTCAGTCCTGTGCGGCCTTCGATTGTCCACACTGCGAGCTTGGACTCTGCTCGCGCCGACCCTGGACTCTGCTCGCGAATCCGGTGATATCCACTGGACTGAAGTCGCCCTTCTAATAAAAGATTCAATTAGATTCACGATTAGCTGCGCGACCAGAGTCCAAATGGACGATACGCCAACCATCCGGCAAGATCCGCCCATGAGCGAGCTACACAACCTCATCCTTCTTCACGGCCACGCTACCGCGCGCGCTATGGTTCCATGCGACGAGCGGCACCTTGTCGATGCCGCCGCCGCGATCCTGGCAGTCGAGCGTGAGGAAATTGGCATCAGCTATTCGGGCTTCGCCCTCACCGGTCTGCCTCACAAGAAGATTGCCGATGACCAAGTGTGGGAGAAAGTCGGCCACCGCTTGACGCTGACCGTTACCCCTGGACGCTTGCCTAGCGGAGATGGTCGCACGGTCCCTGTCGGCGTACCCTATGGTTGTTATGCCCGGTTGATCGCTATCTACCTCCAAACGCAGGCCATCAGAACCGGCAGTCGGCGCGTCGAGCTCGGACGTTCGATGAACGCCTTCCTCGAGCGCCTGGGCTTGACGATCGGCGGCAAGACCTATGAACGGGTATGGGATCAGTCCCGTCGGATCGCCGCATGCAACCTCGTATTCAGTTGGAAAATGGACGACGGACGATCAGATTTCGTTAAAGATAATTTCGTCACCGAAGGTGCCTTTCATATTGATTTCATCACTTCAGATCCACGACAACCACGTCTGTGGGAAGATGAGGTCACTCTCGGAGAACGTTTTTACAAACAATTGATTGATCACCCGTTCCCGATCCTAGAGCAAGCGCTTCGAGTTATCGGCAATAACTCCGTCGCAATCGACACTTACATTTGGCTCGCCTACCGCTTGCGAGCGCTCAGCAAGCCGACTTTGGTCCGTTGGCCGGCCCTGGCAAATCAATTCGGCTCCGGATACGGTCGCGCACGCGACTTCAAGCGCAGGTTCACTGAGCCCTTGCGGTTAGCACTCGCCGTCTATCCGGACGCACGTATTGAGTTGGTCGAGGAAGGCTTGGTTCTCCATCCGTCTCGGCCACCGATTCTCGAGCGTGCCTGAGGGCTATCTCCTTCTCACCAGCACGCCCGCCTCGGCCGCGACAAGAGTCCAAGTGTGCCCACCAGCCCCAGTGATCGCGAGCCGTCTTGGCAATGTGTGATCGCGCTCTGATCCAGCGTAGGGCAGGGTACCCCGGCGCCGAAATTGCCGTGCTGGCCAGAGCCGCCATTCCGTTCCGCCAGCCGCGGCGGAACGGCGTCCCTGGCCGGGACGGGGCGCCGGCGATCCCGCGGGCGTTTTTGCGGCCGCTCCACCTGAGATGACCGCGTACTTGACATCGCGAGGCCGGCGCTTCCAACGCCATCATGCGGCGGCCACATGCCGACCGCGAAGCAAACACTGAAGCCGGCCAGGTCCGTCGTCCGTTCAGCCGCAATCATCGGAGAGCTTGCTTTCGCAGCCCGCATAAGCAGACGACTGCTCGCAGTTCAATTGCCGCATCACACCCCAGGCATTCGACGCGTTCTACGCCATCGCCGACCAAAACAACTGGACGGTGGGAGCCACGGTCGAAAATGCACTAGCCGCACTCCAGGAAAAGTTACACGATAAGTAATTATACTACGGTATCCGTTGTTTTTTATTCCGCAGATAAATAACGATCTGCGTCTAATATTTTAAGTGCGTATGCCCATTGTTTAAGGAAGATCCTGAGAAGGTAAAGTGATAGCGCAAGAGTTCTGCACAATTTCCGGCAATCGTTTTGGAGTCCCTGCCGCTAAGTGGGCAGGGCGCCCCCGCTCTCGGGGCCGGGCTCTAGGCGCCAGTCGGCGCCCGAAGCCCCTTCGGGTCTTCGCCTCCGGTGACGATCCCTGGCGCGTCCGAGCGGCCTGCGGCCGCGAGGGGCGCTGCCCCCACGGGTGGCAAGGGGCAAGCC
>JBATRI010000296.1:0-2222 GCA_049292515.1 Geminicoccaceae bacterium
GCTGTGGCGGCTCTGTCGTGGCCCCGGTCGCGTAGGCGAGCTGCGCCGCGGCATACCGGGCATGCTCGCGATCGGCGACCAGCTGGTTGCCGATCTCCCGACGCTGCTCGACGGTGTAGCCGAGCTGCGGCCGCGGGGGGACGCTTGCGAGATCGGGGTAAGGTCCGGGCGGTAGCGGCCGGGCCGGGCTTTGTCCTGGGGGTGGCGACGACTCGCAAGCTGTCAGCACGCCCAGGATCAGGGCGCAGGTCAGCATCGTGCGGCGGCCCTGCCAGGCGTGCTTTCGCCGCAGCGGTCCGGTCGCATATGACGAGCCTGGTCCCGATGCTAAGGCACGGTTGGCGATGGTAGGTGATATGGCTACATACACGCGCTAGTACCGACGCATTTTGAGCAATCCGACCGGCAAGTGGAATGGTCGTGCGCGCTCGGACGCTTCGGATCCAGAGCGTCCTGCTTGCCGATGTCGATAATAGGGGAATGCAAGATGGCCGAGCAACAAGAAGTGCTGGCGGAGGTCGACCAGTCGGAACAAATTGCGGCCATCTTGGGTGACATCGCGGAGCGCAGCCGCAAGCTGGTCGAGGATTTTATCGCCCGCCAGCAGGATCTCGGCACCGACCAGCCGTCCTTCAACGGCCAGCCGCCGCTCGGCGGCGCGTTCGTCGACATGCTGACGCGCCTGATGAGCCAGCCGGAAGAGCTGTTCCAGGCACAGTTCGATCTCTGGCAGGACTATATGCGGCTCTGGCAGAACACCACGCAGCGGATGCTGGGCGGTGCCGTGGAGCCCGTGATCGTCCCGGACCTCGGCGATCGCCGCTTCAAGGACGCGGCCTGGAACGACAACGCGCTGTTCGACTTCATCAAGCAGTCCTATCTGCTCAGTTCCAAATATTTCCTGCAGGTAGCCAGCCAGAAGGACGGCGTGAACGACAAGACCCAGCAGAAGCTGGAGTTCTACACGCGGCAGTTCGTCGAAATGATGGCGCCGTCGAACTTCGTGGCCACCAATCCGGAGGTTCTCAGGCTCACGCTCGACAGCCGTGGCGAGAACTTGCTGCGCGGCCTGCAGCACATGCTCGAGGATCTCGACCGCGGCAAGGGCCGGCTGGCGATCCGGATGACCGATCTCGAGGCGTTCGACGTCGGCCGGAACATCGCCACGACGCCGGGCAAGGTCATCTTCCAGACCAAGCTGATGCAACTGATTCAATACGTGCCGGCGACGGCCGAGGTCCATCAGCGGCCGCTGCTGATCATGCCGCCGTGGATTAACAAGTTCTACATCCTGGACCTGCAGCCCAAGAACAGCTTCATCAAGTTCTGCGTCGATCAGGGCTTTACGGTGTTCGTCATGTCCTGGGTCAATCCGGACGAGAAGCTCAGCCACATGTCGTTCGAGGACTACATGTTCCTGGGCCCGCTGGCGGCGCTGGACGCGATCGAGCAGGCGACGGGCGAGCGCGACGTCACGGCGATCGGCTACTGTCTGGGTGGCACGCTGCTGGCCTCGACGCTGGCCTGGATGAAGGAGAAGGGCGACGACCGGATCAAGGCCGCCACCTTCCTCACCACCATGGTCGACTTCAAGGACCCAGGCGAGCTCGGCGTGTTCATCGACGAGGAGCAGCTGGCGGCGCTCGAGAAGACGATGACCAAGCGCGGCTATCTCGACGGGGCGGAGATGGCCGCCACGTTCAACATGCTGCGCGCCACCGATCTGATCTGGTCCTTCGTGATCAACAACTACCTGCTGGGCAAGGATCCGTTCCCGTTCGATCTGCTGTACTGGAATTCCGACAACACCCGGATGCCGGCGGCGATGCACAGCTTCTATCTGCGCAAGTGCTATCACGAGAACATCCTGATCCAGCCTGGCGCCGTCTGCCTAGGCAACGTGCCGATCGACCTGCGCCGGATCGAGCTGCCGGTCTACTGGGTGTCGACCCGGGAGGATCATATCGCACCCTGGAAGAGCACCTACGCCGCGACCCAGATCTATCGCGGCGAGAAGCGGTTCGTGCTGGCCGGCTCGGGTCATATCGCCGGCATCGTGAACCCGCCGGTCGCCGGCAAGTACGGCTACTGGGTCAACGCCCAATTGCCGCCGGCGCCGGCCGACTGGCTCGCCGGCGCCAGCCATCACGAGGGTTCGTGGTGGACCGACTGGTCGCAGTGGAACGCGTCGCATGCCGGGCCCATGGTTCCGCCCCGCGAGC
>JBATRI010000297.1:0-1924 GCA_049292515.1 Geminicoccaceae bacterium
CCTGATAGACGGTGTAGGCGACGCCGACCCAGAACAGCGCGGCCCCGGCCGCGGCGGCCAGACCACCGAGCTGGGTGTAGCC
Organism: Geminicoccaceae bacterium; assembly: GCA_049292515.1. Taxonomy (GTDB): domain Bacteria; phylum Pseudomonadota; class Alphaproteobacteria; order Geminicoccales; family Geminicoccaceae; genus Benzoatithermus. The sequence continues at coordinate 83 of JBATRI010000297.1, forward strand.
GGCGGCGAGCGTGCCGTCGGCGGCGACGGCAGCCCCGCCATTGACGGTGAACAGCGCGTTGGCGGCAGCCGGGCCGAAGGTGTCCAGCGTCCACTGTGCCGTGGCCCGCAGCATGTACTGCTGCGCCGAGCCGAGCAGGCCCATGGCGGCCTCGCTGCCGGCGGCAGGGGTGGTGGTGCCGGTCACACCATTCAACAGCGAGGTGAACTGGCCGCCGATCCAGTCCCAGGTGGCAGCCCCCGGGCTCGCCAGCACCTCCCAGCCGCCGCGCAACGGGCTGTTCGGGTCGAGCGAGCCCATGGCCCCGGCGAGCGAGGCCACGGCGAAGGCGAGCTCGAGATACGAGGCGAGGCTGACGCCTTGCACGTCGGCACAGCAGTCGATGTCGGCCGCCAGCACGCGCTTGCAGCTGGCCGGCTGGCCGGTGAAGATGGCGCACTGGCCGGTGGCCGGGTTGCAGGCGCCATCGAGAGCGGCCAGCTCCAGGCCCTTGAGCGTGGCCGCGGTCTCGGCGAAGCTCGGGTTGGTCTCCTGGGTGCCGTCGGTACAGGTGGAGCCTAAGCACCTGATCTCGCCGTCGCACTGCAGCTCGGTCCTGACCGCGCCGTCGTCGACCACGACCTCCTTGCCGCAGTCGTAGGTGTCCTCGACGGCAAGGCAGTTGCCGTCCTCGTCCACGGCACCCTCGACGCAGGCCGACGACTTGAAGATGCATTCCGCCCGCTCACGCAAGGGGCCGCAGGTGTCGGTCACGTCCACCGGTGGTGCGTCGGCCGGGCAGGACCAGTGGATGTCGGCACCGCCGGCGAGCCGGCTGAGGTGGGTCTCGTCCGGGTCGAACGGGGGAGGGGGCATCGCCTGCCACCAGGCATCGCCGCTACAGACCTTGGTGCCATCGATGATCGCACAGCCGTCTGCATCTGGCGGGGCGACGGCGGTGGCGGTCAGCGTGCAGGCCGGATCGAGTTCCTGGCCGGTGGCGATCTCGAGGCAGCTCTGCGGCCACCAGCTGTCGGCGGTGGTGTGGGTCTTGAGGATCAGCTCGGCCGTCGACTTGAAGCGGCCGTCACCGCCATCGTCGAACAGCTGGACGATGCCCTCGAGGCCGTTGCCGCAGCTCGGCTGCTGCTGGATGCGCACGGCGATGGTCTCGTCCTCCTCACCGGGCAGGGGAGCGTCGGGCCAGGTGCCGGCCGCTTGAAGTGAGAAGGTGGAATTGAGCTCGCCGCCACAGAACTCGGCCGGGGCGAGCTGGGGCACCTCGCCGGCGAAGTGGCTGCCGTCGGAGGGGGCGATCTGCCGCCAGCTGCCGGCAGCGAAGTCCAGCTCGAAGGTGTTGGTGATGGCACCATAGGCTCCGACCCGGGCATGGGTCTGGCTCTCGCTCAAGCTGGCGCTGTGCTCGAGCCGGCAGGCGCCGGTGGTGGGCTCGTTCGCCGGCCGGGTGCAGATCCGCAGGTCGGGCTGGTGCACGGTGCGCGGGCTGGTACCGATCACCTGGGTCGGCACGCAGCGGCCGAGCTCACCGCCCAGACGGTCGATGTCGCTCAGGATGGTCCGCGTGTTGTCGTACCAGTCCTCGCTGGAGAGGTCGCGCGGGCCGTCATAGGGGCTGGCCATGAGGGTGCGGTAGGCCTCGCCGGCACCGCCCGGCTCGTCCGCGAGGCGCTGTTGCGCGGCGTGGCCCTGGTCCACCGTGGCGGCCTCGTCACCGTAGCTGTCCTGCAAGGTGGTGGCAGCGCCGGTGCCCTGCTGGGGAAACAGCTCTTCCAGCGGGATCTCGTGCCCGCCCTGCAGCGTGACGGTGCCGTCCTCGAGCTCGAACAGGGTCTTTGGATCGAC
>JBATRI010000298.1:0-3554 GCA_049292515.1 Geminicoccaceae bacterium
GCCGTGGCGGCCGGTGGCGTCAGCGGGGCGGCCGGCGCCTGGCTCGGCGGCCTACTCTCAAGCGGGCATGCGGACGACGTGGCGAAGCAGGTGGAGAATGGCGGGCTGCTGCTCTGGGTGCAGATCCAGGATCCCACGCAGGAGGCGCGGGCGGTCGAGATCCTCGAACGCTTCTCGACGCGCAAGGTCGAGCTGCATGACATTACCCGCCCGTGGGGCGACGAGGAGGTGCCTTTACGCGACTGGCATCCGGACCCGCTGCTCGCGAAGGACTAGCCGTCTCGCTCGGCGATGGATGAACCCCTACCGGCGCCCGTGCCGGAGCAGGCACTCACCGATCTCGGGCTGCGCTACGTCAGCGATGAGCGGCCGGGCATCACGCGGCGGCGTGCCGGTAAAGGCTTCACCTACCGCGACCCGAGCGGCAAACCGGTCCGCGCAGCGGATACGCTAAAGTGGATTCGTGCGCTGGCGATCCCGCCCGCCTGGCAGCAGGTCTGGGTCTCGCCGTATCGCAACGGGCATTTACTTGCGACGGGGCGCGATGCCAAGGGGCGCAAGCAGTACCGCTATCATCCGCAGTGGCGGGCATGGCGGGACGAGGCCAAGTATGATCGCATGCTGGGCTTCGCAAAGGCGCTGCCCCATATCCGCGACGCCGTCGAGGCCGAGCTGCGCAAGCCCGGCCTCGGCCGGCGCAAGGTCCTCGCGACCGTGGTGCGGCTTCTGGAGACGACGCTGATCCGCGTCGGCAACGACGAGTATGCACGCGCCAACCGGACGTTCGGGCTCACCACGCTGCGCAATAGGCACGTCAAGGCCGAGGGGGCGACGCTCCGCTTCAGCTTTCGCGGCAAGTCCGGCAAACACCACGTAGTAACGCTGCGCAACCGCCGACTGGCGGGTCTGATCCGGCGGATGCGCGACCTGCCCGGCCATGAGCTGTTTCAGTACCTGGACGAAGAGGGCGTGCCGCAGCCGATCGACTCGGGCGACGTCAACGCGTACCTGCGCGAAATTGGCGGCGAGGCGTTCACAGCCAAGGACTTTCGGACCTGGGCCGGCACCGTGCTCGCCGCTTGGGCGCTCAGCGAGTTCGAGGCCTTCGACAGCGAGGCCGCAGCCAAGCGCAACGTCACCCGGGCGATCGAACGCGTGGCGAGCCGGCTTGGCAACACGCCGGCGATCTGCCGCAAGTGCTACGTCCATCCCGCGATCGTCGGCGCCTATCTCGATGGCTCGCTGGTGCGAAGCCTGCAGCGCGAGATCGAGGTCGAACTGTGCGAAGAGCTGGCCGGGCTCGAGTCCGAGGAAGTAGCCGTGCTGGTGCTGCTGCAACAACGATTGAGGCGCGCTGCCGAGGCCACATAAAATTACCGGCCGCGTTGCCGTAATTTCGGCGCTCAGCTGTCCCGAGCGCCGGTGCCACACCCCAAACGGATCTGCTCTGCGTACCTGCACTGCGTCACTGGTGACCAGTCCGACCGCCCCGTGGTCATGTTAGGACCTCACGTGAACGTGAATTTCTGGTGACAGGCTGGCAACCGATAGGAGCGGAGAATGTTCGTGCGGCACGTAGCTGCTGCGGTCACGGTGGCGGCGCTGGTCGGGATCGGTCCGGCCAGTGCGCAGGACTTCTTGGCGGGCATCCAGGCGGGTACCGGTAAGCTCGAGGATCCGAAGCGGGCCGGCGATGTCATGCTCCGACTGCGAGGGCTCGCGATCGACCCGCAGAGCGACGGCAGGATCAACTCGATCGGCGGCGACGTCGACGTCTCGACCGAGTACACGCCCGAGATCGACCTCACCTATTTCGTAACCGACCACGTGGCGCTCGAGCTGATCGCCGCTACGGCCCGGCACAATGTCAAGGCGGTCGACACCGCTGCGGGCGACCTCGATCTGGGCAAAGTCAGCCAAGTGCCGCCGACCCTGCTGCTGCAGTGGCATGTGGCGCCGGACTATTTCATCAGCCCCTATTTCGGGGCGGGCATCAACTACACCATCTTCTATGATGCCGATGCCGGGCCGGACATCGACAGCATCAACTATGACAACAGCCTCGGCTACGCACTCCAGGTTGGCACGGACATCTTCGTCCATGAGAACCTGTTCTTGAACTTCGACATCAAGTACATCCGGATGGAGACGAAGGCCGAGATCAACAACTCGTTCCACGCCCGCGCCGACATCGACCCGCTGATCTTCGGCGTGGGCGTCGGCTACAAGTTCTGATTGCGCTTGTGGCGGCCGCGGGCGACCGTCACGGCCGACTCAGTTCACCGGTTCCGTAGCCGGCTCCGGCGGCTCGACGGCACCGCGGCGCTGGAGCTGGCGCGCAATGGTCCAGCACATGAGCGCCCAGCAGGAGCCCAGGGTCCAGCCGGCGAGCACGTCCGTCGGCCAGTGCACGCCCAGATAGAGCCGTGACACGCCGATCATCAGCGTCAGTAGCACCGCCACCGACATCAGGTAGATCTTGAGCCGTCGCTGGCGCTGGAACCGGGCGAGCAGGGCGCCCAAGGTGAGATAGGCGGCGGCGGACCCGGTCGCATGGCCACTCGGAAAGCTCGCTGTGTAGACCGGTGTACCGTGCGGGAACAGCTCAGGCCGCGGCCGCTCGATGCCGGCCTTGATGGCGAAGCTTAGCAATCCCGCACCCAGGATCGAGACAATTAGCAGCAGGGCGGCATGGCGCTTGCCGGACATTAGCAGATAGCCGGCAGTGACGAGCGTCATCATGGTGATGATCGTCGTCCCGCCCAGGGCCGTGATATCGCGTACTGCCGACTCGAGCCACTCCGGCCCGATCGGGTCGGCCGGGTCGCCGGGGTCGCGGAACAGCAGCAGGATCTCACGGTCGAGTCGGAACTGCTCGCCCTCGCGGATCTCGTCGGTCAGTGCCAGGAAGCCCCACAGGCCACCGGCGATCAGCAGGAGAGCGATCAGCACCCGCCGTTCGAGCATCGGTGCCAGCGTGGCGCGCCAACGAGGCAGGTGTAGTGTCATTGGCGTACCACCGGCGCCGACATGGAAAGGTACAAGGCGTACTTCCTCCTGGTGTCAATTCCTAGGGCTGGCTGGACCCGATCTACGCACCGGCTGCCGCGTCTCAAGCTCACCTCCAATGCTGACGAGCCTAACCTCGGCTTTTGGAAACCGAATAGCGTGCACCACTCTCACGATGATTCTTGGCGTCACCGCGCACGTGCTCCAGCGCATGTCTCAACTTTGCGGCGTCATAGCGGCCGGCAGCAGCTTGCACGGACGCCCGAAGCTCGTCCCTGTATCCAACCCCGGACTGATAGCGTCCAGGGATGACAGACGAGGCGCTACCGGTTAGCGCTCAGCCTCGCCGCGTGACTTTCAGCGCCCGCCGGTCGAGATGCGCCTCGACCTCGGCGAGGTCGATGCCCTCGCGGGCGAGCCGGGCCAGTGTGAAGTAGAGCACGTCGGCGGCCTCCCAGATCACCTCGTCGCGGGTTTCGGCGCGCGTCAGCTCGTCCGCCTCCTCGCGCAGCTTCGCGCCCAGGAGTGCCGGGTCGGCGAAGAGC
>JBATRI010000299.1:0-14865 GCA_049292515.1 Geminicoccaceae bacterium
GCTGGAGCGGCTGCAGGCCCTGGGCCACGACGCGGCGACGCTGGCCCGCATCCACGGCCCCGCCGGCCTCGACATCGGCGCGGTGAGCCCGGCCGAGATCGCGTTGTCAATCATGGCCGAGATGACCAGGACCCTACGCGTCCCGGCCTAGCGCCTTCAGGAGCGTGAAGCGGACGTGGCCGTTGGGGAAGCCCGCGAGCTCGTTGATCACGCGGTAGCCGTGGCGCTCGTAGAACGGGCGGGCCTGGAAGTCGAACGTATCCAAGAGGACGAAGCCGCAGCCCCGGGCCGCGGCCTCCTCCTCTGCGGTCCGCAGCAGGTGCGCACCGAGCCCGGCCTGACGGTATCCCGCGGCGACCCAGAGCATTTCGATAAACAGGAAGCCCCGCGCCGTCTCGCCGACGAGGCCGGCGACCAGCCTGCCATCCTGCTTGGCCAGCACACCGATCCGACGAAAGTCGGCCGGCCCCATGAAAGGGCAGTTGAACTCGATCAACCCCTGCGCCACGGCCTCGACATCTTGTGCGCTGGGTTCGGCCGTGACCTCGATCGTTGGCGCAGCCTCCATCAGGGGCGCGCCGCCGGCTGCCCGAGGGCGATGCCGTGGATGCCGCCGCCACCTTCCACGATCGCCAGGGCGTCGACCGGCACGATCTCGCGCCCGGGCCAGGCCGCCGCCATGACCTTGGTGGCGGCGTTGTCGGCAGCGTCGCCGAAGCGGGGCACGATCACCGCACCGTTGGCGAGATAGCAGCTCAAATGGGAAAGCGGCTGGCGGCGCCCGTCGTGGCGCTGGCGCGGCTTGGGTTGCGGGATGGTCAGCACCTCGAGCGTGCGACCACGGGCATCGGTGGCGGCGCGCAGGACGTCGAGATTCTCGGCCAAGCCGGTGAAGCTGGCATCGGCACGGTCGTCCGTGGCCAGCGCCATGACCACGCCGGGGCGGACGAAGCAGGCGACGTTCTCCAGCTGGCCACCGGTCTCGTCGTCGACCAGCCCGGCCGGCAGCCAGATCACCGTGGTGACGCCGAGCTGGCGCATCAGCTCGGCTTCGATCTCCTCGCGGTGGCACCCCGGGTTCCGCTTCGTGTCGAGCAGCGGGCCGGTGGCGGCGAGGCAGGTCCCCTCGCCGTCGACCTGGATGGCGCCACCCTCCAGGACGAGGTCGCCGGCGAAGCGGCGGGCCGTCACATGCTCGAGCATGCGTTGCGCCATCCTGGCGTCCTGGGCATGCTCGGGCTGCAGCTCACCCCAGCCGTTGAACACCCAGGTGACCCCGCCGAGCTGGCCCGCCGCATCGAGCAGGAAGGTCGGGCCGGTGTCGCGCACCCAGCTGTCGTCGTGCGGCATCGGCAGCACGGTGATACCCGGCCCGCAATAGAGCGAGGCCATCGCCACCAGCTCGGGGCGGACGATCATCGTCACCGGCTCGAACCGGGCGATGAGCTGGGCGACCTCGGCATAGGCGCGGCGCGCCTCCTCTAGCTCCCCGCCCCACGGCGCCTCGCGGCACGGCCATGCCATCCAGCAGCGGGTATGCGCCGCCCAATCCGGCGGCATCGAGAAGCCCTCGTCACGTGGTGTGCTCAAATGGGACCCTCATCATCGCAACGGTGAACGAGCCTGCGCCAAACCGACATGGGTAGCAATCGGCTATCGAGCAGCCCGGACCTGCCCCGACGCTGGCCGTGGCGACCGCACTGACCTATGGTTCGAGCCTGACCGCCGTTCATCGGGGATACCAGCATGGCCGCCACCGTAGCCCAACGTCTAGCCGAGCTCGGGATCGAGCTGCCATCGCCGTCGCCACCGGTCGCCAACTACGTGCCGGTGCGTCTCAGTGGCAATCTGCTGGTGGTTTCGGGGCAGTTGCCGATGGAGAGTGGCGCGGTCCGCTACAAAGGCAAGCTCGGCGGCGCGGTCAGCCTGGAGGACGGGGTGGCGGCGGCGCGGCTGTGCGCGATCAACATCCTGGCGCAGGTCAGGCTGGCCTGCGGTGAGCTCGACCGCCTCGCCGCCTGCCTGCGGCTCGGCGGCTTCGTCGCCTGCACCCCCGATTTCGTCGACCATCCCAAGATCATCAACGGCGCCTCCGACCTGATGGTGGCGGTGCTGGGGGAAGCCGGGCGCCACGCGCGGGCGGCCGTCGGCGTGCCCAGCCTGCCACTGGATGCCGCGGTCGAGGTCGAGGCCATGTTCGAGCTGCGCTAGCCGTACCCGCCGTTGCCGTCCAGCCCGTTGCAGATCCGAACCGTCAGCCGAATCGCCACGATCGAGGCCCTGGAGTGGGATCGGCTGGTGCCGGCCGACAATCCGTTCCTGCGCCACGCCTTCCTGGCGGCGCTTGAAGCCAGCGGGTCGGTCAGCGAGCAGACCGGCTGGCAGCCGTTCCACCTGATCGTGGAGCGGGGCGGCCTGCTGGTCGGTGCCGCACCGCTCTACGTCAAGAGCCACTCCTACGGCGAGTACGTGTTCGACCATGGCTGGGCCGAGGGCTATCGCCGGGCCGGTGGCCACTACTACCCCAAGCTCCAGGCCGCGGTCCCGTTCACGCCGGTGCCGGGGCCGCGCCTGCTGGCTGCCGACGAGCAGGTGCTGGCGGCCTTGGTCCACGGGCTCCAGGAGGTCGTGCGCCAGCTGGGCCTGTCCTCCCTGCACGTCACCTTCTGCACGGCGGACGAGGCGCAGACGCTGGCGGCGGCGGGCTTCCTCGTGCGCCGCGGCATCCAGTTCCACTGGCAGAACGACGCCTATCCCACGTTCGAGGCCTGGCTGGAGCGGCTCAAGAGTGCCAAGCGGAAGATGGTGCGCAAGGAGCGCGCGCAGGTCGCCGCGGCCGGCGTCACCATCGAGGCCGTGCATGGCGATGCCGTCGACGCCGATCTGCTCGACGAGTTCTTCCCGTTCTACCTCGCCACCGTCGACAAGCGCTGGGGCAACGCCTATCTGAGCCGCGATTTCTTTCGCAGCCTCGGCCGCGACCTCAAGGACAGCGTCGTCTTGATGGTGGCACGGCACGAGGGGCGGATGGTGGGTGCCGCCCTCAACCTGCGCGGCACCGACACTCTATACGGCCGCCAGTGGGGCTGCCTCGAGGAGTTCAAGTTCCTGCATTTCGAGGCCTGCTACTACCAGGCGATCGAGTTCGCCATCCGGCACGGGCTGCAGCGCGTGGAAGCTGGCGCCCAGGGCATTCACAAGCTGCATCGGGGCTACGCGCCGGTCTGGACCCACAGCGCGCATCTGATCCCCGACCCCGCCTTCCGCGCCGCCGTCGCCCGCTTCCTCGTCAGCGAGGGCCGCGGGCAAGAGGACGAGATGGCGGAGATGCAGACCATCCTGCCCTATCGGGAAGAAGGCTGAACGCCCGCACTCAGACCATCCCGCCATTGGCCCGCAGCGTCTGGCCGTTGATCCAGCCGCCGTCCGGACCGACGAGAAAGGCCACGGCCGCAGCGATGTCCTCGGGCGTGCCGAGCCGCTGCAGTGGATTCATCCCGGCCATGCGCTCGATCAGCTCCGGTGATTTGCCGTGCAGGAACAGGTCGGTCGCCACCGGCCCCGGGGCCACGGCGTTCACCCTGATGCCGCGGCCACCCAGCTCCTTGGCGAGAATGCCGGTCATCGCCTCGACGGCCGCCTTGGTGGCGGCATAGGCGCCGTAACTCTCCAGCTTCAGCCCGACCACGCTGGTCGAGAGATTGACGATGCGGCCACCGTCGCGCAGCCGCCGGGCGGCCTCGCGCAGCGTGTTGAACGTGCCCTTCAGATTGACCGCGATCTGACGGTCGAACATGGCGTCGTCGCTGTCCGCGATGGGGCTCAACAGCATGATGCCGGCATTGTTGACCAGCACGTCGACACCGCCGAACGCCGCCTCGGCGGCGTCGAACATGCCGCTTACGGCCTGCGGATCGTTGACGTCCGCCCTGGCGGTCATGGCGCGGCCCCCTGCCGCCTCGATCCTGCGCGCCACGGCCTCGGCGGGCGCCGGGTCGCCGGCATGGTTGACGACAACCGTGAACCCGTCGCGGGCCAGTCGTTCCGCCACCGTCGCGCCGATGCCGCGCGAGGCGCCGGTGACGAGCGCGATCCTGCTGTCTGCCTCGGCCATTCCCACTCTCCTCATTGCCCGGCGCGGGGCATCCGCTGCCGACAACGCGAAGATGGGTCTGGCCCCTGCTCGGATAATCCTTGAGAATTCCGCATCACTATCCGGGCAGCACGAATAATATGGACAGATTCGATGCCATGCGGGTGTTCAGCCGGGTCGTCGAGCGGCGCAGCTTCACGCTTGCGGCCCAGGATCTGGCCCTGCCGCGCTCGACGGTGACCGATGTCGTGAAACGGCTCGAGGCGCGGCTGGGCGTGCGGCTGCTGGAGCGGACGACGCGCCATGTCAGCCCGACACTGGACGGCCTGGCCTTTCACCGGCGCTGCCTCGCGCTGGTCGCCGACGTCGAGGATGCCGAGGCGGCGTTCAGCAGCGCCAGGCCCAGGGGGCGCCTGCGCGTCGACGTCCATGGCACGCTGGCGCGCCATTTCGTGCTGCCGGGGCTGCCGGCCTTCCTCGACGCCTATCCCGAGCTCGAGCTGCACCTGAGCGAGGGCGACCGGCTGGTCGATCTCGTCCGCGAGGGGATCGACTGCGTGCTGCGTGTGGGCAACCTCCAGGACAGCGACATGGTCGCGCGCCGTGTGGCGATGCTGGAGGAGGTGACCTGCGCCGCACCGTCCTATCTCGCCCGCTTCGGCGAGCCGATCCACCTGAGCCAGCTCGACGGCCACCGCATGGTGGGCTTCCATTCGAGTGCCACCGGCGCCTCGCTGCCGCTCGAGTTCACGGTGGGCGGCACGCTGCGCGCACTCACCATCCCGGCCACGGTGACGGTCAACGCGGCGGAGAGCCTCGTTGCCGCGGCACGGCTCGGCCTGGGGCTGATCCAGGCGCCGCGTTACCATCTGGAGCACGATTTCGCGCGCGGGACGCTGACCCCCGTCCTCACCGCCTTTGCACCGGCACCGAGCCCGGTATCGCTGCTCCATCCCCGCAACCGGCAGCTCTCGCCACGGGTCCGCGTGTTCATGGACTGGGTCGTCCGCAGGTTCGGGGCCACGAGCGCCGAGCCGCTGCCATGAGACTGTCATTCTCGCCGCATATGACGTGGCCGGAACCAGCGGGGCCAGCACAGCCTGGTCCGGCGTGCGCCGGGGGTGTGTCGACCCTGACCTTCCTCGGGCGCGCGATCCCAACGACCAGGTGCTGAGCCGCCTGGATGGGCACGAGGTGGCCGCTAAAGATTTATTTTCGCGCAACGTACAGAATGCCACAGACGGCCAGTACCGCACTTGTGAGGCTGCCGGCGCGCAAGGGATGACCGACGCGTCGGGGAACGAGCTATGTCGCATGGAACTGGCCCTTCGGTGAGCCCGAACAGGCATGAGGAGATACGTGCGAGGATCGAAGCCGGCGAGCCCGGATGCGCCCAGGCCATCGTGGCCGGGCAGCTCGTGTCCTACCATCGCTACGGCATGCGCGGCTTCTCCCACGACCATCCCATGCCCGAGGGCATGAGCCACAGCGACATCATGGAGGCGGTGATCCTGGCGGTCGCGCAAGGCCGGGGACGCGCGACTGCGCGGACCTTCTCCGTCAGCTTCGCCAGCATGATGATCGCCACCCGCAGGGCGTTCGACCCTTCCTTCAAGGCCGAGCACGCGGAGGCGGATGCGGTGGAGGCGCTGCGCCGGGGCGGCCCCGACCTGTTCTATCGGTGAAGCGCCCGGCGTGTGTCGGCCTGCGCCTCCTACCCCACCGGCTCCAGCACCTGATCCTCGCCGGTATCCTCGTCCGAGCTTTCCTCGGGTGTCGGCAGCAAGGGCACGTCACCCACCGGGGCGATGTGGAAGGACAGCTTGTCGTCGACAATGGTGACGAAGACCTTGCCACCCTTGGCGAGCCTGCCGAACAGCAGCTCGTCGGCGAGTGGCCGCTTGATGCGGTCCTGGATCACGCGCGCCAGCGGTCTCGCCCCGTAGAGCGGGTCGTAACCCTTGGCCGCGAGCCAGGCCGCCGCCTCCTCGTCGAGCTCGATCGAGACCCGCTTGTCGGCGAGTTGGGCGCCCAGCTCCTTGAGGAACTTGTCGACGACGCTGCGGATGATGACAGGCGTCAGGCCGCGGAAGGTGATCACCGAGTCCAGGCGATTGCGAAACTCCGGCGTGAACAGGCGCTTGATCGCCTCGGTGTCCTCGCCCTCCCGCTGCAGGCTCTGGCCGAAGCCCATCACCGGCTTGCTCATGTCCGAGGCACCGGCATTGGTGGTCATGATCAGGATGATGTTGCGGAAATCGACCGTCTTGCCGTTGTTGTCGGTGAGCTTGCCGTAATCCATCACCTGCAGGAGGATGTTGAAGACGTCGGGGTGGGCCTTCTCGATCTCGTCGAGCAGCAGGACGGCGTGCTTGTGCTGGTCCACGGCGTCGGTGAGCAGGCCGCCCTGGTCGAAGCCGACATAGCCGGGCGGCGCGCCGATCAGCCGCGAGACGGCGTGGCGCTCCATGTACTCGGACATGTCGAAGCGGATCAGCTCGATGCCCATGACCTTGGCCAGCTGCTTGGCGACCTCGGTCTTGCCGACGCCCGTCGGCCCGGCGAACAGGTAACAGCCGATCGGCTTGACGGCGTCGCGCAGGCCCGCCCGGCTGAGCTTGATCGCCGAGGCCAAGGCCTCGATGGCGTCGTCCTGGCCGTAGACCGCGGCCTTGATGTCCTCGTCGAGCGTCCGCAGCGCCTCCTTGTCCCGTGCCGTCACCGTCTTGATCGGCACGCGGGTCATCTTGGCCACGATCTCCTCGATGTCCTTGGCCTTGATGGTCTTCTTGCGCAGATGCGCCGGACGAAGCATCTGCGCGGCCCCGACCTCGTCGATGACGTCGATCGCCTTGTCCGGCAGCTTGCGGTCGTGGATGTAGCGGGTCGACAGCTTGACCGCGGCGTCGAGGGCGCCCGCGGTGTAGCGCACCTGGTGGTGCGCCTCGAAGCTCGGCCGCAGCCCCTCCAGGATCTTGACCGATTCGTCCTCGGTCGGCTCCGGGATGTCGATCTTCTGGAACCGCCGGACCAGCGCCCGGTCCTTCTCGAAGTAGTTGCGGAATTCCTTGTAGGTGGTCGAGCCGATGCAGCGCAGATCGCCGCTGGCCAGCGCCGGCTTGAGGATGTTCGAGGCATCCAGCGAGCCGCCGCTGGTGGCCCCGGCGCCGATCACCGTATGGATCTCGTCGATGAACAGGATGGCGTGCTTGTTGGCCTCGAGCTCGGTCAGCACGGCCTTGAGCCGCTCCTCGAAATCGCCGCGGTAGCGGGTACCGGCGAGCAGGGCACCGAGGTCGAGCGCGTAGATGACGGCATTCTTGAGGACGTCCGGGACCTCGCCTTGGATGATCCGCAGCGCCAGCCCTTCGGCGATCGCGGTCTTGCCGACGCCGGGATCGCCCACGAACAGCGGGTTGTTCTTCGAGCGGCGGCACAGGATCTGGATCGTGCGCTCGATCTCGTGCTCACGGCCGATCAGGACGTCGATGCGCCCCTCGCGCGCCTTGACGTTGAGGTTGGCGCAGTAGGCGGACAGCGCCTCCGTCTGCTCCTTCTTCTCCTGGGTCTCGGCTTCCTCGGCCCCACGCACGCGGCGCTCCTCGCTCATCCCGGCCTTCTTGGCGATACCGTGCGCGATGTAGTTCACCGCGTCGAGCCTGGTCATGTTCTGCTCTTGCAGGAAGAACACCGCATGTGATTCGCGCTCGGAGAACAGCGCCACCAGCACGTTGGCACCGGTGACCTCCTGCCGGCCGGACGACTGGACATGGATCGCGGCCCGCTGGATCACGCGCTGGAAACCCGCGGTGGGCTTGGCGTCGACGGTGCCCTCGACGGCGAGGCCGGAGAGCTCGTGGTCCAGGAAATCCATCAGGCTCGCGCGCAACCGGTCGGCATCGACGGCGCAGGCCTTGAGGACCGCCAGCGCGTCCTGGTCCTCGGTGAGCGCCATGAGCAGATGCTCCAGCGTCGCATACTCATGCTGGCGGGCATTGGCGAGGGCCAGCGCCCGCCGCAACGTCTTCTCGAGTGTCCGTGAGAGCATCGGCATCACCTATCGTCCTCGAGAGAGCCCGCTGGATGTTGTAGCCAACCGAGCCGTGCGCGTCACTCCTTCTCCATCGTGCACTGCAGCGGGTGCTGGTTCTGGCGGGCAAACTCGACCACCTGGGCAACCTTGGTCTCTGCCACCTCGAACGTGAATACCCCGCAAATGCCGACACCGTTGTGGTGCACGTGAAGCATGATTCGCGTAGCATCCTCACGGTTCTTGGAAAAGAACCGCTCCAGGACGTGAATTACGAACTCCATCGGCGTGTAGTCGTCGTTGAGCAACAGCACCTTGTAGAGCGAAGGACGCTGCGTCTTGGCGCGCGTCTTGGTGACGACATCGCCCTTTGGTACATCGTTTTGAACGGTCGGTTTCTCGGCCATACGCGGTTCGCGCCGTCCCAACACCAAGCTTACGCCAGGAATCATAGTGCAATCGTCCGGGTGAACAAATTCAAAATTGTCACCGCAGCCGATCACGACGAACGGCACCGGGTTGCCAAGCGGCCTCGGCCAGGAAATCGAGCAGAAGAGCGTCCGCGGCGCCGCTCAACCGTCGGCTTCAGGTGCCGCACGCTGAACGGATTTGAGGCGCAGACGTTCCCGTCGCGGACCGGTGCCGACGGCCGGCTCCGCTTCCTGTTGACCGGAGTCACCCCGACCGCGTGACGGCGCATAGCCGGAATGCTGATCGTCGTGCTTATGCGCCTCAGCGTCTTCGGGGGGCTCGGTATGGACCGCGGCCAGTGGGACCTGCGGCGCCGGCTCCGCCGTGGCCAGACGCAGAGCGACTTCGCGCAGCCGTTCCGCGTCGACCACGACCTTCGGCTTGACCGGCTCGTCCGCCAGCGCTTCCGCCGCCAGCCCGGCTTCCTCCGCATCGGCGATGGTCAGCTTCAGCAGCGCCAACTGCTCGAAAAACAATTCACGCGCCGCCGGCGGCAGCCGGTCCGCGAGGCGCTCGTCAACAATTCGATTGGCCTGGGCCAACACCCCACGCGCATGCGCGAGCTGCCCGGACATCTTGGTATTGCCGGCAAGCATCTGCGCCAATGCTTTGGTGCTGGGCTGAAGCATGGGCAGCAATTCGGCGGCGGATCCCGGAACGCGACGCCCGCCGCCATTGTCGTGCGGACGGCGCCCGCCGCCACCACCACCCTTGCCCCGCTTCTTCGGCCCGTTGCGACGAAAAGGAAACATCGATTGATTCTTCATCCAGCTATTTGGCCTGTTCCGATGCCGGCGCGACCTCGCCGGGTTGCCGCGAGACGCCGCTACTGAAACCCCGCCAGCGGGAGCCGCCGTTCGGAAATCGCGTCACCCTGAGGCCGCCTGGCCTCGAGCTCACCGGGAATGATGGCCGCGGCGGCACCCCTCATCGACGACCGTCGCGCAGCCAACGACCACGATCATGGCCGAACCACCACGTTACGACGATGATGCCCGTTGATTGCATTTTGTCTCGGCAGCAGTACTGCCGATGACCGGAAAATCAAGCGGAAAAGCGCCGCGGACCCCAACCTTTGCGCGAATCGAAGCAGGAGCTAACCCACCGCAACGTTTCGCCTATCATGCCAGAAGCACGTGTTAGCCGGCATGGTGAATTCCGGACGGCTTCGCGAGCAGATCCAGCCACAGAGACCACGCCATAGATGTCGGATCGAGCGCTCGCAAGTTCAAGCCCCTCCGCCTGATCCTCTGGCTGCGAGCGCAAGGACGCGGCGTGCGCCGTCACGACAGGCGATCCTCCGTGGTCACGATGGACAACGCCTCCTCGAGCAGTCTCCCCGCGGCCGCAATCTGGCGCAGATATTCCAGCCCATCGGCGCTGAGCGGGCCAGCGCCCCCGGCCAGCATGAGCTCCGAAAAGCCGCGGATGGCATTCAATGCGGTGCGGGCGTCCTGCAGGCGCGCCGCCTGCGCCTGGCTCGACATCGCGCCGACACGCTCCAGGTTGTCTAGATCAGCCAGCGGAGGGTCCACTGGAAGCACGGCCGACCGGTATCCGTGATCGTCCGTCGAGCCCATCTGCCGCCGCTCCATCTTTGGCACCTGGCCACCGCGGCCGCAATCGATCCGGGGTGGACGTGTCATTACATGGCGTGCATATGCTTGGCAGGATCTAAATATTGACGTGCAAAATCGCTCTTTGCCGCAACAAAGCGCATCGGGATATCACCTTGGGCGAAGTCGAGCTGGCGTACCGTACCGCACCGTTGATAGCGGACTATTTGCGCGCCGGCGCCGGCATTGGCCTCACCGCCATACCACTCGTGGCCATGGAGCCGGCCTGGCCGGTCGTGCTCGGTCTGATCGCCCTGCTGGTGATGTTCTTGAGCTTTCTGGCACAGACCTGGCGCCGTCAGCACACACGTGTGCGACTGGCACCGTCCGGCGTCGCGCTGGCCAGGGGGGTGGAGCAACGACTGGCATGGTCGGAGCTGCAGGAGCTTCGATTGCGCTGGTTCGGGTCGCGGCGGCAAGGCCGCGGCTGGCTGGAACTCGAGTTGAGCGGTGAAGGCAGGCGGCTGGTGATCAGCTCGGCCCTGCATCAATTCGAAACGGTGGTAACGGCGGCCTTCAACGCCGCACGTACCAAAGGAATCGTCCTCGATTCACCGACCCGCGCCAATATCGAAGCATTGCTGAAGACGCAGGCTCCCACGGCATGAGCGTAGCCTACGCATCCTGGCGGTAGTTGGGCGCCTCGCGGGTGATCGCCACGTCGTGAACATGGCCTTCACGCCAGCCCGCCTGCGACACCTTGAGGAAACGGCAACCTTCCTGCATGGCCCGCAGATCGCCGTTGCCGGTGTAGCCCATGGCAGCGCGCAGGCCGCCCACGAGCTGGTGGATGATGTTGGCCACGGGCCCGCGGTAAGGCACCCGCCCCTCGATGCCCTCCGGCACCAGCTTCAGCGTATCGCGCACTTCCTGCTGGAAATAGCGGTCGGCCGAGCCGCGCGCCATCGCGCCCAGCGAGCCCATGCCACGGTAGGACTTGTAGGACCGGCCCTGGTACAGGAACACCTCGCCGGGGGCCTCCTCGCAGCCGGCGAACATCGACCCCAGCATCACGCAGTCGGCACCCGCGGCCACCGCCTTGGCGAGATCGCCCGACGAGCGGATGCCGCCGTCGGCGATGACCGGCACGCCCTTGGCCCGGCAGCTCGCGGCGACGTTGAGGATGGCCGTCAGCTGGGGGACGCCGACGCCGGCGACGACCCGGGTGGTGCAGATCGAGCCCGGGCCGATGCCGACCTTGATCGCATCGGCGCCGGCCTCGATCAATGCTGCCGCCGCGGCGCCGGTGGCGACGTTGCCGGCGATGATCTGGGTGGTGTTGGACAGGCGGCGTACCGTGGCGACGGCGTCCAGGACGCCACGGGAATGGCCGTGCGCGGTATCGATCACGATGACGTCAGCGCCGGCGGCGACCAGCGCCTCGGCGCGCGCCTGCCCGTCGGCGCCGGTGCCCGTGGCAGCACCCACGCGCAAGCGGCCCTGATCGTCCTTGCAGGCGTTGGGGAAACGCTGCGCCTTCTCGATGTCCTTGACCGTGACCAGGCCGACCAGGCGATAGGCATCGTCGACCACCAGCAGCTTCTCGATCCGGTGCTCGTGCAGCAGCTCCATGGCTTCCGCTCGGCTGACCCCCTCGCGCACGGTAATCAGCCGCTCCGCGGTCATCAGCTCGCGCACCGGGCGCTCGCTGCTCTGCACGAAGCGGACATCGCGGTTGGTGAGGATGCCCGCCAACCGGCCATCCGGGCCGTCGACCACCGGCAGGCCCGAGATGCTGTTGCGCTGCATCAGCTCGAGCGCCTGGCGCAACGGCGTCTCCGGCCGCACGGTCAGCGGATTGACCACCATGCCGGCCTCGAATTTCTTGACCTGGTGAACCTGATTCGCCTGTTCGTCGATGCTCAGGTTCTTGTGCAGGATGCCGAGGCCGCCGTGCTGCGCCATGGCGATCGCCATCGGGCCTTCGGTGACCGTGTCCATGGCCGCGGACAGGATCGGGATGCCCAGCTCGATCTCGCGGGTCAGCCGCGTCCGCACGTCGGCCTGCGCCGGGAGCACCTCCGAATAGCCGGGCTCGAGCAGCACGTCGTCAAAGGTCAGGGCCTCGACCATCGCCTGGCGTGGGTCGCTGGTCATCGATCACCTCGAAATATTGCGGCGTTGCGGCGCATATAGGGGCTCGGCGCCCGCCGGGCAAAGGCCGGACGGCGCCGGCGGCGCAAACGTCCCCTGCACGGGCGTGACCGTTGCTCCGTCACCACCCTCGGGTAGGCCGATTATTTGACGTTTACGTAAAGGTAATACATTATTGTGAGGATGATCGTCCGTGTTCAGGAGGGCGAGAGATGGCGATGCGAGCTCGGGTAGCGGAGTCGCCGGCGGCATGGCCGGGGCCGGACCCCGAGGTCGATCTCGATGGCCCGATCGTGGCCCGCCCCTTGCAAGCGCTGTTGGACGATGCGGTCCAAGACGGGCCCGAAGATCCCTGCATCGATTTTCTCGGCCGTCGCTATCGCTATCGTGAAATCGCCGGCCTGGTCGCCCGCGCCACCCGCGGGCTGCAGGCGATCGGCGTCTTTCCCGGCACGCGGGTGGGCCTGCTGCTGCCCAACACGCCCTATTTCGTGATCCTCTATTACGCCGTGCTGAAGGCCGGCGGGGTCGTGGTCAACTTCAACCCGCTCCAGGCCGAGCGCGAGATCGCGCACCAGATCGCCGACAGCGGCGTCGAGATCATGGCGACGCTCGATCTCGACGCCCTGTTCGGCAAGCTGACGCGCGCCGCGGCGTTGCAGCCGATCCGCCATATCGTCGTCTGCCGGATGCGGGACATTCTCCCCACCCCGACGCGGCAGCTGTTCGCCGTGATGCGGCGGCGGGAGCTGGCGACGATCCCCAGCGACGAGCGGCACGTGCCGTTCGAGCACCTCCTGGCCAACGATGGCCGGTTCGACGCGCCGGTCTGCGACCCCGAGCGCGCGGTGGCCCTGCTGCAGTACACCGGCGGCACGACCGGCGTGCCCAAAGGGGCCGAGCTCACCCATGCCAATCTCCACGCCAACGCCGTGCAGATCCGGCGCTGGTTCCACACCTGCGTTCCGGGCCGGGAGCGCATCCTGGGCGTGCTGCCGCTGTTTCACATCTTCGGCATGGCCACGGTGATGAATGTCGGCCTGCTGTTGCGGGCCGAGCTGATCCTGCTGCCGCGGTTCGAGATCGAGCAGCTGCTGCAGGTCATCCACAAGAAGCGGCCGACGATCTTCCCGGCGGTACCGACGCTGTTCGCCGCGGTGGCGCGGTACGAGAGCCGGGAGCGGTACGACCTGTCGTCGATCGAGGTCTGCACCTCCGGCGGCGCGCCGCTGCCGGCGGAGGTCAAGGACAGCTTCGAACGGCTCACCGGCTGCGTGATCGTCGAGGGCTACGGCCTGACCGAGGCGTCGCCGGTGGTGTGCGTCAACCCGGTGAACG
This sequence comes from Geminicoccaceae bacterium, assembly GCA_049292515.1. Lineage (GTDB taxonomy): Bacteria > Pseudomonadota > Alphaproteobacteria > Geminicoccales > Geminicoccaceae > Benzoatithermus. The sequence continues at coordinate 13,643 of JBATRI010000299.1, forward strand.
GGCAGCACAAGACCGGGTCGATCGGGCTGCCGCTGCCGCTGACGGCGGTGGACATCGTCTCGCTCGAGGACGGCCGGACGCCGGTCGGCCCGGGCGAGCGCGGCGAGCTCTGCGTGCGTGGGCCACAGGTGATGCAGGGCTATCTGGGCCATCTCGAGGCGACGGCACGGGCATTGGCGGGCGGGCATCTGCACACGGGCGACGTCGCCTACCGGGATGCCGACGGCTATGTCTTCATCGTCGACCGGATCAAGGACGTCATCCTGTCCGGCGGGTACAACATCTACCCGCGCAACGTCGAGGATGCGATCTACCTGCACCCGGCGGTCGAGGAGTGCGTGGTCGCCGGGCTGCCGGATCCCTATCTCGGGCAGACCGTCAAGGCGTGGATCAAGCTGGCCGCCGGCCGGCAGCTGACCAGGGACGAGCTGCGCGCGTTCCTCGAGGACAAGCTCAGCCACATCGAGATGCCGAAGCTGGTCGAGTTCCGCGACCAGCCGCTGCCGAAGACCACGATCGGCAAGCTGTCGCGCAAGGACCTGCTGGCCGAGGAGCGCCTGGCCGAGCAGGGGGCCGGGCCATGAGGGAGGTGGTGATCGCGGGCTATGCCCGCTCGCCGTTCCAGCCGGCGCACAAGGGCGAGCTCGTGCGCGTGCGCCCCGACGAGCTGGCGGCGCAGGTTATCGCCGGGCTGATCGAGCGCAGCCCGATCGAGCCCGGGGCCATCGAGGACCTGATCGTCGGCTGCGCCTTTCCCGAAGGCGAGCAGGGCCTGAACGTCGCCCGCCTGATCGGGTTTCTGGCCCGCCTGCCCGAGTCCGTGGCGGCGACCACGGTCAACCGCTTCTGTGGCTCGTCGATGCAGGCCGTGCACATGGCCGCCGGCGCCGTCGCCATGGGGGCCGGCGACGCCTTCGTCTGCGCCGGCGTCGAATCGATGAGCCGGGTCCCAGTCATGGGCTTCAACCCGATGCCGCATCCCGGCCTCGCCCGCGACTACCCCCAGGCCTACGTCGCAATGGGCGAGACGGCCGAGAACCTGGCCCGCCGGCACGGCATCGCCCGCGCGGCGCAGGAGGAGTTTGCCGTCCGCAGCCACGCCAAGGCGGCGGCGGCGCACGCGGCCGGGCATCTCGCGGCCGAGCTGGTGCCGATCCGCATCGGCGATCACGGCTGCGCTCACGACGGCTGCATCCGCGCCGGGACCACGGCGCCGAAGCTGG
>JBATRI010000300.1:0-5489 GCA_049292515.1 Geminicoccaceae bacterium
GCCGGCCCTGAGCGACGCCGACCGGCTGGGTGTCGCCTGCATCGAGGAGGCGCTGGCGCTGCGTGAGGCCGGAGCGACGCAGCCGATCCTGCTGCTCGAAGGCATGTTCGAGGCGGACGAGCTCGCCTTGTGCGCGCGCCACGGCTTCGAGGTGGGGCTGCACGAGCCGGGCCAGCTGCGCATGCTGGAGCAGGCCCGCCTGGAGCGGCCGGTGAGCGTGTGGCTCAAGATCGACAGCGGCATGAACCGGCTGGGTTTCCGGCCGGAATTGCTGCCGTCCGTGCTCGATCAGCTGCAGGGCTGTGCGGCCGTCGCCGGCGAGATCCGGTTGATGACCCATTTCGCCAGCGCCGACGAGCCCACGGCACCGGCGACCCGTGCCCAGATCGGCCGCTTCGCCGCGGCGGCGGGCAAGCTCGGGCTGGAGCGCTCGTTCTGCAACTCGGCCGGCGTCCTCGCCTGGCCGGAGGCGCATGCCGAGTGGATCCGCCCTGGCGTCATGCTCTACGGAGTATCGCCGCTACCGGGCCGCCACGGCGGCGACGAGGGCCTGCTGCCGGTGATGACGCTGAGCACGCGGCTGATCGAGGTCAAGGAGGTGCCGGCCGGGGAGACCGTGGGCTATGCCGGCACCTGGACCGCCGCCGTCCCCAGCCGGATCGGCATCGCCGCGATCGGCTACGGCGACGGCTACCCGCGGCACGCCGGCTCCGGCACCCCCGTGCTGCTGGACGGAAGGCCAGCCGCACTGGTCGGCCGGGTCTCCATGGACATGCTGGCGATCGATCTCGTCGACCACCCCGAGGCGGAGGTCGGCACGCCGGTGACGCTGTGGGGCCAGGGGCTGCCGGTCGAGACCATCGCCGCCCGCGCCGGCACCATCGCCTACGAGCTGCTCTGCGGGCTCACCGGTCGCGTCCACGTCCGCCTCCTCGACCGTACGCCCACCTGATCATCGGCCGGCCAGCCCGGCACCCAGCCTTTTTCCGCCGTACCCCGCCGCTGCATCGCACCGGCGTGCGCCCGGCGTTCGTCCCGTGTCCAACAGCGGAGGCTATAAGCATGCCCGATCTCTATCTCATCGGCGTCGACGGCAGCGAAGGCGGCCATCGCGCCTTCCTTCACGCCACCCGGGCCGCGCGTCGCGATGGCGCCCGGCTGCTGGTCGTCCACGTCATCGACTGGTCGCCCTATACCGTCATGCCGCCGCAGGACCTGGCCGACCAGCACCAGCGCCACGACCGGCAGATCGCAGAGGCGACCCGGAACATCCTCGATTCGCTGGCGGCCGAGGCGCGCACGGCAGGGGTCGAGGTCGAGATCCTGGCCCGGCACGGCCATGCTGCGGCCACGCTGCTGAGCCTGGCCGACGAGCGCGCGGCGGCACAGGTCTTCATCGGCCGCCACGGCCATTCGCGCGTGCACGAGGTGCTGTTCGGCAGCGTGCCGCTGACCCTCGTCCACAAGGCCGCCGTCCCGGTGACGGTCGTCCCGTGATCCGCCATCGCTCATCACCAACGCTCGGGCACCCATCCATGATTCGCACCCTGCTGGCGAGCTGCGCGCTCGCCCTACCGGCGCTCTCCTCGGCCATGGCCCAGGACGGCGCCGCCGCACCGCCGGGCCTCGACCAGCGCATCAACGCGCTGGTCGGCCCGGTCGCCGACGCGCTCTCCAGCGTCATCTTCGTCTCGGTCCCGGTCGCCGGCGCGCAGCTGCCGCTGATCGTCGTCTGGCTGATCGCCGCCGCCCTGTTCTTCACGGTCTATCTCGGCTTCATCAACATCCGCGGCTTCGGCCATGCCGTGCGGCTCGCCAAGGGCGACTATTCGGACCCCAACGATGCCGGTGAGGTCAGCCACTTCCAGGCGCTGGCCACCGCCCTTTCCGGCACGGTCGGGCTCGGCAACATCGCCGGCGTGGCCGTCGCGATCTCGCTCGGCGGCCCCGGCGCCACCTTCTGGATGATCCTGGCCGGGCTGATCGGCATGTCGTCCAAGTTCGCCGAGTGCACGCTGGCGGTGAAGTACCGCAACGAGTACGCGGACGGCACGGTCTCCGGCGGCCCGATGTACTACCTTAAAAAGGGCCTGGCCGAGCGCGGCCACGCCGGCCTCGGCCGCGTGCTTGGAGCCGCCTTCGCGATCTGCTGCGTGTTCGGCTCGTTCGGCGCCGGCAACATGTTCCAGGCCAACCAGAGCTACCTGCAGTTCCTCAACGTCACCGGCGGCGAGGCCAGCTGGCTCGCCGGCAAGGGCTGGCTGTTCGGGCTGATCATGGCGGCCCTGGTGGGCGTCGTCATCATCGGTGGCATCAAGTCGATCGCCCGCGTCACCGACAAGCTCGTCCCCGGCATGGCCCTGCTCTACGTCTCGGCCGCCCTCGTGGTCATCGTCGCCCATATCGGCCAGGTCCCGGCCGCGTTCGGCGCCATCATCCACGGTGCCATCTCGCCCGAGGGCATCGCCGGCGGCTTCGTCGGGGTCCTGATCCAGGGCTTCCGCCGGGCGACCTTCTCCAACGAGGCCGGCGTCGGCTCGGCGCCGATCGCCCACTCGGCGGTGCGCACCAAGACCCCGGTCACCGAAGGCTTCGTGTCGCTGCTCGAGCCCTTCATCGACACCGTGGTCATCTGCACCATGACGGCCCTGGTCGTGATCATCACCGGCGCCTACCGGCAGGAGGGCCTGGCCGGGGTCGCGATCACCGACCAGGCCTTCGGCACCGTCTTCCCCTGGTTCTCCTACGTGCTCACTCTGGCCGTGTTCCTGTTCGCCTACTCGACCCAGATCTCCTGGTCCTATTACGGCCTCAAGGCCTGGACCTACCTGTTCGGCGAGGGACTGGTGAAGGAGTTGATCTACAAGGCGATCTTCTGCTGCTTCATCGTGCTGGGCGCCTCCTTGCAGCTCGGTGCAATCATCGACTTCTCCGATGCGATGTTCTTCAGCATGGCGCTGATCAACATCGTCGGGCTCTACATCCTGGCCCCGGTGGTGAAGCGCGAGTACGCGACCTACTGGGCCAAGCTCAAGCGCGGCGAGATCCGCCCCTGCGTGGCGCGGCACGCCGCCCGCGCCTGAGCCACCGCCGTGATCGACGCAGGGGCGGGCATCGGCCCGCCCCTGCCACGTCACGCCGGCGGCATCCCGTGCTATCCTGGGGCCTCCACGATCACGGAGGCCGAACCCATGTCCGATCTCTACCTGGTGGGCGTCGACGGCAGCGACGGCAGCAGGCGCGCCGTCCATTTCGCCGCCGAGTGCGCGCAGCGCAGCGGTGCCCGCCTGCTCGTCGTCCACGTCATCACCACCTTGCCCGGCGGTACCCTGGTCCCCCAGGCGCCCGAGCTGAAGGTGGGCCTGCAGGAGGCCGACCTCGAGCTCGCCACCACCCGCATGCTCGAGCCTCTCGCCGCCGAAGCCCGCGGCCTGGGCTGCCACGCGGTCGAGGTCCAGGCCCTGCACGGCCACCCCGCCTCGACCCTGGCCGAGCTCGCCGCCGAACGCCAGGCCCGCCAGATCTTCGTCGGCCGCCACGGCCACAGCCGCGTCCACGAGATCCTGTTCGGGAGTGTACTGCTGAGCCTCGCGCACAAGGCGGCGGTGCCGGTGACGCTGGTGCCGTGAGGCGGCGACTGAACAAAACTACGCAGTGTCTACATTAAAAGAAACTAGTGCTCGCAGTTTGAAGCGCAATCTCCTTTGAAATTGGGGCCGCGATGGTCACAGACTGAGGTAGGAGCAAGGTTCCTCCCAGAGTCTAGCCAAGTCCTAGCTTGTCTATTCGGCGATAGGAGTAGCAACCAACTAGTTGCGTAAAGTAACTAAATTGATGGACAGCTTGCCCTTCTGCGCGGCTCATCAGCGGGCCGCGCAGAAGATCATTGGCATGGTCGCAATTGAAATCTTATCTGCCGAATGTGAGACATTTAGCGGCATCTTGGCGGGCGTTTCTATCTGATTCCCGTCAGGAAGCATACGTGGGCCAGTTATGCGTATGTCCTCAAGACTCGTTCTGTCTCTTCAGTCACGAATTTGCGTTCATCATCAACGTCGTAGCCCAACTCCGCTGCAAGCTCGAAAAAGCCCTTTCCTGGTTGGGTGGCGCCGCTCTTGGAGCGATGTACAAGCACCGACAGAAGTACATTATGCGCCTTGTGGCTGTTGCGCGATATATCGCCCAAAATCTCTCCGATTCGCTTGCGGTCCCAGGGGATATCCGTCTTGAGGCCGATCGGCGTCATGATCGGTTCGTAGAACACGATGCGGCACTGATTTTTGGCGTTATAGATTAGAATTTCTTCCACGGTTCTAATCTCTGCTTGCTGGCTTTTCTGCAGCTTGACGATACTTGAAATGAGTACGAAAGATTGTCGACCGATTCGAAGGCCGTCCAGCTTAGCACTTCTCAAACGGGCTGTTACGGAAGGTGCCGTAATCCCAAAATACTCGGCCACTAGTGGTACCGGCACCACCGCCAGGGTGGGGTCCTTTTCATACGCCGCAAGATACTCTCTTAATCCCTCAAAGCCTTCCGAACGCATTGTCATGCCGTACTCTCATGTTCGAGTTAGATAAGGTCAACTCTTATTGAATGAAAACGTATATATACGATTATGTTGAAATAGGGAAGGCAAATTTGAGCGACGGAAGCCGCGAGGCCAAACCGGGGGCTTACCCGATGCCCTCTCGAAATGCTTTTTCTCTCGTCATCCGCTGCCGCTATCTACAATCTCGCCGGCTCCAGCATTGACCATGTTCCCCGGAACATCATATCAGTGCCCGATGCGGGTGGTGCTGGATACCGACGTGGTGGTCGCGGGTTTGCGCAGCCGTCAGGGCGCATCGCGGGCCTGGCTGCGTGCGGTGCTGCTACGCGAGGTCGAGCTCGTGCTGTCGGTGCCGCTGGTGCTGCAGTACGAGGCGGTGCTGATGCGGCCGGGCACGTTGGCCGCCGTCGCTGGCTCGGTGGAGCGAGTCGGGCGGTTGCTGGACGAGCTATGCGCGGTGGCGCGGCCGTGCGAGATCTCGTTCCTGTGGCGGCCGATGCTGCGCGATCCGGACGACGAGATGGTGCTGGAAGCAGCGGTACACGGTGGTGCGGACCGATTGCTAACGTTCAACCTGCGCGACTTCGCCGGCGCCGAGCGGTTGGGCATGGTCGTCGAGCAACCGGGGCGGGCATGGCAGGAGAGGAGCGGATGACCCAGGCGAATTATTCGTTGCGGCTGCAGACCGGCCTCAAGGCGGAGGCCGAGCGCGTCGCCAGATCCGAAGGGACGACGCTGAACCAGTTCATCAACGTGGCGGTGGCCGAGAAGCTCTCGGCACTGCGCACGGCCGACTATTTTCGCGAGCGGGCGGCGCGGGCACGGCCGGCGGAGGTCGAGGCGCTGCTGGCGAGCTTCGGCGACGACGCCCCGCCCCGCGACGGGGACGAGATCGTCGCAGTGCTTGAACGGCGAGCCTGAGGGGCACGGTCCGCGC
>JBATRI010000301.1:0-1960 GCA_049292515.1 Geminicoccaceae bacterium
CGGCAAGTCGCAGCGGCATCCGACCGGATGCCTCCTCGCGGTCATCGTCCGGCACGAATTGTCATGCGCCGGCGAGCCGCATCTGCACAGCCATACGCTGCTGGTCAACGCCACCCTGGCCGGACCCTACCAATGGCGTTCGCTCTACAGCATGTCGCTCCATCATGCCGTCAAACGAGCCGGCATCCGCTATCAGCAGACCCTGGCCAAGCAGGCTCAGTCCTGCGGCTATGATGTCTGCTGGTACGACGACGACACCTTCGAGCTCGCCGTTATCCCGCGCCGGCTGATACGGCTGTTCAGCAGCCAAACCAAGTCGACCGAGCGCCAACTCGGCGAGCAGAAGCTGTCCCGAGCGACGGCCAATGGCAGGCAGCGTAAGCGTGCGAGACGGCAAACCGAGGCCACACGACGGCGGCGCGCCCTCGCGCTGCAAAGAAAGCAGGACCAGCAACGTGCCGCCAAGGCCCGGATCAATCTTGCGGCCCTGGTCGCACGTGCCCGGCAGCGGGGCAAAGCCCCGCCGCCGCCAATTCCGGTTGCCATCGAAGACGCATCGGCGGCGGCAAGCATTCGATCGACGGGGTGCTAGGCCATGTTGTCGATCGGGGTCGTGCGCTCGTCGATGGCGGCCGCGAGCTACTTCGCCAAGGACAATTACTACACCCAGCATGAGGAAGGGCCGTCGCACTGGTTCGGTGCCGGGGCCGAGAAGCTCGGCCTTGCGGGCGAGGTCGAGGCCAGCCGCTTCAAGCAATTGCTCGAGGGCCGAATCGATGAAGAGACGCAGCTCGGCCGCATCCAGGGCGGCGAGCATCAGCATCGGCACGGCTGGGATCTGACCTTTTCCGCACCGAAGAGTGTCAGCCTGGCGGCGCTCGTCGGTGGCGACGAGCGGCTGGTCGCCGCCCACGACGCCGCGGTCAAGGATGTGCTCGGCTGGCTGCAGGAGAATGCGCTGAGCACGCGCGCACGCCATGGCGGCGAGGCGCTCGAGGAGCCTGCACGACAGATGGTGGCGGCGGTGTTCCGGCATGATCTGTCGCGCGCCGCCGAGCCGCAGCTGCACAGCCATGCCGTAGTCATGAACGCCACCATCGGCAGCAAGGGGCAGTGGCAGAGCGTTCACAGCATCCGCCTCTACGTCAACGCCAAGGAGGCCGGCGAGCGCTACCAGCAGGCGCTCGCCGCCCGCGCCGCCGAGCTCGGCTACGCCATTGTGCCCAACCGCAACGGCACCTTCGAGCTGGATGGCGTGCCGCGTGACGTGAGCTTGCTGTTCAGCAGCCGGGCCAAGGCCGTCGAGGCACGTCTGGCCGAGCAAGGGCTGACCCGGGCACGGGCCACGGGCCTCCAGCGCGAGGAGGCCGCCTTGCGCACGCGCGGTGCCAAGCCCGAGATCGATCGGGTCCTGCAGCGCAGCCAGGACCGCGCACTGGCCCGCCAGCACGGGCTCGATCTCGAACGCTTCGTGACCCAAGCCCAGCAGCGCAGCCAGGTGCTGGAAAGCACCCTCGGCCGCGGCCGCGAACATGCGCCGAGCCAGGAGCGCACGATGGACCGGCAACCTGTTCTGGCATCCGAGCCGGCGCTGCGCGCGGTGCGCGAGGCGGCAGCGATCCTCACCGAGCGTGACGCCGCGTTCACCGGCAAGAGCCTGGAGCAGCGCGCGCGGCAGATGACGCTGGGCACGGCACGGGCCGAGCAGATCGACCAGGCGGTGGCGCAGCTGCAGAGCCGTGGCGAGCTGGTGGAGCGGCAGGTCCGCGCCATCGATCCGGTGACCAAACAGCCCACCCTGATGCCGGGCTTCACCACGGCCGAGATGATCCAGACCGAGCGGCGGATGCTGGCGCTGGAGCAGGCCGGGCGTGGTGCGGTGGACCGCTTCATGCACCGGCTGGACGCACAAGCTTTGGTCGGTCAGGCGCGTGCCCTGGCCGAGGATCGTGGCTTCGAC
>JBATRI010000302.1:0-2601 GCA_049292515.1 Geminicoccaceae bacterium
CCTGCCAGGCCCGCTGCGGGTCGAGGCGGCGCTGCTGGCGGCGGAGAGCCGCGGCCACATCTACCGGTTCACCATCACCGCCGGCGGCCGGCCGGTCGTGTCCGGTCAGGCGGCGATCCATGTCCCGGAGGGCCAGCCATGAAGCGGGCCCTCGTCACCGGCGGCAGCAGCCCGATCGGTGCCGCCATCTGCGCGCGGCTGGCGGCCGAGGGTGTGAGCGTGATCGTTCACGCCCATGCCCATGCCAACCGGGCCGCGGCGCTGGCCGAGCGCCTGCGTCAGGGCGGTGCCACAGCCGAAGCGGTGGCCTTCGACCTCACCGACGCCGCCGCCTGCGCCCAGGCGGTAGCGGGACTGCTGGGCCAGGGGCCGATCCAGATCGTCGTGCACAATGCCGGCACGCACGACGACGTGCCGCTGGCCGGAATGTCGCCAGCGCAGTGGCGCGGCGTCATCGACGTCTCGCTGAACGGGTTCTTCAACGTCATCCAGCCCCTGCTGCTGCCGATGCTGGCGACCCGCTGGGGACGGATCGTCGCCATGTCCTCGCTGTCGGGGATCATGGGCAATCGCGGCCAGGTGAACTATGCGGCGGCCAAGGCCGGGCTGATCGGCGCCGTCCGCGCGCTGTCGCTCGAATGCGCCGCGCGCGGCATCACGGTCAACGCGATCGCCCCGGGCATCATCGCCTCCCCGGCCGTGGACGCCGTGTTGAGCAAGGAGAAGATCGCCTCCCTGGTGCCGATGAAGCGGGCCGGACGACCCGAGGAAGTGGCCGAACTCACAGCCTTCCTCGCCTCCGATCGGGCAGCATACATCTCCGGGCAAGTGATCTCGATCAATGGTGGGATCGCTTGAATACAGCCATTGGTCGGCGGACAGATGCGCATTGAAACCCCGGCCGAAATGTTGTTGCGTCCGGGCACTGTCTGGTTGGGTGCAATTTCTCCGTGGCTAGCGGCAGGATGACGTTGATGCAGGATAGTGGAGTGGCCGACGTCGAGCCTTGCGACGTGCTCGTCATCGGCGGCGGGCCGGCCGGATCGACGGTGGCCACGCTGCTCGCCGAGCGCGGCCGCAAGGTGGTCATGCTGGAGAAGGATACGCATCCTCGCTTTCATATCGGGGAATCGCTGCTGCCGCAGAACCTGACCCTGCTGGAGCGGCTGGGGGTGCTGGACGAGGTAGCGCGGATCGGCGTCCACAAGCCGGGTGCGGAGTTCGTCTCCGACGAGCACGGCGGCAAAAGGGTGGCGTTCAGGTTTGCCGACGGGCTGGACCCGGCTTTCACCTACAGCTTCCACGTCCGCCGCGCGGACTTCGACGAGCTGCTGTTCCGTAACAGCCAGCGCCGCGGCGTCGACGCCCGCGAGGGCATCCGGGTGGTCAGCGTCGAGCTCGACCCGGCCAGCGGCTCCCGCGTCACCGCGGTCGATGCGGCCGGCGACACGCGCAGCTGGCAGGCCCGCTTCATCGTCGACGCGTCGGGTCGGGACACCTATCTCGCCGGCAAGCTCGGCACCAAGGGCAGGAACCGGCACAACAACACCGCCGCCATGTTCGGTCATTTCCGCGGCGTCGCCCCGCTGGGCGAACGGGACGAGGGCAACATCACCATCCACCTGTTCGAGGCCGGCTGGTTCTGGGCGATTCCGCTGCCGGACGGCATCACCAGCATCGGCGCCGTCAGCAACGCCGCCTTCTTCAAGGACCGGGGCGGAGCCAGCGTCGAGGAGTTCTTTCTGGCGACCATCGGCCGATGCCCGAGCCTCGCCCGCCGGACCGCCACGGCGACCCTGACGACGCCCGTCACCGCCACCGGCAACTACTCCTACCAGGCCCAGTCGATGGCCGGCGACGGCTACATCCTGGTGGGTGACGCCTTCGCGTTCATCGATCCGGTCTTCTCGAGCGGCGTGCACCTCGCGATGTCGAGCGCCGCGCTCGGCGCCGAGGCGGTCGATGCGTGGCTCGACAATCCCGCCACGGCACGTGCACCGCTGCGCCGCTTCGATGCCGCCGTGCGCCGCTCGCTCGATGCATTCTCCTGGCTGATCTATCGGATCAACCGGCCGGTATTGCGGGATCTGTTCATGGAGCCGGGCAACCAGCTGCGGATGCGCGATGGGCTGGTGAGCCTGCTGGCAGGCAACACCCAGGGTGGCTTCAAGCACCTGCTGCCGGTGTGGGCCTTCAAGGCCACCTATCACGGCCTCAGCCTCGCCGCGCACTTCGGCTACCGCCTGCGCGGTGGCCGGCTGGTCCGCTCCGCGGCGGCTGAGTCCTGATGTGCCGGTGAGCGTCGACCTCACCGACCTGCGTCGCCGCATCGAGGCCCGCTACAGTACCTGCGGTCGCTTCGCCCGCGGCTACGTGCACTGGAAGCTGCGGCTGGATCCCATCCTGCCGACGGTCCTGGACCTTGCCGGGCGCGAGCGTTTCGGCCGGGTGGTCGATCTCGGCTGCGGCCGGGGCCAGCTGGGGGTGGCGCTGCTCGAGACCGGTCGTGCCGACGCGCTCACCGGCCTCGACTGGGACGAGGCGCTGCTCGCCGAGGGCACGATCGCCGCCGCCGGGGAAGCCCGGTTCCGGCAGGCCGAC
>JBATRI010000303.1:0-2913 GCA_049292515.1 Geminicoccaceae bacterium
GCGCTGGAAGCGCTGGCTGCGGCCGAGGTCCTGGTCGGTGGTGCCAGGCATCTGGCCATGCTGCCCGAGGACGGCCGTGAGCGGCTGGCCTGGCGGTCGCCGCTTTCGGCGACGCTGGCGGAGCTGACGGCGCTGCGACCGCGCCCGGTCGTCGTCCTGGCGACCGGCGATCCACTATGGTTCGGCATCGGGCGGCTGCTTCAGCGCCACGTCGCGGCAGGTGAGCTGCGGATAGTGCCGCACGTGTCCGCATTCCAGGAAGCCTGCAGCCGCCTCGGCTGGTCGATGGAGGACGTGCGGCCGGTTTCCGTGCACGGCCGGTCGGTCGACGGGCTCCATCGGCATCTGCAGCCCGGCCGCCGGCTGCTGGTGCTCACGGCGGATGGGGCGGCCCCGGCGGAAATCGGGCGGAGGCTCGATGCGGGCGGCTACGGCGGTAGCCCGGTTTGGGTCATGGAGCAGCTGGCCGGTGCGGCGGAGCGCATCGTTCGCACGTCCGCCACCGAGCTGGGGCACCAACACTTTGCCGACCTGAACCTGATGGCGATCGAGCTGGCCTGCGCAGCGACGGCCCCTGCCCTGCCGGACATTCCGGGCCTGCCGGACGCGGCCTTCGAGCATGACGGCCAGCTCACCAAGGCCGAGGTCCGGGCGGTGACGCTGGCGGCACTGGCGCCGCTGGACGGGCAGCTGCTGTGGGACGTGGGCGCCGGCGCCGGGAGCGTCGCCATCGAATGGCTGCGGTCCGGGCGCGCCATGCGGGCGATCGGCATCGAGCGCGACGCGGAGCGGGTAGCCCGGATTCGCCGCAATGCCGCCAGACTCGGGGTGCCGGAGCTGGACGTCCGCCACGGCGAGGCGGCAGGAGTGCTGCCCGACCTCGCGCCACCCGACGCGATTTTCGTGGGCGGTGGCAGTGGAGCCCCTGGGCTTGTCGACCTCTGCTGGAGTAAGCTCCAGCCTGGGGGTCGTCTAGTCGTCAACGCCGTCACCATCGCCGCGGAGGCCGTGCTCCTGGCCTTCCATGCGGCGCACGGCGGCAAGCTGCTGCGGCTCGCCATTTCCCGGTCCGAGGTCAAGGGTGGTCAGCTGGTCTGGCGGCCCGCATTGCCCGTGACCCAGCTCTCGGCGAGAAAGCCATGCGGCGCGGTAAGCTGATAGGCCTGGGTGTCGGCCCCGGCGACCCCGAGCTTCTGACGGTCAAGGCCGCGCGCGTGCTGGCGGACGTGCAGGTGATCGCCTACATCGCCGCCGCCGGGCGGGCCAGCCGGGCGCGTGACATTGCCGGCCGCTACATCCGTGCCGGCGCGCGCGAGCTGATCGCGGTGATGCCGATGAGCCAGGACGCTGCCGTCACCGACCGCGCCTACGGCCAGCTGGTCACCGGCATCGTCAGCGAGCTGGCCGAGGGGCACGACGTGGTCTTCCTGTGCGAAGGCGATCCCTTGCTCTACGGCTCGTTCGCGCACCTGCTGCGCCGGGTGGCATCCCGGTTCGAATGCGAGGTGATCCCCGGCATCACGTCGGTCAGCGCCGCCGCCGCCGCCGCCCTGGTGCCGCTGGGCACCTACGATGAGCCGATCGCCCTGCTGCCGGCAACGATGGAGCCGGCGCGCCTCGCCCAGCTGCTGCAGGCCTCCGATCGGGCGGTGGTGATGAAGGTCGGCCGGCATCTGGCCCGGGTGAAGGAAGCCCTGGCCGCTGCCGGCATGCTCGAGGATGCCGTGCTGGTGGAGAACGTCACCCTGCCGGCGCAGCGCATCCTGCCGCTCGTCGACGCGATTGAGCCGCAGGCCCCGTATTTCTCCCTGATCATCGCCGGCAGGAAGCCTTCGCCCGTATGACCCATCGCGTCGCGATCCTGACCCTGGGCCCGCGCAGCGCCGCCCTGGCCGTCCGGCTGCGCCGGCTGCTGCCGGGCAGCCTCATCCATGCCCCGGCCTGCGCCGACTGCGAGGCCGACATCCGCTTCGACAAGGCCGCGGGCCATGTGCGCCGCCTGTTCGAGGATGGCTGCGCCGTGGTCGGGCTGTGCGCCAGCGGCATCCTGATCCGCGCCGTGGCACCGGCATTGGGCGACAAGACCAGCGAGCCGCCGGTGGTGGCCGTGGCCGAGGACGGCTCGGCGGTGATCCCGCTGCTGGGCGGGCATCACGGCGGCAACACATTGGCCCGGACGATCGCGGCTGAGCTCGGCGTGCCCGCCGCCGTCACCACGGCAGGCGACAACCGGTTCGGCCTCGCCCTCGATGCACCACCGCCGCGCTGGCACCTGGCCAATCCGCACGATGCCAAGGCGGTCATGGCGCGGCTGCTCGAGGGGGAGCCTGCCCGCCTGACGGTCGAGGCCGGGGATGCGGCGTGGCTGCGGGGCGGGGCGATCGCGTGGTCGGACATGGCCGAGGTCGAGATCCTGGTCACCCACCGTGCCGTGGCCGGGTTGCCGCACCGGCTCGTCTACCATCCGCCTGTGCTGGCGCTGGGCGTCGGCGCCGAGTTCGGGGCGCCGGCAGATGCATTGCAGGCATTGGTCGACACCAGTCTCGCCGGGAGCGGGCTCGCACCGGCAGCCGTCGCCTGCGTCGTATCGCTCGACCTCAAGGCGGCGGAGCCGGCCGTGCACGCGGTGGCGGCGCAGCTCGGCGTGCCCGCGCGGTTCCTGTCGGCAGCACGTCTGCTCGACGAGACCGAGCAGCTGTCGACGCGCTCCGAGATCGTGTTCCGTGAGACCGGCTGCTGGGGGGTCGCTGAAGGGGCTGCCCTGGCGGCCGCCGGACCGGATGGCCGGTTGCTGGTGCCCAAGCGCAAGGGTGGTCGGGTGACCTGCGCCGTGGCGCTGGCTCCAGCCGATATCCGTGCCGACGAGGTTGGGCAGCCGCAGGGGCGGCTGGCGGTCGTCGGGCTCGGTCCGGG
>JBATRI010000304.1:0-4159 GCA_049292515.1 Geminicoccaceae bacterium
GCGCGACCCGGTCACCGGCCGGGACGGCGCGACCTGGGCGCGCGCGGGCAGCTGACCGAGCCGCCGCGGAGGATCCTGAGCTCAGTCGTTCCAGAACGACGTGCGCGTGAGCTTCACCTTGCCCGATTCGATATCGGCAATGTTGATCACGGGATAGCCGACGCTCGAGCTGGCGCTGGACCTCCACGCGTCGATGATCATGTCGCGCAGCTGCGCCGCACCTGCGGCAAGTCTTTCCGTGACGAAGCTGACCGCCGCGGGATTGGCCACCGTATAGTCCTTGGAAGCGCTGGCCAGACTGTAGGTGCGGTCGATCGTGCCGAGGGTCGCGGTCAGGTAATCGTGGGCGCGCTGCTCGATCTCGCACCTGCAATCCCGGTAGCCGGGCAGCGCCGTCCGGATGGCGCGCTTGCGCACGAAGCTCTTGACGAAGCTGCCCTCGAACGGCGCATGAATTGGTGCGGTGGTGTAGCCGCGGGGGTTCGGGTAGTCGCCCCAGCCATTGTAGTGCACCGAGACGTGCATCGGCTGGCTCGCATCGGCCACGTAGTGGCCCCAGACGCCGATGTCGCGCAACAGCAGCCAGCGCCGCAGCTCCAGCTGCTCGCGGAAGAACTGGCGGTCGGCGTTGCTGGAGGCGGTCTTCAGCCCGACCGTGAGGGCGCGGACCCAGGCGAAATCCTTGCGGACCTGCTGCCAGCCGTCGATCAGGCTGTAGTAGAGATAGCCCGCGCCATATTGCGTCTGGCCGCCGGCGCGGAGTGCCGTGTCGTAGTCGCGGCGCGACACCGGCATGGCAGCGAACGGCACGATGCCCAGCACCAGCCCGGCATCGTCGATGTCGACATAGTGGCCGGGGTCGCGCTCGAAGTCGTGGATCTGGCCGGCGCCCTTGGAGAGATCGAGCTCGGCGTTCCACTCCGCGATCGCCGCGCCCATCTGCGGCGACTGGATGACGGCCTTGATGGCACCGGGCAGGGCGTCGGCCGCGATCTCGCCGATCTCGACATGGCCGGTGTGGCCCCAGGCCAGGGCCCGCTCGACCGGGAAGGTGGCGGCCAGAGCCGCCGCCGTGAACCAGCTGATGGCGCGCAAGCCGCGCCGCTTGTCGGTGAGAGCCATGCTGCCTCCAATGCGCTTCGGGACGTGCCGGCGTGGTTCGCCGACCTTTGTTCGGGAGCGCTGCTAGCAGCACCGCGGTGCCGTTCGGTGACGCCTCGGTGATGGTTTGCCGTCTGAGCTGCCCTGGCGCAACAGGCCGACGCCGGCCCGAAATGACGCATGGCCGACCGTCGATGGATTGTTGACAGCACAACCAGCCGTGATATTTTGAAAGGTTGCGTTGCATCGGAAATAGATGTCGCGAACGCCGGGATGTGCCCTGGCCGGGACCATGGGCGAACCGGCGACGGCCCGCGGTCCCACGCATCGAGCATCGTCACCGGTCATCGCGTTCGAGGATTTCGGACCCATGTATTTGAGGAACGGCCTGCCCTACAATCTGGGAGCGACGTCGCGCCGGCTGTACGACGCGATCGCTTCGTCGCTGCCCTATCTGCTCCAGTTTGCCCGCGCCGAGCCATTGAAGGAGACCGACGGTCTGTCGCTGTACATCGACATTCCGTCGCCGACCCAGGATCCTGGACGGCCGTTCGTGATCTGGGTGGACGAAAGGGTTACACCGAGCATCGGCTTCGGGCCGAATCACTACCACGAGTATGATGACGACGAGGGCATCGCCGAGTTGATCGAATGGGCCGATGCGATATTGAACGATGAGGTGGTCATCATCGAGTATATCGGCGGACCGAATTCCGGGCACGGTTACTGGATCGATCTTGCCGATCCCGAGGAACTCGAGGAGGTGCTGACGAGCCCCTACACGCCGCACCGTTTCTGGCTCAAGTGCTGGTCCGGTAATGCCGACCGGCAAATCAGCATCGAAAGCCTGGAGCCTTGACCGGGCGGATCGCGGCCGGCGGCTGGGTGGGAATGGTCGTCGCCAAGCGGGCCGCGTCGGCCTCGCCGGCTACCGGGTAGCCCATGCTTTACGCTACTCCGGCTGGGCCGCAGTGTCGCCACCAAGCTGATCGCGGGTTCCCTGCAGCGGGCCTGCACCCGACATTGTCCGCGGCGCGGCCTGCCAGCCGGCGATCGACACCGAGGTGTCGATGAGGCAAGGGGAAGTGACCCTTTTCCCGTCGTGACCACTTCTCTCGCCGAGGCCGACAGACCCTGCCCCCGGAGATCCGCATGTGCCGGAACATCAAGCCCCTGTTCAACTTCGAGCCGCCGGCCACCGAGGCGGAGGTCCGCGCGGCAGCACTGCAGTTCGTGCGCAAGATCAGCGGCTTCAACCAGCCCTCGCTGGCCAACGAGCCGGCCTTCAGCCGGGCCGTGGACGAGGTCGCCGCCGCCGCACGGACGCTGATGGGCGCCCTGGTCACCAACGCGCAGGCGCGCGACCGCGACGTGGAAGCCCAGAAGGCGCGCGAGCGGGGACGTGTCCGGTACGCCCCGGCAAGGTAAGCGCCGCACTCCCGCAGATAGACGTTACTGAGAACTCTAGGGTTCTCCTCGGACTGAGCGAGAAACTAAGTCGTCAGACCATCCCACTCCCCCAGGTTGCCAGATGAACCCAGGCCCCACCCAAGCTCCTCAAGGGTGAGTTGGCCTTGGCTGCGTTCGGAGCATCGAGGTCGACACGCAGTTGCTATCCACGTCCGCCCCGCCGCGCGAGACCGGCACAATATGGTCGATGGTGGGGAACAACTCTCAGAAAGCGAAGTGGCAGGCGTCCGTCCGCCAGTTGCTGTGGAACGGAAACTCATTGGGCAGAAGCTTGGCAAGCAGGCGGAGGGTGCCGGGGAACACTAGGCGCTCACCCGAGTATCGGTCGACGAAGCCGTCACGCGTGAACACCGCCATACACCGCGACGGCGGGCACCGGCGGCCCGGCGTTGGAGAAGGACTCAAACGGATACTTGGTGCGCAGGATGGCAGCATCTCATCTGTTGATAATTTTAGCGTCATTAGTTAGATTTGCATAAAGCGAATAGTGCAAAGGTTGATGTAGAACGACCTGGTATTGTCTGATATCTGCCTAAGAACGGATTGTATAACAAGGTAGATTGCGTGTTCCGAACGCCAACTTGATCCGCCTCGCGTGAAAGAAATCCGGCAGGGCAAAGTAAATTTGCCCGCTCGTAGCAACCTGACATGGAATTATCACATTCGACACGCCACCCCAATGTTCCATCATCAAGACTGAATCTCTGCGCATTGGTTTTATTACAGCAATCAGGAATATAAACACCGGCAACTGTCGGATCGCCGTATGCGCAGCCATATAGCATACCTGTCAGTACAACAACGAAGCACCGAGCGTTTTTCACCACCTCACTCCGGTACGGTTAGAATAATTATTTGAAGTCAAAGACTAACGAGATTAACAACCGTCTTCGGTTGTTACGCTACGCTTAATCTTTACTGCCTATCCGTGGAAACCTTACCCCCGCTCACAGCAGCGACTGCGCGTGCTCCAGCACCAGATCGCACACCTGCTCGGTCACCTTCTCCTGGATCCCACTGCCGCCCAGGCTGAGGATACCCCGCCGCCCGTCTCCAGCATCCCGCCGCTGCCGGCTTTGAAGGCGCCCTCGTCGCTGGCCTTGCCGGAGCCGGTCAGCTTGCCCAGCAGCGAGCTGCCCGCGGCCGCACTGCCGCCGCCTAGATATTTGTTCTTCAGGCAGTATTCGAGCACACCCGTCAGGTTGCTCGAGCTCGCCTGCTCCACCGACGGGATACCCCCGCCGCCACACGTGACCGCCCCCACCGTGCCCGTCAGGTCCTTCAGCGACTGGGCCTGCGAAGCCACTGGGGTCACGGCCAGCGCAGCAGCCAAAACGGCGAGGCGGCGGATCGCGCGGACCCGGATGGTCATGACGAAAGGCCTCCCTGCGTCTGTCGGCACCGATCACTCTACCAGCCGCACCTACCGCCGGTCAAAGGACCACGATCCTTGAATAACCCAACCTTAGGATGATATTGTCTGTCAATTCCTCACCCGACTGGAGATCGCCCGTGCCGCTCGACCCGTCCCCCGCCCAGGCCGCGGCCTCGCGCGCCAACGGCGCCCGTTCCCACGGCCCCGTCACGG
>JBATRI010000305.1:0-9607 GCA_049292515.1 Geminicoccaceae bacterium
TCACAGTGCGTCCCCCAGATCACCTTGACGACGTTCCAGCCGGCGCCGCGGAAGTCGCTCTCGAGCTCCTGGATGATCTTGCCGTTGCCGCGCACCGGCCCGTCCAGCCGCTGCAGGTTGCAGTTGATGACGAACACCAGATTGTCGAGCTTCTCGCGCCCGCCCAGCGAGATGGCGCCCAAGCTCTCCGGCTCGTCGCACTCGCCGTCGCCCAGGAACGCCCAGACCTTGCGGCCCTCGGTCTTGGCCAGGCCGCGGCCCTGCAGATATTTGAGGAACCGCGCCTGGTAGATCGCCATCAGCGGGCCCAGGCCCATCGACACGGTCGGGAACTGCCAGTAGTCCGGCATCAGCCAGGGATGCGGGTAGGAGCTGAGGCCGCCGCCGTCGACCTCTTGCCGGAAGCGCAGCAGCTGCGCCTCGGCAAGCCGCCCCTCGAGGAAGCTCCTGGCATAGATCCCGGGCGAGACGTGGCCCTGGACGTAGATCAGATCACCGCCATGCTCTTCCGTCGGGGCGTGCCAGAAATGCATGAAGCCGGTGTCGTAGAGCAGGGCCGAGGACTGGAAGCTCGCGATGTGCCCGCCCAGCTCGCTGCTCTCCTTGTTGGCGCGCAGGACGATCGCCAGCGCGTTCCAGCGGATGTAGCTCCTGATCTTGTGCTCGATCGCCCGGTCGCCCGGATGTGGCGGCTCCTGGTCCGGCGGGATCGTGTTCAGATAGGGCGTGTTCGCCGAATAGGGCACCGGCGCCCCCTGCCGGCGCGCCTCGCCCATCAGCTCGCCCAGGAGGAACCGCGCCCGCTCCGCCCCCTCGAACGCCAGCACCGAGCCCAGCGCCTCGCGCCACTCGCCCGTCTCGATCGGGTCGCTGTCCACCGTCCGCTCCATGCCTCCCCCCCTTTGTCCGTTCTCTCTTGCATCGCGCCGCCGCGGGCACCGGCGGCAGGCCCCGCCCCCGCTCGGGCCCGGGTCAGGCCCCAATCAGGCCATGTACTGGCCGCCGTTGGCGGACAGTGTCGAGCCGGTGATGAAGCCGGCCGCGTCGCTGGCGAGGAAGGCCACGCAGCGCGCGATCTCCTCGGGCTCGCCCAGCCGCCCGACCGGGATCTGCGGCAGGATCTTCGCCTTCAGCACCTCCTCCGGCACCGCCTTGACCATCTCGGTCGCGATGTAGCCCGGGCAGATGCAGTTGACCGTGATCCCGAGCGCCGCCCCTTCCTGCGCCAAAGCCTTGGTGAAGCCGATCGCCGCCGCCTTCGCCGCCGCGTAGTTGGTCTGCCCGAACTGCCCCTTCTGGCCGTTGACCGAGCTGATGCTGATCACCCGCCCGAACTTGCGCGAGCGCATCCCCTCCCACACCGGCCGGGTCATCGTGAACAGGCTGTCGACATTGGTCGACATCACCTGCTGCCACTGCTCCAGGCTCATCCGGTGGAACGCCGCATCACGCGTGATCCCGGCATTGTTGACCAGGATCTCGACCGGCCCCAGCTCGGCCTCGACCAAGGCGATCCCCGCCTGGCAGGCCGCCGCGTCCGCCACGTCCCACTTGAACACCGCAATCCCGGTCGCCGCCTTGAACGAAGCCGCCGCCGCCTCGTTGCCGGCATAGGTCGCCGCCACCTGGCAGCCCGCCGCCTGCAGACCCAGCGAAATCGCCGCCCCGATCCCCCGGCTCCCACCCGTCACCAACGCCACCCGTGCCATGCTTCAAGCCCCCCTGCCTGTCCCTACCGGCTCAGTCGCGCTCCACGCACAAGGCGATCCCCATCCCACCGCCGATGCACAAGGTCGCCAGCCCCTTCTTCGCGTCACGCCGCTGCATCTCGTGCAGCAGCGTCACCAAAACCCGATTCCCCGACGCCCCAATCGGATGCCCCAACGCTATCGCACCACCGTTCACGTTCACCCTGGCCGGGTCCCAGGCGAGGTCCTTGTTGACCGCGCAGGCCTGGGCCGCGAAGGCCTCGTTGGCCTCGACCAGATCGAGGTCGCCGAGCTTCCAGCCGGCCTTCTCGACCGCCTTGCGCGAGGCCGGGATCGGGCCCGAGCCCATCACCGCCGGGTCGACGCCGACCGTGGCCCAGGACGCGATCCGCGCCAGCGGCACGAGGCCGCGCCGCTGCGCCTCGGCCGCCGTCATCAGCACCGTCACCGAAGCCCCGTCGTTCAGCCCTGAGGCGTTGCCGGCCGTGACCGAGCCGTCCTTGCTGAAGGCCGGCCGCAGCTTGGCCAGCGTCTCGGCCGTGGTGCCGGCCTTGATGTACTCGTCGGCGTCGACGGTGACGTCGCCCTTCCTGCTCTTGACCGTGACCGGGACGATCTCGTCCTTGAACTTGCCCGCCGCCTGCGCCGCCGCCGCCTTGGCCTGCGAGCCCGCCGCGAACTGATCCTGCTGGTCGCGGGTGATCTGCCACTTCTGCGCCACGTTCTCGGCCGTCGTGCCCATGTGGTAGCCGTTGAAGGCGTCCCAGAGCCCGTCCTTGATCATCGTGTCGACGAACTCGAGGCTGCCCATCTTGGTGCCGCCACGCAGATAGGCGCAGTGGGTGGCGAGGCTCATGCTCTCCTGGCCGCCGGCCAGCACCACGCTGGCATCCCCCGACATCAGCGCCTGGTAGCCCATCGCCACCGCCCGCAGGCCCGAGCCGCAGACCTGGTTGATGGTGATGGCCGGCGTCTCGATCGGCAGCCCGGCCTTGATCACCGCCTGCCGCGCCGGGTTCTGCCCCTGCCCCGCCGTCAGCACCTGGCCCAGGATCACGTCCGAGACCTCCTCCGGGGCGAGCTGCGCCCGCTCCAGGGCCGCCTTGATCACCACCGCCCCCAGCTGATCCGCCGGCACGCTGCCGAGGCTGCCCATGAAGGCCCCGATCGGAGTCCGCGCCGCCGCGACGATCACGATATCGGTCATGCTGCCCATCCCTCTTGTCGGGCGTTGGCTAAGAGCCTCCTCCGCTATGACCGTAGAACAGTCGATAAACTGGCCGTCAAATCTGGCTAATCTGGCGGCACAACTTTCTCCCGCCGAGGTCGGCCAGGCTTTGACCATTCGGGCGGCGCAAATTCACGGCGGAGCTTCCGTATGCATTCCCGCGTTACCGGGAAGCTGGTGGCGGCGAAGGCCAGCTCGTCATCCCTGCGAGACGCACGCTGGCCTGTAGCGACAAGCCACTGAACACGTTGCAGGTACCAATTCTTGAGGTCGGCCTTCTGGTCGTCAACACCCAGCGTCCTCTCTGCGTCCAATGCATTCGCGAGCGATACGAGATCCCTCGCTAGTCGCCGGAGCATATACGGGTCCAGTTTCAATATATTCATAGAATTATTGAGTGTATATGGCAGTGCATGCACCTAGTTGATAGCATACATGTTGAAAAAGAGATGTAACCATCTTCACTCATATATTCGCATATGTGGAAATATACCCGATCATTCAACGCGTATCGACGAAGGTACCTGGAACAGAGACTGGATTCTGTCTCAAGCATTTGTGCTCTTCCTGAGGCGATATCGTAGTGTGCGCTTGCACGAATCACATGGCCACAAAACATGCCAGCCGATATCGAATGGATAAATCTTTTCACCATGAATGTCAAGGCAGCCAGTATTAGGATCAACATCCGATCCATGGATGCAGTCGGCCGTGCCGCGGCCGATGCTACGCGAGCGGTCTCGCCTCCTGTAGGATCAAGGTCGTCATCTATGAACTGGGCACGCAAGATCTGTGACAGTTGGGTCGCTCAGGTGACACGTGCTTCTATTGACCACGTGTTTCCCAGATGAGGTGATCTGCAGCTGATGCTCTAGGCTGATTCTGCTATGAGGATCAGAGACATAGTAGCGATCCGGTGGGTGCGGGATGGCGGACGCAATGGGTGAAACGAACAAAGCCCTGCGGGCCGCGTTCGACTGCCGCCCCACGCTCGAATTCCAGGGCGGCCGGATCACCTCCGATGCTGGCCTGCTCGCGTACCGTGGGCTGGATGACAGCTTCGACCTCACCGCCATGGGCGCCTCGGCTCCGTCGGAAGGCCGACACGAGAGGAACTTCCGCCACCGGCTACTCGGTCTCCTGCGGCAGGTGGTCTACGGCCGGCTTGCCGGCTACGAGGAGGTCAAAGTTACTGAGCGGCTCGCCCATGGCCGTGCCATCCGCGGCCAGATGCGTCCACATCTCGAAGATGCCGATGGTCCGAGCAGCATCAGGAGCAAGAGGACAGCGAGCAGCGTCGGCAGCCACATGCTGGTCAAGGGGTCGTAGACATGTGGCCATATCATGGGTTTGTGTTGAGGTTCGGCCCGGCTGCCGGCAAAGCCCGAATGAGGCGACGCCGGCCATCATACCAGACTGAAAGAAGCGAAGCTTAGGTGGCTACCCGGCCATCTGGCAACCGGCCTGCGCGCCCGAGCACACGATCTGGGGGCACGAATGGCCACGCCGGCGAACCTTGGGACATGAGATCCAAGTGCGGCGTGGGACTGCGACGCGGCCGGGATCCATGCCCTAGGAAGACATTCACGCCATCCCCAGGCTCGCCGCCGCATCGGCAAGCCGGCCTAGCAATGCAATATTGCCATGACCTTCTGCTTGGATAATTTTTTACCGAGTACGGCAACCTGGTTGTTCGCATGGCATGATGTCCAAGCCTGGACATATTTTACGACCGAATCTACGTTGCTGGTTGACAGCACGACCGAGGAAGCGGCGATGACCACAGAGACAGTGAAGCCGGCCAAGGCAGCGGAAGCGGTGGCACGACACATCGAGGGGCTGATCCTCGAGGGGTCGTTGCGCCCCGGCGAGAAGCTGCCGGCCGAACGCGAACTGGCCGAGCGTCTGGTGGTCTCACGGCCGACCCTGCGCGAAGGGCTGCGCTCGCTGCAGCAAGAGGGGCTCTTGACTAGGGAGGCAGGGGGCGGTGCCGCGGTCGCGATGCTCGGCACCAGCATCACCGATCCGCTCGCCAAACTGCTGCGCTCGCGGCCCAAAACTGCCGACGACTATTTGGAATTCAGGCAGGTGATCGAAGGTACCGCCGCAGAACTCGCCGCTCAGCGCGCGACCGACATCGATCTCGACGTGCTGACGAGCTGCATGCGCCGGATCGAGGCCAGCCACGGCAAGGACGACCCGATCGACGAGGCCAACGCCGACGCCGATCTCCATATCGCCGTCTACGAGGCGGCACACAATGTCGTGCTGCTGCACATCATGCGGGCCCTATCGCAGATGCTGCGCACGGAAGTGTTCTACAATCGGGACAAGCTCTACTCGCGGCGCGGGGTGCGCGACCTGCTGCTGGAGCAGCATGCGGCGATTCATACAGCGATTCTTGCCCACGACCCGGACGCGGCGCGTCTGGCGGCCGAGCGGCACATCAACTTCACGCGCACGGCGCTTAAGGAGATCAGCGAGGCTGATGCCCGGGTCGAAATTTCGCTGCGCCGGCTGGGTGGCGGCCTCTCCGGCGAAGCCGGGCCGAAGCACGAGTGAGCTTACTCGACGGCACCGTCAATTTGTTGGCCGACGAACGCGAAGGGTGGAATGCTGCCGATCCTACGCGGCAGCCACGACACCGGTGATCTCTGCCCAAAGCTCGGAGGTCCTGGTCCGTGCGGCTCCGTAGTCGGTGGCGGGGACGTACTTGCGGCAGGCCCAAAGCCAGTTCTGACTCTCACATAGAACGGGGGTGCTCCGGGGAGCATCTCGCTGCCACCAGTTCTGGCAGCATCTTAGAGCCTTCTCTGTTCAGCGGAATAGGTCGGTGGCCGCCCGCTGCGCACGTCCTCCTCCAACCCTTGCAGGCCGCATGCGTTGAAGCGCTCGAGCCAATGTCCCACCGTCGCTCCGCACAGATTCATGCGGGTGCTGATTGCCAGCACTTTCGGGCCGGCGAGCGCATGAGCTATGGTCGAAACTGGGTGATGGCGGTTTGAGAGAGGCGGCGTATCGAGGCGGGTACCCAGCCTGCCCGAACCTCCCGAAGGAGCGATACGCCATGAAGGGCGATAGCATTGTTGTCCCACTCCGTCAGCCCGACGCGATCGATGATCCGCTGACCGCCATCCTGAGGAGCGGCGCCCGCCGGTTGCTGGCCCAAGCTATCGAGGCGGAAGCCGAGGCGTTCTTGACTGCGATGAAGGGCGAGCAACTGCCGGATGGGCGTGACCGCGTCGTGCGACACGGGCTGGGGCCGGAGCGCCTCGTTCAGACCGGGATCGGCCCTGTCGAGGTGCGTCGGGTGAAGCTGCGCGATCGCGGCACCAGCGAGCGAGCTGAGCGCATTCGTTTCACCTCGGCGATCCTACCCCGATGGGCACGACGGACGCGAAGCCTGGATACGCTGTTGCCGATCCTCTACCTGCGCGGCGTCTCGATGGGCGACTTCCAAGAGGCGCTCGCCGCCTTGCTGGGCCGCGAGGCCCCGAACCTGTCGCCCTCGGTGATCGCCCGGCTGAAGGACGATTGGCGGGCCGACTTCGAGCGCTGGCCGGTGTGTTGCACGGAGGTAGGTGGCACGGTAGGGAGCGGTGCTCTTCTGGCCGCTCGGGCCCTTCCGCCATGCCGCACAAGGCCAATGCCGGCCGCCGTCATCATATTCCTCGGCCGAAGCGGCGCGTGACCAACTGGGCTGCGTATGACGCCGCCCTGCGCCGGCGCGGCAGCCTCACGGTATGGGTCACCGACGAGGCCATCGCGAGCTGGAGAGCAGCGCCGCGCACCACACCGGGCGGCCAGCCGCACTACTCGGCCCTGGCAATCACGACGGCATTGATGTTGCGTGCCGTCTTCCGCTTGGCGCTGCGTCAGACCGAAGGGCTGATCAGCTCGATCCTCCACCTGCTTGGCCTCGAGCTGCCGGTTCCGGATCACTCGACCATCGGCCGGCGGGCCCGAACCGTAAAGCTGTCAGCCCGACCTCGCCTGGACGGCGGGCCGCTGCATCTGCTGGTGGACAGCACGGGATTGAAGCTGAGTGGGCCCGGGGAGTGGCTGCTCGAGAAGCATGGGACCAAAAAGCGGCGCTCGTGGCGTGTCCTGCATATTGGCATGGACGCAACCAGCGGCCGGATCGTGGCCGCCACGCTGACCGATCGTGGCGTCGATGACGCCACCCAGGTCGGACTTCTGCTCGACCAGGTCGATCATCCCGTGGCCTCGCTCACAAGTGACGGAGCTTTTGATCGAAGCAGCGTTTACGCCGATGTGCACGAGCGCCATCCGGAGGCTGCGGTGATCGTGCCGCCGCGCCGGGACGCGATGCCGAGTGCGACGGCGGAGACCGTACCGACGCAGCGCGATCGCCATCTTCAGGCGATCAACGAACGGGGCCGGATGGCTTGGCAGCGGGACAGCGGCTACAATGTGCGGGCTCGCGTGGAGAGCCAGATCGGGCGCTGGAAGCGCGTCATCGGCGATGGTTTGCGCTTCCATACCGACGAGGCACAGGTCACCGAGGTTGCCATCGCTGTCGAGGTCCTCAATCGCATGCTCGACCTTGGACGCCCGAATTCCGTCCGCGTCGCCTGAACGGCGGCAGGGCAAGGGCTTCTTTCTGCCGCTGTGCCTCCCTGCAACATGCCACCGTGCGCAGGGCACCGCGCAGATCCGTCAGCATCGCGTCGCGGTCGTCCGGCGTTGCCGTATACATCTCCACCTTCCGCAGCTGCCGCCAGCACGTTTGCGACTGTTGCCGGGCGACGGCAAGGCTTCGGCCAGATGGTCGCTCCGTCATTGACGGGCGAGGAGGGGTGCCAGTCGCAGAACGTCGTCGCATCGCCGGCACGGCTCCCTGGCCGGATCAGGCGGCGATGGGGTCCTGCTCGTCCGCGTCGACCTCCGGCCCGCCAACACCATCGTCGGCCATCTCCCCGGCCGGGATCTCGCCACCAGCGTCGCCGCCACCTGCTGCTGCCTCGGGCTTCAGGCCGGAGGGGTCCGGCACCGACCCGCGACGCTCGGCCGCGAGCTCCTCGGCGGTGAGCGCGAACCGAGCCTGCGGGTGGACATAAGTCCGCTCCCTGAACGCCCGGCACAGGGCCGCTCGCGTGTCCTTGGCCCGCTCATACTTGCCGACCTCGCTGGCCATGGCGACCTCGTTCAGCGCCGCCTTGGACAGGCAGCCGAGGAACTCCTCGGTCGCCATGCTCGGCAGCCAGGCATCCGCACCGATCACGGCCCCGGCATGCCGGGCCATGGTGCCGCTGCCGGAGGCGCCGACCTGACAGGAGAGCACGGCAGCCAGCATCGCCCGGGCGGATCGGCGCAAGGTCGCCGGGTCCGTGGTCAGGCTGCCGCCCTCGACGAGCGGGTATGCCGCCCGCTTGGTCTCGGCGTGGTAGCTGTCGCCGGGGCTGAGCACGGTGACGTTCTCACCGGCGAAGGCCAGCACCAGCAGGCCGATCAGGGTCGGATCGTCGATCTCTGCGGCCGCCAACGCCTGGTGCAGGGCTGCGGTGCGCAGCTCGCCGATCAAGGCCATGCCCTTCTTCGTCACCGCCGGCCGGGTGGCCTTCGGCGGTGCCTCGGGCGTGCCCGCGGCCGTCCCCTGCTTCGGCTTGGTGGCAGGCTCGGGCAGGCGGAAGGCGATGGTTTTGATCTCGCCCGTGCGCGCGTCCAGGTAGTGACCGATCGTGTCGGTCTTCCTCGGCTTTGCGCCGTAGAGCCGCTGCGCCTTGGCCGGCAGCTTCGGCTGGCCGTACTGATCGAGGGCGAGCCGAACACCGTTGGCCGGCAGGTTCTGCTCGAGCCAGGCCTCCTGCGCTGCCAGGAACGCGTCGACCTGCGTCGTGTAGCGGCTGTCCTCATCCGCCGGCGCGAAGAGATCGTCCATCCAAGCGATCCCGAAGGCCTGGGCGATCGCGTCATCAAACCGGGCGTGCCTGGCCAGCATCTTGCGCTGGTCCAGGGCACGGGCAATCTCCCACCAGACGACGCTCTGGCCTTTCTTGGGCCTGTGCTTCTTCCACACCGTGGCCTGCTCCTCAAGGGAGGCATTGACGATGAGTCGTAGCTCGCGCTCGTTCGGCAGCTCCCCCTGGGCGATGTGGTCCAGCATGGGCGGGGGGATGCTGGCCAGCAGCTTGAGCTTGCGGATCGTGCGCAGCGGCAGGGCCAGGGTCACCGCGATCGCCTCGGCGTTCCAGCCTGCCTGCTCGAGCTCGTGAATCGCCCGCCATTGGTCGACCGGCGACAAAGGTGCCCGCACCACATTCTCGACCAGGGCCGCCATGGCGTGGTCGCTCGTGCTGGCTTCGACCACCAGTACCGCGATCACAGGCAGGCCATTGCTGATCGCACCTTTCACGCGGCGCTCGCCATAGAGGATTTCCAGCCCGTCAGCCGTTTGCTTGACGATCGGCGGCTGGATGATCCCGACCACCTTGATCGAGGCCGCCATCTGCTCGTCCGCATCCGGGCTGGACGCACTGCGGCGGGGGTTGTTCGGGTTGAAGACGAGGCTCTTGGGGTCGACCGTCCTGAGCTCCATGGCTCGCTGCTCCTCTGGCTCATGTCTCCCCGCATGGGGAGACCTGCCGCCGGAGCGCAGGGCCAAGCGGTGGGCACCATGGCCGGCGAGCGCCCCTGCCCGGCGCAGGAC
>JBATRI010000306.1:0-5474 GCA_049292515.1 Geminicoccaceae bacterium
GGCGCCGTTGCGGCGGGCGGCCTCGATCTGGGCGGGGGAGCGGGGACGTGGGGCGGTGGCTGGCATGGCGATGTCCGGAGGGTGGGCGGGCCGCGTTTGCACAGGATAGCTCATCTAGGATCGTAGACCTAGATCAAATATCGCTTCGCGGCCGGGTCAGCATACCGCTTGGCCTGATACGGGGAGCGAGGTCCGGCGACGCCTACGAGGTCGAGATCGTGGATTATCATAAGTGAGGCTGCCGATGACCAACGACCGACTGCCGCCGGTCCATCCGGGCGAGGTGCTGCGCGAGGACTTCCTGCGGCCCATGGGGATCAGCCAGTACGCGCTGGCCAAGGCGATCGGCGTGCCGCCGCAGCGGGTGCTGGAGATCGTCCATGGCCGCCGGGCGGTGACGGCGGATACCGCACTCCGCCTCGGCCGCTATTTCGGCGTCGAGCCGCAGCTGTGGCTGAACCTGCAGACCCGCCACGACCTCGATCGGGCCGAAGACGCGCTCGGGGACCGGCTGCTGCGGGAGGTGACGCCACGGACGGCGTAGTGCCGCCCTGTCCGCATCGGCCGACGAGAGACGTCCAGACCGTCAACCAGAGTCGGCATCATCTGACCCGACAACAGTCCAGACGAATAGTTGTACGGGCAGATCTGGAGTGCATTCCTTTATTTAGGCGGGAAATTAGGGATGGTCCTTCTTGAGGAGGGCTGGATGGCCGGATACGGGTCTTGTGGCATCAAGTACATAACTGAGATGATAAGCCCATAAGCGGATCATGAGTCGCTCAAAGGTGAGCGCATGAGCAAGCGTAATGCAATGTATTGCTGGCTCGCAGTCGACCCGCGCCCGGGCAGCCGCAGGGAGTCCCTGTGGATTGCCTAATGCTTCCAAGAGATGCATCTTGCTCGCCGGTCCGGCACCAAAATAAAAGGTCGGCCGATAACAGGGAGGCGCACATGCGCTTGCTTTTCATGACTTTCGCACTGAGCGCGGGCCTCGGCCTGCAACCGGCGGCAGCACAGGATTCCGGCACCGCTGCCGAGGCTCAGGCCATGCTGACCGCGGCCGCCGCGGCCGTCGCCGCCGACGAGAACGGCGCGCTCGCGAGCTTCACCGCGGGCGATGCACCCTTCAGGGCCAAGGACCTCTACGTCTTCTGCGCCAAGGGAAAATTCATGAGCGCCCACGGTGCCAATGCAGCGCTGGTCGGCCAGGAATCCATCGACTGGGTGGACAAGGCCGGCAAGCCCTTCATCCGCGCGATGTGGGACAGCGCAAAGGAAGGCGAGTTCACGGTCGTCGACTACATGTGGCCGCGCCCGGGCGCGGAGGAGCCGGTGCCGAAGGCATCCTATGTCACCCGCATCGGCGAGCAGATGTGCGGCGTCGGCTACTACCCGTAACCCTGGCACCGATCGGCGTCCGCCACTGCCGATCGTCGGGATGCCCCCGCAGGGTGAGCGCTGCGCCTGCTTTCGCCCGGGACGGACGGTGTCCCGGGCGGCGGCGGGGAAGGCTCAGCGGCAGCGGGGGCAGGCCTGCGAGGTGAGATCGTCGAAGGCCGGCTCTGCCAGCGCCTCGTTTCGGGCGAGCCTGATCGGCGTGCTCAACTCGCCGGTGGCGGGCTGATACCTGGCGGTTTGGATCATCTGCGGCACCTCCGGACCCGCCTCGACCGGATGGGGCAGGGGGCCGGAGCCGAGGGCCGCTACCAGCCCGGTGCCAGCGATCAAGCTGGCAAAAACAAAAGCGCCACCAAAGGAAATGTTCTTGTTGATCATCAATGATCTCCCGGAGGTGCCGGCCCTTTCATGCCGCCGCTTCTTGCAGCGGTGGGCCGGCTCTCCGTGACCTTCGGATCGTGGGCATGCAATTACTGTGACCGCCATCACAGTCCGCGTCATTCCGTTGCGTAAGCAGCAATCCGTGTCGATTTAACGTTTTGGTAAAGGCATGCAGTCAATATCGGAGGTCAGTGCACCGCCTTGGCGGGGAGTGGGCTGGTATGGACATCCATCGCGCTGCTGCGATCAGCTTGTCGCCGCTTGGGCGACGGCCAGGAGCGCCGTCGACATGGCGTCGAGAGTCCGGTCCATGCCGGGAAGGGTGCCATGGCGATGGGCCAGCCAGGTCGGGTCGTTGTAGCCGAGCCAGGTGGCGCCGGCCTCGTCCTGCCAGACCAGCGCCTTGAGCGGCAGGTCGATGCCCAGCGTCTGCACGGCCTGCATCAGCGGCGTGCCGGCGCGCGGGTTGCCGAAGAGCAGCAGCTCGGTCGGGCGCAGCGCCATGCCGACGCTCGCCGCCGCCGCCGCGTGGTCGATGCGGGCGAGCGTGGTCATGCCATGCGCCGTCACCGCGGCCACCAGCCGATCCATGGTCTCCTTGGGCCCGAAACGGCTCGCGTGGGTGGTCAGCCCGGCCGGCGTCATGGCGACGGAACGCCGGCGGCCGGGTCCGAGGGTGCGGCGGGCAGGCGCGCCGCCACCTCGTCCATCTTCCGCGCCAGGTCCGACGGCGTCAGGATGCCTTTCTGGAACAGGATGTTGGCGAAGGCCACGATCCAGCGCTCGTAGTAGGTGAGCTTGCCGACCATCTCCGCCCCCAACGACTCGACGCCGCGCCGCTTCTCCTCGGTGTTGATGATCTTGTGAAAGTCGAGCACGTCGGCCAGCGCGTGGCAGCGCTTCTCCCACGGCTCGAGCTCGTGCTCGATCCGCTGGACGGGCTCGGCCGGCACGCCGCCGATGTCGTTGGGCAGCCGCCGTACCAGTTGCTCGGTCTGGCTCATGGGTCGGCCCTCCCTGCCGGAATGCTGGCCGGGACCACGCCGATCATGGTGTCGCGCGTGACCAGGGTGGCCAGCTGCTCCTCGCTGTAGTCGTCGGTGCCTGCCGGCCGCTTGGGCAGGACCAGATAGCGCACCATGGCGGTCGAATCGCTGACCCGGATCTCGACCTCGTCCGGGATGACGGTGCCGAACTCGGCCAGCACGGTCCGCGGTTCGATCACCGCACGGGCGCGGTACGGCTTCAGCTTGTACCAGTCCGGTGGCAGGCCCAGCACCGGCCGCGGGTAGCAGGAGCAGAGCGTGCAGACGATCAGGTTGTGGACCCGGTCGGTGTTCTCCAGGACGATGAGCCCGGTATCGTCGTAGAAGCTGATCCCCAGCTCCTCGCAGGCCGCCCGCCCATCGGCGAGCAGGCGGGCCTTGAAGGCGGGATCGACCCAGGCGCGCGCGACGACCTTGGCGCCGAGTGCTGGGGTGCGCGAATCCAGCACCTCGATCTGGCGCCGGATCTCGTCGGCCCCGAACAGCCGCCGCTCGACCAGCAGCTCGCGGACGGCCGTCTCCATGATCTCGTAGTAGCCGGGGCGCCCGCTCTGGCTGATCTCGGCATGCGGGTGGTCGTGGTCATGATCGTGGCCATGGTCTTGCGGGTGCATCGGTCAGATCTTCTCCAGCCAGCTCTCGAATACTTCGATGCGCAGCCCGTCCCGCGGTGAGCCGACATAGTCAGGCCAGATCTCCGTCATCGGGATGGCGATGCGGTAGTAGTGGCGCTTGGCGCCGGCATTGCGGCCGTAGGCCTCCTCCTCGTTGTCGACCCCGGCCGGCTCGATCACCGCCTCGACGGTGCCGGCCTTGCCGCGCAGGTAGATGGGCACGCGGTAGTGGCCGACCGGCGAGCGGGTCAGGATGCGGACCGGATCGCCGGGGCCGAAGATCGGCTGCTCGCCGAAGGCGGTGACGATGGCGGCGCTGATGGTGGGCTCGGGATCGCTCGCCATCAGACGCCCTCGTAGACCAGCTTGGTGAACAAAGCGGGGCCGATCACGAACTGGCCCCACTTCGCGTCGTAGGCCGCGGTCGGCTTGGCAGCCACGATCTCATCCAGCGACCGGCCCTGCTGCTTGAGTGCCGCGACGTTGTCCCGAATGCCGACCAGCATGTCGCGAAAGGCTTGCAACTCGGCGCGGTTGCTGACCGGCGGCCCGTGGCCCGGAATGATGATGGTTTTTTCAGTCGTGGCCGCCAGGTCGGCGTCGGCGGCGCGGATCGAGCCGTCGATGCTGCCGCCGGTCGAGTAGTCGATGAACGGGTAGATGCCGTTCCAGAACGTGTCGCCGGTGTGCAGGATGTCGGCCTCGGTGAACTGCACCGAGATGTCGCTGTCGGTATGCGCCGGGCCGTAATATTTCATCGCCAGCGTGGTCCCGTTCAGCTTCAGGCTCCGCTCAGTGGCGAAGACATCGTTCGGCAGGGCCGCGGCCGACAGGGGTGCGAAGTCGTAGTCCCAGTCCTCGACGCGCTGCATCGTCGACAGATGCTTGAGCGTGTTCTCCTGGGCCACGATCTGGGGGGCCAGCTCATGCAGCCACTCGTTGCCGTTGGCATGATCGAAATGCCAGTGGGTGTTGATCAGATGCGTGACCGGCGCGGGGCCGAGCCCCGCCAGCGCGGCGGCGACCTGCGGGCGCGAGACCGCGATCCCGGCATCGACCAGCACCTTGCCGTCGGGCCCGGTCAGAACGGCGATGTTGCCGCCGGAGCCTTCGAGGATCGCCACATTGCCGCGCAGCCGATGCACCGCGATCGGCGCCTTGGCGGCCTCGGACTGGATCAGCTGCACGATGCCCAGCGCCTTGGCGAAGGCTTGGCGCGGGGTGAGCCAGCCGCCGGTCGCGGCCACCACCGGGACCGACAGGCAGCAGAGGCAGAAGCCGCGCCGCGATGTCGCGTGATGCCGTTGGGTCATGGTCATCCTCCGGTTAGCGGCCGATCGGGTGAGGTCGGGGGGAAGATAGCCGTGCCGTCCTGAACCGCGGGCGTCACCATATCTTTGTCTCCCTCGCCCTGGTGCAGGACTTGCATGACGACAGGCTATGGCTGACCGGGTAGGACGGAAATGCCCGTACGGCTCAATGAAGTGCCACAGGGGATCATCCGGCCCTTGAAAAAACTGCGCACGGCCGAGCGGCGCGCATCGGATACCCTGAGCGGCCTGGCGCCGCTGCTGCGGGTGCGCCCGGAGGTGCAGTACATCTGCCGCTTCGGCGCGCAGTGGGCCTCCGAGCACCCTACCGAGCCTCATGCCTGGGCGCCCTTCCACATCGTCACCGACGGCACCTGCATCCTCCATCTCACCGAGCCCGACCGTTCGATCAGACTTGCCGCCGGCGATGTCGCGGTGCTGCCGCACGGCAGCCCGCACGTCGTCCATGGCGCGTCGACGCCCTGGAATGCCGCCGGGTCGTTCGGCATCCATGGCCGGTCGAATGGCGCCGTGCTGGTGAAGTCGAACACCGCCGCCGAGCCCGAGGCGCAGCTCGTCTGCGGCCGCCTGCAATTCGACCAGGCCGGCCGCAATCTCGTCCTCGCCGCCCTGCCCGAGGCGATCGTCGTGCCCGCCGCGGCCGGGCCGGACGCGCTGCGGATGCAGCAGCTGATCGCCCTCGTGAAGGAGGAGCTGGATGC
>JBATRI010000307.1:0-1916 GCA_049292515.1 Geminicoccaceae bacterium
GTGCCAGGATCTCGGCATGGACGGGGGCGGGGTTGGTGGCCGGCGAGCGGAAGCGGCGGCCATGGCGCTCGTCGCGAAGGGCCTCGGCGGCACGGATGGCGGCAGCGGCAACGGCAGAGCGGCCGTCGCCGCGGGAGATGACCCTGACCGAGCAGTGGTAGACGGCCATGCTCAGTCGGCCCTGGCACTGGCGGTGGCACAGCCGATGACGGTGGGCGGGTTGCGGTCGATGGTGCTCCAGTCGTAGCTCTTGCCTTCGGCTTCCTGGAACGGTTGGACCGCACAGCTGTAGGTGCCGCCATTGTTCACCAGCTCGATGCGGTCGGCGGCACCGGTGCCGCGGCCGGTAAAGCGCAGGCTGGCGTCGTGGAACATGTTGTTCTGCAGCACGATGCTGAGCTGCCGTGCCCCCCAGATACCGAGGCCACGGCCCTGCACGCGCTCGATGCCGCCACGGTTGACGAAGTCGGCGACGATGGTGTCGGCCCACTGGCCCTGGAAGCTGTTGTCGTCGACCACGATCCGTTCGGTGTTGCGTAAGACCAGGGCCTTCGGGCTGCTGCCCTGAGGATGGTCCTGGATCTGGCCGATGAAGCTGTTGTGCTGGATGGTGACGATGCCGCCGGTCTGGTCGCTGCCGTCATAGTCCTGGGTCTGGCCGACATGCATGCAGGCTTGGCCGCAGCCGCGGAACACGTTGCCGGTGACGTCGAGCCTGGCGACGTTGTGCTTGGCCGAGACGGCGTGGTTGAACACGCCGTCGAAGACGTTGCCGCGGATGTAGGCGCTGCGCACGCTGAACAGGGCCACACCGTAGTCCTGGGCGAAGCCGGCATTGTGCCGGGCCTCGAAATAGTTGCTCTGGACGAGCAGATTCTCGGCCGGGTTGTCGACGAGGAGACCGTACTCGATGCCCATGGCGTTGATGACACCGGTGGCGAAGTAGTTCTGCACGTAGCTGACATTGTCGGTGCGGCCTTTGCCGTGCCGGGCGGAGGTGAAGGCGCCGGCGTTGAGGTGCAGGCCGCAGATGACGAGGTTGCCGGCGTTGACGGCGATGCTGGTGATCGAGCTTTTGGGCGTGCTCTGCGGCACGGCACCGCCGCTGACCGCCGGATAGGCGGCGGCGATGTAGATCGGGGCCGTCGCCGTGCCGCCCTTGGTGATATTGAGGCCGCCATAGCTGCCGGGGGCCAGGATGATGGTGTCGTCGGGGCCGGCGGTGTTCAGTGCTTGCTGGAAGGCGGCCACCGAATCGACGGTGGTCTTGGCACCCGAGCCGCTGCAGGCGGCCGGCGGTGGCGGCTCGGGCAGCTCCGGCCCCGGGTCGATCGGGCCGGGATCGCCGGGCTCGGGATCGGGTTGCTCCATCCACTGGTTGGGCAGGCGCCAGGGCTGTAGCAGCTCGGGCGGGATGGTGGCCGCGGTCTCCGGCTGAGGCCTGGGGGCACCGGCACCGGGCTGCAGGTAGGGCATGAGCTCGTCCCTGGCCTCGGTACGCACGGAAGCGACGTCGATGTCCTCGGTACGCCGGGTGGTGCGCTCCAGGACCGGGGCGCGCTCCGCGTCGCCGGCCGCGGGTGCTGCGGCGTTGACGGCGCGCAGGTTGCCGGAGAGCCGCTCGGCGGTGATGCTCTCGGCATCCTCGAGCTGGCCGTTGTCGGCCAGCATGGCGATCCACTCGCCCACATCGACCTTGCTCCAGTCGATCCGGCTCAGGTCCTCGATGGGGATGCCGGCGCATTCGGGGTCCTCGGCATCGCCGAACGGCAGGCCGAGCTGCGGGCGGAGCTGCTCCTGCATGATGCGGCTGAACGGGCTGGCAAAGCAGCAATAGCCGCGCCTGGCCTCGATGCAGCCCAGAGGGCTGTCGAGCGAGCAGTAGGAACCCAGGCTCCTGCATTGCTTCAGCTCGC
>JBATRI010000308.1:0-11248 GCA_049292515.1 Geminicoccaceae bacterium
CCCCCGGACCGCTCGCCGGCGTGGCGGCGCGGCCGCGCCCGCCCGTTGTCAGCGGTCCGCCGAGGCTTGTCCTGGAGCGAGCGACGCGGGTCATGCCGATCCCGTAACAGATCGGGCTATCTGATCAAGCGATAAAGACGGTGCCGGCGCACTTGCGCCGCCGGCAGCCGACCGGGCTGGCCATGTCCATGACGGCAAGGAGGCGGTTGCCCCAGCAAATTATCATCCGATAAATAGAGCTTGACAGCCGACGGGCGCGTCTGAGAAGTTATCAATCGATAAACAACAGCCGGCCGCGAGGGCCGCGTTTCAGGAGGTGAGATGATGCCAGGCGACCCATCCCCGAGCGCGTGCCGACCGGGCAGCCGCGCCTCAACACCATCCTGATGGGCGCGATGTTTCTGGGCGGGGCAGGAGGATCAGCCGCGGCCACCGCCGCCTGGAATATCGGGGGCTGGGTCGCCGTTGCATCACCGGCATTGCCTTCGGCGTCGGCGCCGTGGCGCTGCGGTTTATGGGACCCCGCCGACTCGAGCGCCTCGCCGAGGTGCGCTATTGAGTCTACGTGCTACCAGCCGAAGCCTGTCCAAAGCACTGTCACGGGTTTCGGTATCGCGTCGTTCAACAATTTTGCAGCACGGTCTCTGCCGTCCGACCAACTACGCTCGTGTTCGACGGCGTCATGATCGGCCCAGTTTGTTGCTCGATGCCGATACTTTATTCTCACTGGAGGCCGACTGGCCGAGTTCGGTATGGCGCTCCCTCCCCCACCCTGAGCGGCCAGACGCCGCCCAGGTCCACACCTTCGTCAATGCAAGGGCGGGGCTGGGCTCTCGGTACCCAAGGGCTTGAGCAGCAGGACGAGCGGCAACAGCGCCAGGAACGCCAGCGCCAGCCAGCGGAAATCATCGAGGAACGCAAGCAGCTCAGCCTACTGCTGGACCTGCTGATACACGTCCGCCTGGGCGTGCCGTAGTGCCTCTGTCGGACCCAGGCCGGCTTGGGTGAAGCTCGCCACCAACTGCTCGATCGCCGCGCGATAGGCCGAGCTCTGAGCTGTGATATGCTCGATGAGCGGCACCTGATGCGCCTGCTCGCCGCGAGCGATCCCGGCTGTCACGACGGAGATCCCGATACTGCCGCCAATGTTGCGTGACAGATTGATCATCGCGGCGGCGTTGCCGCTGGCAGAGCGCGGCAGGTCGGAGAAGGCGACTGTGTTGATCGGGATGAACAGGAAGGCGAAGCCGACCGCCTGGAAGACACGGGCCCACATGAACTGCGTGTAGCTCGAGCCGGGCCAGAAATAGCCCATGTAATAGAGGGCGGTGACCGAGACCACGAGACCGAAGCCGATGATCACGCGGACATCGATCACGCCCAGCAGGCGACCCACCAGCGGCAGCAGGATCAGGATGGTGAAGCCGCCGGGCGAGATGACGAGGCCGGCTTCGGTCGCGGTGTAGCCGTAGAACTGCTGGACGAGCTCGGGCAGCAGCACCGTCGTGCCGAGCAGCACGAACCCCAGCATCAGCATCAGCACGTTGGCGACCGCGAAGGTGCGGTTGGTGAGCAGGCGGAGGTCCACGATTGGGTCCTCCCGCAGCAGCTCCCAGACGACGAACAGCATCAGCCCCACACCGGAGACGACGGCCATCAGGAGGATGAAGCTCGAGCCGAACCAGTCGTCCTCCTGCCCCCGGTCGAGCACGACCTGCAGGCACCCCAGGCCCAGCGCCAACAGGCCGAGCCCGACATAGTCGACACGGATGCCCTGGCGCAGCCGGCGCGTCCGCTCCGCAGCGAAGTCGGGCGGATCGGAGATCAGCACGGACAGGAAGAAGAACAGGACTGCCCCGATCGGCACATTGATCAGGAACACCCAGCGCCAGTCGTAATTGTCAGTGATCCAGCCGCCGAGCGTCGGTCCGATCGCGGGTGCGGCCACGACCGCCATGCCGAACAGTGCGAAGGCCATGGCCCGCTGGCTGGGCTGGGCATCGTCGTTGAGGATTGCCTGGGCGACCGGCTGCAGGCCGCCGCCGGTCAGCCCCTGGACGGCGCGAAAGCAGATCAGCACGGTCAGGCTCGGCGCCAGCCCGCAGGCCAGCGAGCTCACGCTGAAGCCGGCGATGCAGGCGAGCAGGAACCGCTTGCGGCCGAGCACGGTCGACAGCCAGCCCGAGAGGGGCAGCACGATCGCGTTGGTGACCAGATAAGAGGTCAATACCCAGGTCGCCTCATCGGGCCCCGCCGCCAGATCGCCGGCGATATGCTGCAGGGCCACGTTGGCGATCGAGATATCCAGCACCTCCATGAAGGCGGCCATGGAGACCACGGGTGCGACCAGCCAGAAGCTCGGCCGGTGCGGTGCCGTCTGGCTCATCGCGCGCCGTCCACGGCGGTCGTCGGCTGGGTGACCCGCACCGTCGGCACCACCGACATGCCGAGCGCCAGGAACCGGTCGATCTCGGCGGGCTCGTCGAAGACGATCTTCACCGGCACCCGCTGCACCACCTTGACGTAGTTGCCGGTGGCGTTTTCCGGCGGCAGCAGGCTGAAGCGGGCGCCGGTGCCGTCCTGGAGACTGTCGACGTGACCGTGCAGGGGGCGGTCGGAATAGGTGTCGACGTCGATCTCGACCGGCTGGCCAGGCCGCATCTGGGCCAGCTGCGTCTCCTTGAAGTTGGCCGTGACCCACGGCCGGCCGACGGTCAGGAAGGTGAGTGTCTGGTTCGGTGCCACGACGTCGCCGACATTCACCGAGCGTTGGGTCACGCGGCCGGCCTGCGGTGCGACGATTCTCGTGTACGACAGATCGAGCTCCGCGGTCCGGACCTGTGCCGCAGTCTGCTGGACTTCCGCTTGCGCGTGGGCCAGCGCCGCTTCCTTGAGCGCCACCTGCTGGGGTGCCGTCTGTGCCTGGAGCAGGCGGGCCTGCGCCTCGCCGAGTTGCGCCTGCGCCGTGCTGACGGCCTTGAGGGCGGCCCCATACTCGGCCTCGGTCGATTGCGCCGCTGCTCGCGCCTGATCGAGCTGCTGTGCCGAGTTGAACTGATGTCGATAGAGATCCTCGACCCGCGGCAGGTTGAGCTTCATGCGCTCAGCCTCCGCCTTGGCGGCGTCGGCCTGGGCCTGGGCCTGCTGAACAAACTGCTGCGCGGCCTCGACCCCGGATCGGGCAAGGGCGAGGTCGGCCGCCGTCATGGAGCGCGTGAGGTCGAGATCGGCCGCCGCGGACCGCCGGTCGGCCTCGGCTGCTGCCAGATTTGCCCGGGCCTGGGCGAGAGCAGCCTCGAAGTCGCTGGGATCGATCTCGATCATCAGCTGCCCGGCCGCCACCTGCTCGTTGTCGGCGATGTGCAGCGCCACCACGCGCCCGCCCACGACCTGTGCCGCCACGGCGACCGCGTCGCCGTCGACGAACGCATCGTCGGTCGAGACCAGATCGCGCGTCAGCCACCAATATCCGGCACCGCCGGCGGCGAGGACCAGCAGGCAGCAGGCGGCCGCCAGCCAGATCCGCAGATGGCGGTGATGTGCCGCTACCTCCGGCTGGGGCGCCGGGTTGCCTCCGCCACCGCGGCCGTCGACATCGCGCTGATGAACAATGGACTCTGTCACGGCTGGTCGGCTCCCGAAGCGGGTGGCTGGCTCCGAGTAGAGCAACGATAAGCAGCACGTCTTTCGAGAAAGTGCGTATGTCGGCGGGCCGAGGAATTGCGTAGAGGCCCAAACCGTGCCCGCAGGGCGGCACCGAGACCGGCTAGGGCCTCCTCGGCGAGCGTGCAGGCGCGCCTGGTGCAGAAGCGTATCCGTGCTGCCGTGCCGGCAAGGTCGCGATATGAGTACTGGCCGGTGCGACCGAACTCACGCGGCGACGGATGCGGTTCCACGAACGAGCAGCCGTCGTAGCCGAAGGCGATGATGGCCAGGCTTCATGGGTTTGCCTGCGCCGCCGCGTAGCGCGTCCAGGTCTGGCCGCGGCAGAAGATCAGGATGCAGCCGCTGACCTCGAGCTGGTCGGCACCATCGAGCTGCATTTTCGATTTGTAGGTTTTGCCCCCCTCTGGGTCGTAGATCGTACCGCCACCCCAACTGTCCGGACCGGTCGCCGTGAACCCCTGGAGGAGCGGCAGACCGATGATCGGCCTCGAGCGAAGCGCCGGATCCTGGTTGTTGATGTCCAGCAACGGGCCGGCCTCGGCGCCGGGCGGGCGGTAGGACCATGTGATCACGCCGCACAGTTGCTCCGCATTCTCCGGGCATGCCGCGATCCGCACCCGGGCCTTGCCCCCTTCGGTGGTCCATTCGCCCATCGGCGATGGAGCCTGGGCCCTGGCGGGTGCTGCCAATGCGAGCAGGAGGACTGATGCGAGCCGGATGGCAGAGGCTCGTCCGATGCATGACATGATGGCTCTCCAGGCCAAGCCGCCAGTGACGGGATACCGAGTGGTCGTGTCGTTGCAGCCGGCTAGGCGCCGGTGCCCTGGGTGCGCCCTGCATCGAACAGGAACCATACCCGCCGTTCGGCCTCGTCGAACCAGTTCTCGGTCAGGCTCGCGGTGGCCACGTCGCCGTGCTCGTCGCAGAGATCGTGGGTCTGTTTCAGGTGGAACACCAGTTGCTTGTTGTCGCGCAGCTCGGCCAGCATGTCCTGCGGGGTGACGTAGTCGGCGTCGTTGTCGAGGACCCGCTGCAGCTTGGCGACTTGCCCGACCGAGCGCAGCGTGGTCGCACCGAGCTTGCACACCCGCTCGGCGATGTCGTCGGTGGTGGCGAAGATTTGGCCCGCCTGCTCGTCGAGCATGAGATGATAGTCCCGAAAGTGCGGCCCCGAGACGTGCCAATGAAAATTCTTCGTCTTGAGGTAGAGGGCGAAGACATCGGCGAGAAGGATGTTGAGCGTACCTGCAATGTCCTGCACCGCATTGGCGCCCAGGATGGTAGGAGTGGCGAGATTGGCCGTGCGGCGACCCTCGGCTTGCTTGGTCGACATTGTCGATACTCCTTTCGTGTTGAGGGTATGTGCTGCTCGCTCAGCTTTCGGCCCGGCCTTGGCGAGGTCAGGAACGTCGAAGCACTCAATGGATCTCTCCAGCATCGCCGCGGTCGGATGCTTGACGCCGACTGCCGCTGGTTCGGCTCGAGAACGCGAGCCCGGCAGCGACTGGCCATCTGACGAAGCCGCCATCCGGAATGTCCAAGCCGATAGCGCGCATGCTGCCGACAATTGAGTCGCCCGTCTTGTCAGTTTGCATCGCCGTCATCGCCTCGGCAGAGCTACGTTCGAATATTATGGCGCCGCCGCGGTTTCCTGGATCGGCCACAGATGAATTCCACAGATCGACGTCGATCTGCAGGTGGTGTTGTCGGCGCCGCCCGCGCCGTCACCACGCGATTGGCCAGCCCAGCTCATGCCAATATACATCGTGTGCGATGGACGTCAGCGACCGTCAGATCGGCCCGGGGCCCCTCACGTGGTGGGATCTGGGCTCGCGAGTAGCGCTGACAGGGCAAGGAGAATCGGCAGCAGCAAGGCACCCAGCCCGATCTGCCACTCGACGCAACCGCCGGCCGCACAGCCGGTTACGAAGCCGATGATCGGCAGCGAGGTGGAGCGGACCTTGTCGCGCGCATCGCCGCGTTTCACGGAAGGGCCGGCGACGGCCTCTACAGCGGCAACGGTGAAGCGCGTGATATTGGTCGTCAGCACCGCGGTCGAGGGTGTGCCCGGGAATTCTGTCTGAACGAGAGCGTTCTGAACCGCCATCGCAGCTACGCCGCACATGCCGGCGAGCACCGCCCAGGGCGCATCGGCGTCGGACGACGGACCAAGCGGAAGTCCAAGAAGAAAGAAACCGAGCAACAGGGCGAGTTGAAGCGTCAGCAGCGCTCGCGTAGCTACCCCATTGCCGCTGCGATCGAGCGCGAGGCCAAGCAGCCGCGCCATGCCGAGCACGGCCATGAACACTGGCACCGAGATCATCTGCGCGAGTCCACCATTGCCCTGGGTCACAAGATGATTGGCCAGGATCACGATGTTGCCGGTGATGTGAGCCGTGAACAGGCCGTTGAGGCCGAGAAACCCGATGGCATCGGTCGACCCTGCCGTCGCGCTCAGGAGAAGCAGTAAGGCCGTTTCGCCACTCCCTCGATCGCGGACCTGTTGCCCGCATGGACCCTGATTGGCTGCAGGCGGGTGCGGCATCGATCGTCATCTCCGTGCGGACTGACTGCCGGTGTCCGCCGCTGCTCGATACTGGGTGGAGCGCCAAGTGACGAATCGAGGCTAGGACGGTAGGCTTGCAGGTGTCTTTCCAGAACGCCGGGTCGAGCACCGCATCGCGCGCGCCGCTCGGATCAGCGAGTGCCGCCGCCGCACGGCCTCCTTGTCGCGCCCAGGCGAATGGGCGAGAACGCCGGGGGTCTCTGACTGGGGTTGGGGCGGCGAGGAAGGGCATTGGTAGCGAGAGCGATGCGGATGGAGCGTTGGGGCATTCGGGAAGGCGGTGGGCAGGGCATGTTCCCCACGCCACGGGTCGCGATGGCGCTCGCGGTGGCCGTGGCCCTGGCGATATTCATCGTCGATACCGCAACGCCCTCGCGCTTCGGCGTCGCCGTCCTCTACGTGATCGTCGTTCTGCTGGCCGGCAGCTTCTGCCGAAGGCGGGGGATCATCCTCGTTGCTGCCGGCTGCGCGGCGTTGACACTCCTGAGCTTCGCGCTGACGCATGGCGTCGTCGACGACAGGAACGCGGTCTTAAGAGGCGTCATGGGCCTTGCGGCGATCGCGATCACGACCATGCTGGTGCTACGCAATGAGCGTGTGACCGCGCTCCTGGCCGAGCGCGCCAGTCTGCTGGACCTGACGCACGACACCGTGTCCGTTCGGGACATGAACGATATCATCACCTATTGGAACCGTGGTGCCGAGGAGCTGTACGGATGGAGGCGGGAGGACGCCGTCGGCCAGGTCCTGCACAGCCTGCTGCGCACCGTCTTTCCCGCCCCGTTGGAAGACATCGTTGACGAGTTGCTCCGAACCGGGTGCTGGGAGGGTGAACTGGTCCATACCCACCGGGATGGCACCCGCCTCGACATGGCCAGCCGCTGGCACCTGCGGCGCGATCGGCAGGGCCAGCCCATCTCGATCCTGGAGACCAACAATGACATCGCCGACCGCAAGCGGGCGGAAATCGCGGCTCTCCGTCATCAGGAGGAACTCCAGCTCACCATCGACTCGATCCCCGTTCCCGTCTGCAGCGCGCTGCCGGACGGCACCCTCGATTTCGCCAACGCGCGTTGGGAGGAGACCGGCTTCTCTAAAGCCAGCATATTGAGGGATTGGCAGTCCCTGACGCATCCGGAGGACCGTGGTCGCGCACAGGTCATCCGGGAATCCGCTTGGCAGGAAGGCGAGCCGTACGAGGTCGAGTTGCGGCTGCGCCGCAAGGACGGGTCCTACCGCTGGCACCTGGTCCGGGCCGTGCCGCACCGCGACGAGGCGGGGGCGATCACGAAATGGTACGTGGCGAGCTTCGACATCGAGGACCGCAAACGGGCAGAGCAGGCGCTGATCCGTAACCAGATCTACCTGACCGAGGCCCAACGCTTGAGCCGAACCGGCAGCTTCGCCTGGAAGCCGACCAGCGGCGAGATCGTCTGGTCGGCGGAAGCCTGCCGCATGTGGCAGCTCGATCCAGCGCAGAAGCCAACGCTGGAGTTCATCTTCAGCCGCGTCCACCCCGACGATGGAGCCGCGTTTCGCTGTGAGCTCGAGCGCGCTATGCGCGGTGCCGAGCGGTTCGACTTCGGGCACCGCTGCATCATGGCCGACGGCTCGGTGAGCTACATCCACGCGGTGGCCCGGGCCAGGACCGACGACGCGGGCGAACTCGAGTATCTGGGTGCCATGGTGGACGTGACATCGGCCAGGGAAGCGGAGCATGCCCTACAGAAGGCACAGGCGGAGCTGGCGCATGTGACGCGTCTGACGACCCTCGGCGAGTTGACGGCGTCGATCGCGCATGAGGTGAACCAGCCGCTGGCCGGAGTGGTCACCCATGGCGAGGCCTGTCTGCGCTGGCTCAATCGCCCCGAGCCGCAACTCGACGAGGTGCGCCAGGCGGTGACGCGCATGATCGATGACGGCAGGCGTGCCAGCGACGTGATCCGCAAGTTGCGCGCACTGTCCAAGCGCGCCGAGGTCCAGCCCGAACCGGAGGATCTCGACGAAATCCTGGAGGACACCTTGACGCTGGTTCAGCGCGAGCTGTCGGTGCATCGCGTGACGTTGGGGTTCGAGCACGGCATGGAGCGTCCTTTTGTGCTGGTGGACCGCGTCCACCTGCAGCAGGTCGTCATCAATCTGGTCCTGAACGCCATCCAGGCGATGGATGCGATCGTCGACCGACCGCGCGAGCTGCGGGTTTGCACCGCTGAGGAGGGGCCGGACCAGGTGCGGATCGAGGTGCGGGACAATGGCGGGGGCATCGACCCTGCCGACCGTGACCGCCTGTTCAATCCCTTTTTCACGACCAAGGCCGATGGGCTGGGGATGGGCCTGTCGATCAGCCGCTCGATCGTCGAGGCGCACGGTGGCCGCATCTGGGTTTCTGGCCATGATGGGCCCGGTGTGAGCGTCCACGTCACCTTGCCGATGGCTCCGGTGGCGACGCAATGACGGATAGCCGCTCGACCTCCGGCGGACCGGGGCCGACCGTCATCGTCGTCGACGATGACGAATCCCTGCGTGAAGCGCTCGGCAGCCTGTTCAGGTCGGTAGGGCTGCAGGTCCGGCTGGTCGGTTCGGCGCGGGAGGTGCTGGAGGGCCCGTGGCCCGATTGCGAGTGCTGCCTCGTGCTGGATATCAGGTTGCCGAGCTTGAGCGGGCTGGATCTGCAAGCCCTGCTGACCAAGGCCAACGTCCATGTCCCGATCATTTTCGTGACCGGTCACGGCGATATCCCGATGTCGGTGCGTGCGATGAAGGCGGGCGCCGTCGATTTCCTGCCGAAGCCGTTCCGTGATCAGGAAATGCTGGATGCGGTCAGTGCAGCACTGGACCGCGACCGGCAACGACGTTCCCGCGAATTGGCCGCTGCCGAGCTACGCGGGCGCTACGCTGCACTGACGGCACGGGAGCGGCAGGTGCTGGCGCTCGTCACCGCGGGTCTCCTCAACAAGCAGGTGGCCGGCGAGCTCGGCCTCAGCGAGATCACGGTGAAGATCCACCGCGGCAACGTCATGAAAAAGATGGCGGCGCGATCGCTGGCGGATCTCGTGCGGATGACCGAACTGCTCGCACCTCTATCCGGTGACGAATCTCCCTCTAAGACCTCCGTATAGTTTGCAGCGGGGGCTGCGGCAGGCATCCTGGACCTGGAACACCGCCCGCCGCGGGAGCGTGGACGGTCCATTTCGGCTTGTGGGACGAACGGATTGATCGACGGGCGGGTGATCGCGGTCATCGACGATGACGAGTCGGTGCGCGCCGCGCTGGCAAGTCTGCTTCGCTCGACGGGGCTGGCGGTCAATCTGTTCCATGGAGCCGAAGAGTTCCTGCGATCACCTTGGGGGCCTGACGCGGCGTGCCTGATCGTGGATG
Organism: Geminicoccaceae bacterium; assembly: GCA_049292515.1. GTDB lineage: Bacteria > Pseudomonadota > Alphaproteobacteria > Geminicoccales > Geminicoccaceae > Benzoatithermus. The sequence goes on from JBATRI010000308.1 coordinate 9,611, forward strand.
TGCGGATGCCGGGGGTAAGCGGATTGGACCTTCAAGAGCTGCTCGTGGCCAGGGGACATCTGCTGCCCATCATCTTCATCAGCGCCCATGCGGACGCCGGCGAGCGCGACCGCGCACTGGCTGCGGGCGCGCTCGGCATTCTCAGTAAACCTTTTGCTGCCGATGAGTTGTTTCAATATATTGACTGCGCCTTGAAGCAGGACAAATTATTCGCAAATTAGATCTCTGGCAATTCTTCCTGATTATGTTGGTTGCAAATGGTATCCCTATAACACGACCAAGTCGATTACTTTGAATCAGACGTCGGTCTCCCGCTTCATGGTCGAGCCGTGGCGCTCGGCCCGATAGTCGGCAGCTTCCGCGGTCACATCGCGTCGAGGCTGCCGCCTGCCTGATCGGAATGCGTTCTCAAGGATCAGGTCCGCGGCTTGGCACGGGCTGCTGACGCTGCCAACTCGTTTGGCGGGCCTGTACCGCATGGGCACTCAGCGACATCTCCCGCCTGCGTCGGCGGCGTTGACGTAAACCTTGGTATGAGTTCGCCAGACCAATGCATCTCCAATGGCAACGAGCGTATAGTGGCTCCGTACATCCAATACCAATAATTTGGCTCACAGAAAGCCTCTACCGAGCGTCATCCGATCTAGAGTGTTTCACGAATACATGAACCAGATCGGAGTCGGGCCGGGAATATGGCTCATAATCCAGCTGAGGATCAGTAAGCGATGGCGATTTACATGGGATGGTCTGAAGTAATCCAAAATGAGCGCCTGCCCCACTGCTCCACCCAGACTGTCCCGGACGGTCGTTCGTCCAGCAGCATGGCGACCGGCCCGATCCTGACGGCGCGCTCCGGCAACTCGCCCGTACCCCTTCCTGGGGCAGGCATTCCGCGCAGTCGCACGCCTCTGCCGCCATGGCGCCTCAGGCGCGTCGTCGCTCACATCGACGCTCATCTCGAGGACCCGATCACCCTCGCGGATCTGGCTGGTGTCGCCGGGCTGTCGCGCATGCATTTCGCGGCGCAGTTCCGCGTCGCGACCGGGCTGCGCCCCCACGAGTACCTGCTTCGCCGTCGCATCGACCATGCGCGCCACCTGCTCGCAGAGCCCCGCTCGAAGCTGGTCGATGTTGCCCTCAGCGTTGGATTTCAGACCCAAGCCCACTTCACGACCGTGTTCAAGCGCATTGTCGGCGAGACCCCACACCGCTGGCGTTGCGGGATCGGCGGCAACGGCGACTCGAGCTGGCATGACGGCGACCGTGAGGTCGCCCGCCCGACGTCTAAACCGAGGACTTGGCAGGCTGAGGCACGATACTAGAGGCTACACTGGATCAAACTCTGACCAGAAGCATCAATTCAAGCATTGCCCTCTTGTACATCGAGACGTTACATACACGAGACTGTCACTGCCGACACTACGCGGCGAGCTTGATGTCGAGTTCGGCCCAGACGTGCTGCAGGGCGTGGAGGAGCTGGTCCATGAGCCGGTCGTCGTGCAGCGGCCCCGGGGTCAGGCGCAGCCGCTCGGTGCCGCGCGGGACGGTGGGGTAGTTGATCGGCTGGAGGTAGATCCCGTGCCGCTCCAGGAGCAGGTCCGAGGCCGCCTTGCAGCGCACCGGGTCGCCGACCAGCAG